>NZ_JBFAKP010000011.1:0-254290 GCF_040655795.1 Nonomuraea sp. NPDC050310 | reverse complement strand
CAGCTCCCCCACACCCCCTTGCCGGGGGCCTCCCGGCCCCCGGTCCCCCGGGGGTGGGGCGGGTTCGGTGGTGGGGTGGTGGTGGGCTGTCGGGTTGGGCCGGGGCGGTGCGGGGGGATCGTTGGGGGCTGGGTTGGTGCTTGGCGGTTAGTGTGAACGGCCTTGTATTGCTCTCTAACGACGGATCACCCGCGGGCCTGGGCTGTAGCTCGGTTTCCTTGATGGTGTTGGCGATATGCGGATCACCCTCACGGGCGTGGGGACCACTCCGTCGTCCTGTTCGTCAAGGTAGGCGAGCTCGGATCACCCCCACGGGCGTGGAGACCACACGGCGCGGCCCGTGGTCGCACCGATCCCGGCCGGATTTACCCCCACAGGCGTGGGGACCACACGCCCACCTGGCGGGCGAACGCCGCGCTGGCCGGATCACCCCCACGGGCGTGGGGACCACACGGCGATCCACCGGGTGCGCATACCGTTGAGCGGATCACCCCCACGAGCGTGGGGGCCACTCAACGTCGGGCGCAAGGTCAGCGAAGATCTTCGGATCACCCCCACGGGCGTGGGGACCACCGGCGGTCACTGCCCGGGGAGTCGTAGTAGACCGGATCACCCCCACGGGCGTGGGGACCACTAGTCCTCCGTGCCGCCAGGAGGTGCGCGAACCGGATCACCCCCACGGGCGTGGGGACCACCCCTCCTGGACAGTGACTAGGACTCCGAGCGACGGATCACCCCACGGGCGTGGGACCACGCGTACTCGGCCCTGGCCTACTTCTTGGTGCGCGGATCACCCCCACGGGCGGGGGACCACCCTTGTAACGTATGACACGGCTCACGCAAGAACGGATCACCCCCACGGGCGTGGGGACCACCGCCGGGTACGTTTCGAGCTCGATGTCGTGGCCGGATCACCCCCCACGGGCGTGGGGACCACAAGTTACGGAGGAGTGGCGCCGGGATCGGCCACGGATCACCCGCACGGGCGTGGGGACCACGCGACCGCGCCTTTCGACCAGGACGAAGAGACCGGATCACCCCCACGGGCGTGGGGACCACCACCACGATCACCCTGGTGTGCAAGACCTCGCCGGATCACCCCCACGGGCGTGGGGACCACGGCCTGATCTACACCCGGCCGAACCTGGGGAGCGGATCACCCCCACGGGCGTGGGGACCACTCCATGTATGGCCAGTCCCTCTATGCGGGCACGGGATCACCCCCACGGGCGTGGGGACCACGTGCTGGTCGACCTCGGCACCAAGAACGACGACGGATCACCCCCACGGGCGTGGGGACCACGACACCGACGGACTCACCGACGAAGGGCGCGAGGGATCACCCCCACGGGCGTGGGGACCCCCCGCACCGAAAATGATCACCGACGATCCCGGCGGATCACCCCCACGGGTGTGGGGACCACGATGCCCGAGCGGCGGGTCTGCTCAGACGCCGCTGGATCACCCCCACGGGCGTGGGGACCACCTTTTCGTGGGTCTTTCTAGATCGCTTTCTTTCGGATCACCCCCACGGGCGTGGGGACCACGGGCGGCAGGGCGCAACCGGCAAGGCGTGGCGCGGATCACCCCCACGGGCGTGGGGACCACCCGGATACCGGCCGCGCGACGGTAAGCCTCAGCGGATCACCCCCACGGGCGTGGGGACCACGGGTACCCCGATGGCGTCAGCCGCACTGAAGGCGGATCACCCCCACGGGCGTGGGGACCACGACTACGCCGGCAAGTACGCGCTCAGGTGCGCCGGATCACCCCCACGGGCGTGGGGACCACGGTTCCCGGCCGTAGGTGGGGTGGCGCCAGCCCGGATCACCCCCACGTGGTGGTGACCCGGTGTGGGGGTTCGACGAGGTCGATACGCGGCGCCTTCCCCACGCCCGTGGGGGTGACCCGACAACGGCGGCTCCTGCTCCGGCCCAGGCCAGGCCCTTCTCACGCCCGTGGGGGTGACCCGATCGACCGGACGGATTTCAAGGTCGGCGTCCGGCCTTCCTCACGCCCGTGGGTGTGGCCCGCTGCAGCCGAGCGGCGGCGGCGACAGATTCCCGCCTTCCTCACACCCGTGGGGGTGACCCAGCTGGTTACGGACAGCATGCCGTGGACTTTCATGCCTTCCCCACGCCCGTGGGGGTGATCTGTGGGTCAACACGCCCGTGAGCGACGACGACCCGCCTTCCCCACACCCGCGGGATGACCCGCGTCTTCGGCTTCCATGCGTACGGACCACCGCGCCTCCTACGCCCGTGGGGGGTTCCGCGACGGTCTACCTGCCGAACGAGATCGTCAAGCCTTCTGGTCAGCGGCCTTCTTCGACGCTCCTGCATGGCTATCCAGCCGAAGTTCTCTCTTAGTGATCTCTTTACGGGTGCTCGAAGAGCAGTGTGGTTATGCATGCCAGCACCGATTTCAGCTGATGTCGTGGATCTGCGGCAGCGAACAAGTTGCACTCGAGGACGCGCCATCATTTGTGAGAGGTTCGCGGACATCAAGCGGTGAGCTGAGCTGATATGGCGGGGTGTATATGGTGGCCGTCGGCTTGGCTCGGAAGTGTGCGAGATTTCGAGCTTCGCCCTGGCGGCTTGATGTCGGACGGGTGGGATTGAGCAGGTGGGATGGCGGTGCGTGGCCGTCACGGCCGCGGTGGATAGGAGCGGAACGCGATGACTGAGCGCAAGGCATGGGCTGTCAAGCGCGTCGAGGCCATGAGTCGTCCTGGAGCCGGGGCTGGGTATGAGGCTGCTCGGCTGCGATTTGAGTTAGGGAAATCGGTGCGGGATCGGCGAAAGGAGCTAGGGCTTACGCATGAGGAGTTGGGGAGCGGGTCGGGGTGAAACAGGAGGTGGTTGGGCGGCTGGAGGAAGGGGGAGCGATGCCCGTTCTGCCCCTGCTGGTACGTATTGCGGGAGCGCTGGAGATGCGGCTGAAGGTTGAACTTCGGCCGCTTCGAGAAGAGTAAGCAGTCTGCCGGTTCGGCGAGAGAGTTGAGCGGCTGCGTCTTCGGCGAGAGAGTTGAGCGGCTGCGTCGACCGTGTGTTGTGAGCGGGGATCGGCGCAAACGGAGTGCGCTCGTGCCTCGGAAGCTCCATCACGTGGGCAGTTGGAGTGTCGAGAAGGTGGACGTGTCGTCGAGGTGTGGCTTGAGGCCTTGGGCGGATACTCAGCGAGGCGAGGCGAGGCGGCGTACTGGGCTACTGGTTGCTTTGGCGTCGAGGCCGGCCAGGCTGCGTCGAAGATTCGCCCGGCAGCGCCGGGAATGGGGCTCCGAGGCGGGTGCGGTAAAGGCAGATGATTTCGGGGGATGTTTGCGATGATGAAGCCGGTCGGGTCGGTCAGAGGAGGTGAAGCCGGTGTCCTACAGTCCGAAGCTTGCGGCGGCGTTGTCGGGTGCCACGCTTCGCCAGCTCGCGCACTGGCGTAACGCTCGTACAGGGCGTGGGGAGGTGCTGGTGCCCGAGGTTTCGCCGGTGCGTCCGGTGCTGTACTCGTTCCGGGATCTGATTGCGCTGCGCACCTGTGTGAAGTTGCGAAACGACGCCTCGCTGCAGAAGATTCGCCGGGTGCTGGACACACTGCGCGAGGATCTCCAGGAGCGGGAACATCTGTCGGCCTATCAGTTGGTGACGGACGGCTCGACGATCTATCTGGTGGAACAGGGGCAGGCCACCGATCTGGTGCATCGCAAGGCCAACATCGTCATCCATGAGCTGGTCGAGGTGTTGCGGCCGTTCTATCGCGACGGGCGGTACATTCCCGACCTGCTGCAGCCTCGGGAGCATGTCACCGTCGATCCGAACGTCCGGGGCGGGATGCCGGTGATCGAGGGGACCCGCGTGCCGTACGACGAGGTGGCGTCGCTGCTGCGAGACGGTGTTCCGGCCGAGCGGATCGCGGATTTCTACCCCAGCGTGTCGGCCGTGGCGGCACGTGACGCCGCGGACTTCGCCGACTATGTGGACAGCTACGAACCCCCTCGGGAGTGGCGTCAAGCTGCTGCTGGATAAGGATGTGCCGCGCCCTCTTCGCCAGGTCTTGACGAGTTTCGTGCTGGGTCACGACATCGTTCATCTGCTGGACTTGCTTGGCTGGTCGGGCACACGGGATGAAACGTTGTATCCGCGGGCCGCAGCCGAGGCTTTCAGGAGGTCCGCGCCAGTGATGGGCGGCAGATGCAGTGTCCCCGCGAGGCGGCGGCGATCGTGGCGGCCCCGCCTGATCACCTGACGAAGGGTCGGTTCCGCGGCGGCGAGTTGCCGGCGGGTGATCGATCTGGTGGTGGCGGCCAAAGTTCTGGCTGGAGATGCTCTGCGTGCGTCGGAGGCGTCCCGTGGCAGCGATGCCCCTGACAGGCCAGGGACATGTGCCGGATATCCTCCCGGCCGTGATGCTGTTCCGGATTGTCCTGGTCTTGGCTGCGGTTGTCGGGCTCGTGTGCACGTGGCGGGGTGCGGCTAGTCCGCTGTCGCCGCTCGTCTACTTCACGGTGCAGAGCAACATCGTGCTGGCCGTCTACTACTTGGCCAGGCTGGCGGGATGGGCGGGGACGGGGCGGGTGAAGGGGGCGGTGACGCTCTACATCTGCATCACGGGGCTGGTGTTCAATCTGGTGCTCGTCGGTGGGAATCCGTTCGCTCCGGTTCTGGATGGGCGAGGGGATCAGGTGCTCGATTGGGGGAACCTGCTGCTGCACACCGTTACGCCGGTCATGGCGGTGGTGGATTGGCTGCTGTGGGATCGGGACCGGGGGCCGCGCTGGTGGGATGCGGTGGTGTGGGTCGGGTATCCGGCGGGTTATGCGGTGTTCGCGGTGGTGCGGGGTGCGCTGCTGGCTCCTGGGACGCCGCGGCGTTATCCGTATCCGTTCCTGGATGTGAGCGTGCTGGGGTACGGCGGGTTGCTGATCAGCGTCCTGGTGTACGGGGCTGTCTTTGTTCTTCTCGGGTTGGCGGTGGTGGCAGGGCACCGGCTGGTGGCGGGAAGGGGGAGGGTGGTTGAAGCTGCGCTGTAAAAGTGCAGCTCGTGCGGTGTGGTCGTGGGTGGGCTCAGCCTCGGAGGGTTGCGGCTGATTCCACCAGGCCGGCGCGTTCGAGCGCGTCGAGGATGTCGGCGAAGGACTTCGGTGGACGAGTGCGGCTGCTCGCGATCTGGTGGACGCAGTCGCGGACGACGACCTCGTCGAGGTCGAGCTGATCGAGGATGAAGTCGTCGGGGCTTTTGGCCGTGATGCCGTAGGTCGCCAGTACGTCGGCGGGGAAGTCCTTCAGGTTCGATGTCACGATCACTTCTGCACCGGCTTTGATCGCTGTGGCGAGGACGTGCCGGTCGTCGGGGTCGGGCAGCTTGAGGCTTTCGGTCAGTTCCTCGCATCCGCTCACCAGGGCGCCGGGGATTGCGGCGTTCATGAGTTTGCACAGGGTGGAGAGCTTGTCCGAGGGGATGTCCGGGCGGTTTGCGGCGAGGTTTCTGGTGACTTCGTCGAGGATCTCGGCGGACCAGTGGGCTCGGACCAGCCCGGAGCAGGCCACACGGATGAGCAGGTCGCGGACCTCGTTGCCGTACAACACGTTGGCGTCGTAGACCACGACGAGCGCCATGTCAGTACAGGTCCAGTTCTTCGCTGAGGGCGACGAGATCATCCGCGGCCTTGCGGCCGGCTGCGTCGCTGCGCTGCTTGTAGGCCATGAGGTCTTCGAACCGCACGCGTCGATGCCGGCCGACGAGACGGTGGGGGATCTTTCCCGCGTCGAGGAGGCCGATGAGGTAGGGCCTGGACACGTTCAGCAGGTCCGCCGCCTGGCGAGTGGTCAGCTCGGCGTGGCTGGGCATCGCGGTGACCCCGCGGCCTTCGGCGAGCTGGGTGAGGATGTAGGCCAGCATGGTCACAGCGTCGCGGGGCAGGACGAGCGCGTCGTCGCCCGCGAGCTCGCCGGTGACGCGGATGTCGCCGGTGCCTGGGTGGGTCGCGAGGTAGTCCTTGATCCGCCGCACGGCGCGGGCGGCGTCCTGGGCGTCCACGCGACCGGGCTCCAGGGATTTAGGCGTCCGTACAGTCATGCGCTGCGCTCCTCTCTATCTGCAGTATGTGTAGCAGGTGCAATAAATGCAACCCGCCGAACTGCGGAGCGTACGGCATGCACGTTTATGAGATGGGGCCTCCCGGCTCGTGCACCGGTGGGGCAGGGGCCTTGGGTTCTTCCATGGCGGAGGTCGTGCGGGTGCGGCGGTCCTTCCAGCTTGGGAGGCAGAGCCAGGCGGAGAGCAGGCCGCCCAGGGCGCAGACGGTCCAGAGGGCCCACGAGTTGAACGCGTAGACGGCCCCGCCGATCAGAGGCCCGAGGCCGGTGCCGGCGGTGATGGCGGCGCTGTAGAGGCCCTGGTAGCGGCCGCCCATGGTGGGTGGGGCGAGGTCGCCGAGGTAGGCGCTGGCCATGGAGGCGTACAACATCTCGCCCATGGTCCAGATGAGGATGGTGGCCGCCAGCCAGTGCATCTCGCCGAAGAAGCCGGTCATGGCCAGGCCCACGCCGGTCAGGACGTTGCCCAGGGCGAGGACGGCGCCGGGGGAGCGGCGGGAGACCAGGCCGGTGATGGGGAGTTCGAGGAGAAGGACCATGACGCCGTTCAGGCCCATGAGGAGGCCGAAGTCGGCCGGGGTGAGGTGGTGGGCGTCGACGTGGAGGGGGAGTCCGACGGTGGACTGGATGTAGACGAACTCGGCGATCACCGTCATGACCAGGAAGCGGCGGAGGCGGCGGTCGGTCAAGGCTTGGCGGTAGCTGGGCTCGGGGGTGGCGGGGATCGGCTCACCGGGTGGGGGTGCGGGGGGCGGGTCGCCTGGGATGTCGGAGTGGGCTCGGGCGGGGGTGAGGTCGCGGAGGAAGAGGGCGGCGATGGCGGCCAGGAGGAGGCAGGCGACCGCGTTGCCGAGGAAGAGCGCCACGTAGGAGACGGTGGCCAGGATGCCGCCCAGGACACCGCCGACCGCGGCGCCGATGTTCATGGCGAAGCGGTGGACGGCGAAGGCGGCCAGGCGTTGCTGGGTGGTCGTCGTGGCGTCCACCAGGAGGGCGGCCGCGGCGGGGCGGTAGATCTGGGAGGCGGTTCCGGCCAGGAAGACCAGGGAGATGAGCACCGCCAGCTCGTCGAACAGCGGGATGGCGGCGGTGGGGCCGGCGGTGGTGACCATGGACAGGACGATGGTCCAGCGGCGGCCGATGCGGTCGGCTAGGTAGCCGCCGATGGCGCTGCCGAGGATGTTGCCGAGGCCGGCGGCGCCGAGCACCAGGCCGGCGGCGGCGGGTGGGATGTCGCGGCTGGTCAGGTACAGGACCATGAAGACGGGCAGGAAGTTGCCGACCCGGACGACCAGGATGCCGAGGCTGACGATCCACACCGTCGGGGGGAGCCGGCGGACGGTGTCGCGGAACCGGGGGTGTTCCGGGCCGGCGCGCAGGCTCACCGGCCCGCCTCGGACGACACGGTCCCGGGGGCCGGAGACAGGGGCTGGGAGGAGAGGGGCTCGGTTTGGATGTGGATCAGCGCGGCCAGCCGGGTGCAGGCCGCGATGGCGTCCTCAGGGGTGGCGCCACGGGCCAGGATGTGCCCGATACGGTCCTCGCTCCAGGTGAGGGGCGGCACGACGTCCCCCGGCCCGACGGAGAGCTCCAGCTCGACCAGGGCGGGGTCGGCCCGGACGGCGTCCTCGCCGGTGATGGACAGGACGGTGCCGGGCGGCGGGGTGAGGAAGCGGATGGCGGCCCCGCCGACCGGCCGGGGTGAGGCGGGCAAGGGTTCCAAGAGGCCGAGCCGGGCGCCGAGGGCGTAGCGGTCCATGTCGACGCCGTAAGCGAGCTCGGTGAGCTCGTTGATCCGGTCCCCGCCGATCCGGGTGTGCGACTCGATGATGCGCGGCCCCCGGCTGGTCAGCTTGAGCTCGGTGTGTCCGGGCCCGTGCCGCAGGCCGACGGCGTCGAGGAAGGTCAGCACGAGCTCCTCGGCGGCACGGAGCGCGGCGGCGGGGTGGCGGCTGGGCGAGGAGTGCCCGACCTCGACGAACCCCGGGCCGCCGAGGACCTTGTCGGTGATGCCGATGACCACGTGGCGGCCGTCGAAGCTCAGCGTCTCCACGCTGATCTCCGGCCCGTCGAGGTACTCCTCCATGAGGAAGCGGTCGAGCGGCCCGGCGAGGTCGGCCGGGTCGAAGGTGGCTTCCAGCTCGCGGAAGCGCGCGGGGATGGCCGCCAGGTCGGCCTCGTCGCGGACGGCGAAGACGCCGATGCTGCCCGCCTCCGCGACCGGCTTGACGAAGATCGGCAGGCCGTGGGCGGCGGCGAAGGCCCGCAGGTCCTGTTCGGTCCGGCCGACGGCGGCGGCGACCGGGCTGATGCCCAGCGCGTTCAGGCGTTGCCGCATGCTGGCCTTGTCCAGGAGCAGGTCCACCGTCTCCAGCGAGTACCCGCCCAGCCCGAGCATCTCGTCGATGAGCGCCGCGGGCTGGACGCCGAGCTCGTACAGCGAGATCACGGCGTCGAACGGGTGCACGTCGTGCAGCGCCCGCACCAGCGGCAGCAGCCGCTCGGTGTCGGTGTAGTCGACCAGCAGCGCCTGGTCGACGTAGGGCCAGTGCGACTGGTCGTACTGGTTGGGGTGTTGCACGTAGACGACGTTCATGCCGAGCTCGCGGGCCTTGCGCACGAACTTCGCCCGGCCGCCGATCACCGCGATCGTCGGTCGCTTCGTCGGGTGCGGTACGGCCTGCCGTACATCGCGGGTCATGGTCAGTTCTCCCTGGGGGACTGCGGGGTCACGAACGGGATCTTCCCGAGGGCGGCGCGGTCGACCTTGCCGGCCCGGTTGAGCGGCAGCCGGTCGAGCCAGACGTGGAAGCGCGGCACCATGTGGGACGGCAGGCGGTCGCGCAGCCGTTCGAGCAGCTCGGGGAAGCCGGGGGACGGCGTCCCGGCGAGGTAGGCGACCAGGGCCGCGCCGCCGGGGGCGTCCTGGCGCGCCAGCACCGCGGCGTCGACCAGGCCGGGTAGCTCGCGCAGGGCGTGTT
Organism: Nonomuraea sp. NPDC050310; assembly: GCF_040655795.1. Classification (NCBI taxonomy): domain Bacteria; kingdom Bacillati; phylum Actinomycetota; class Actinomycetes; order Streptosporangiales; family Streptosporangiaceae; genus Nonomuraea; species Nonomuraea sp. NPDC050310. The sequence goes on along the minus strand of NZ_JBFAKP010000011.1, from coordinate 245,220 downwards.
CGACCTCGCCGACCTCGACCCGGAACCCGCTGATCTTGACCTGGTCGTCGATGCGCCCGAGGAAGACGTACTGGCCGTCGGGCTCGCGCCGTACCCGGTCTCCGGTGGCGTACATGCGCTGCCCGGGCGCGGTGGCGAACGGGTCGGGCAGGAAGACGGCGGCGGTACGGCCCGGCAGCCCGAGATACCCCCGGGCCACGCCGGCCCCCGCGATGAAGAGCTGGCCGGCCGCCCCCTCCGGCACCGGGCGGAGCTCCTCGTCGAGCACGTAGGCGCGGATGCCGCGAATGGGCGTGCCGATCGGCGCCCAGCGGGGCGTGGCCTTGTCGCACCGGTACCAGAGCGGCGCGACCGTCGTCTCGGTGGGCCCGTAGCCGTTGTGCACGACCAGCGGCTCGGCCTCGGCGAGCCCCGGCCCGTCGAGCTGCGACCCGCCGGTGATCACCAGCCGCACCCCGGCCTCGGCCAGCTTCGGCAGCAACGCCCGGCCGTACGGCCCGAGCACCGCGGCCGGGATCTCCAGCACGGTCGCCCCCAGCGCCCGTACGGCGTGCACCACGCGGGTCGCGGGCAGGTCGCCGGCGTCGGGCACGGCGACGCAGCCGCCGCAGCACAGCGGCATGAGCACGTCGTGCACGGTGCTGTCGACGGTGACCGCGAGGGTCCAGAGCATCGTGTCGTCCGGCCGGATCAGGTCGAGCTCCTCGATCGAGGCGGCCATCAGGTTGGCCAGCCCCTCGTGCGGCACCCCCACGACCTTGGGCCGCCCGGTGGAACCCGAGGTGGTGATCGCGTAGGCCAGGTCGAGCCGGTGCGGCACGCCGAGCGGGCCGGCCTGCTCGCCGGTCAGCGTGGGGTCGTCGATGAGCTGGGCGTGCGGCAGCCAGGAGGTCGGGGCGGCGACGAGCACCTGCGCGCAGCCGGTGTCGCCGAGGACCTCCTGGTTGCGCCGCGGCGGGTCGTCGGGTTCGAGCGGCAGGCACGCGGCCCCGGCCCGCAGGATCGCCAGGAGGCCGATCACCGCCTGCGGGCCGCGCGGGGCGAGCATCCCCACGATGCCGCCCGGCCCCGCGCCGCCGCGTCGCAGCCGGGCGGCCAGGCGGGCGGTGAGCAGGCCGAGCTCGGCGTAGGTCCACGAACGGGCGGCGGTCCTGAGCGCGGCGCGTTCCGGCCAGGCGCGCACCTGCCGCTCGAACAGCTCGGTCACCGTCGGGGCCTGAGCGGGGCGAGGTGTCGTCACGTCGGCTCCCGCAGACTCAGGGGCCGCAGGTCGGTCCAGGTCTCGTCGATGTAGGCCAGGCACTCCTGTTTCGGCCCGGTGGGTCCGGCGACCCGCCAGCCCGCGGGCAGGTCGCGCCCGGCCGGCCAGATCGAGTACTGCTCCTCGTCGTTGCGCACGACGTGGAAGTCGCCGTCATCGAACATCTCGGGTGTCGTCCTCTCTCAGCGCCCAGGAGATCGCCTCCGGGAGCATCGCCTCCCAGGCGGCGTAGGTGTGTCCGCCCTCGCCGTACGCGCACCGCACGTGGTGGCCCTCGGCGGTCAGGTCCGCGCCGGTGCGTTCCACCGACTCGACGAGGGTCAGGCCGTCGTCGAGCACGATCTCGGCCTCCTCCTTGCTCGCCGACAGGAACAGCCGGGCCGGTGGGGAGATCGCCGGGCCGAGCCGGTGCTCGCTCAGCGGGCCGGACAGCGCGACCGCGCCGCGGAAGCAGTCGGGGCGGCGCAGCGCGGCCCGCACCGCGGCGATCGCGCCGAGGCTCGCGCCGACCGCCGTGGCCCGGCCGGGCCGCCAGCGCGCGCCCAGCTCGCCGCTCAGCATCGGGAGCAGCTCGTCGGCGAGCAGGTCGGGGCAGTCCTCGGCGAGCAGTTCGGTGCGCCGGGCCGCCCAGCTCTCCGGGCTCACGAAGAGCGCCGCGACCGGCGGGATCCGCCGCTCGTGCACCAGCCGGTCGAGGATCGCCGGCAGGCGCATGATGTCGGCGAACTCCGAGCCGTCGAGCACCACCAGGACCCGCATCTCCTCGACCGGCCCGGCGGAGACGTACAGGTCCACCCGCCGCTGCCGCCAGCTCCGCCGCTCCAGCCGGGCCCCGCCGCGCAGCTCGGGCAGGCTCTCGGCCAGCAGCGCGGTGGCGTAGGCGGCCGGCGTGCGGTGCCGCATCATCAGCCGGAGCGGCACCTCCCGGCCCAGCAGCCGCCGGACCGCTGCGGTGGCCCGCGGCACCAGCAGGGAGTGGCCGCCCTGCTCGAAGAAGTCCTGGCCCGCCGCGACGGTACGGCCCAGCACGCCGGACCAGGCCTCCGCGACCCGGGCCTCCAACCCCGAGGCCGGGGGCGCGGCCGGCTCCGGTCGCGACGGCGTGACCGGGGGCAGCGCCGTACGGTCCACCTTGTTGTTGACGGTCAGCGGCACGCGCGGGATCCGCGCGAGGTGGTCGGGGACCATGTAGGCGGGCAGCGTGGCGCGCACCCGCTCGCGCAGCGCCGGCAGGTCCACCGAGGCGTCGGCCACCACGTAGGCGACCAGGGCGGGCCCGGTGTCCAGCTCGGCGCGGAGCACGACGGCCGCGGAGGCGCCGTGCCGTACCAGGGCGTGCTCGATCTCGCTCGTCTCGATCCGGTAACCGCGGATCTTGACCTGCCGGTCGGCCCGGCCGAGGAAGTCGATCGCGCCGTCCGGCAGGAAGCGGCCGACGTCCCCGGTGCGGTACATGCGCTCGCCGGGCCGGCCGTACGGGTCGGGCAGGAAGGCCTGCGCGGTCAGGCCGGGACGGCGGTGGTAGCCGCGCGCCAGGCCGTCGCCGGCGAGGTAGATCTCGCCGCGCATGCCCACCGGCGCGGGCCTGAGGTCGCGGTCGAGGATGTAGGCCCTGGTGTAGGGGATGGGGTGCCCGATCGGCACGCGGTCCAGCGGCGCGTCGTGGCCGTCGGGGGTGTAGGTGGTGGCCAGCACGGTGCACTCGGTGGGCCCGTAGGAGGCCATGACCTCGCAGCCGGGCAGCCGCTCGCGCGCGGCACGGAAGCTGGCGGGGTTGACCACGTCGCCGCCCACGATGAGCTGGCGCAGCCAGAACAGCCCTTCCAGCTCCTGCTCGACGAGCAGGTCGAGCTGCGGCGAGACCAGCTTGAGCGTGGTCACCGCGTACCGGTGCAGGACCGGCCGCAGCTCCTCCAGCAGGGTGCCGGTACCGGTCACCACGGTGCGCCCGCCGTGCGCGAGCGGGGTCCACTCCAGGACGGAGACGTCGAAGGTGAGCGGCCCGGCTTGCAGGAACGTCGCGCCGGGTCCGACGTCGAGGTAGTGCGGGGCCCCGGCGACGAGCCGGCTGAGCGCGCGGTGCGGGACAGCCACGGCCTTGGGCGTCCCGGTCGAGCCCGAGGTGGAGATCAGGTAGGCCAGGTCGCCGGGGCGCGCGGCCAGGGGCGGGTCGCCGCCGTCGTGTCCGGCCAGGTCGGCCGCCTGCGGGACCACCAGCGCGCCCAGGTCGGCGGGGAGCCGCAGCTCCGGGCTGACCAGCGTGAGGCTCACCCCGGCGTCGGCGACCAGGAAGCGGAGCCGGTCGGGCGGGAAGTCCGGGTCGAGCGGGAAGTAGGCCGCCCCGCACTTCAGCACCGCGAGCAGGACGACGAACCGGTCGACGGCCGGCGCCAGGCAGACGCCCGCGACCTGGCCGGGGCCCAGGCCGAGCGTGGTGAGGTGGCGGGCCAGCCGGTTCGCGCGCCGGTTCAGCTCGCCGTAGGTGAGCTCGCCGCCCGTGCCGACGACGGCGGCCTCCTGCGGCCGGAGCGCGGCCTGCGCCTCGACCAGCTCGACCACCGTCGCCCGCGGCGCGCTCTCCTCGGCGGGGCCGGGCGGTTCCCCGGCCACGTCCAGCTCGCGCAGCGGCCGGTCGGGGGCCGCCGCGCCCTGGCCGAGCACCTGGAGGTAGCGCTCGGCCAGGGCGGCGATCGAGGCCCGGTCGAACAACGCGGGCCGGTAGACGAACGTGACGCGCAGCCGCCCGTCCGCGAGCTGCGTGGTGAGGGACAGGTCGAAGCGGGCGGTCACCGGCAGGTCCGGGTACCACCACGCGGGCGCGTCCGGAGCCTCCGCCAGCGCCGTACGGTCACCCGCGTGGTTGACCACGATGTCGAAGATCGGGTTGCGTTGCTCCTCGGGCGCCGCCCGCACCGCCCCCACGATCTGCTCGAAGGGCACGTCCTGGTGCGCGTCCGCGGCCATCCAGGCGTCACGGGTGCGCGCGACCAGCTCGCGGAAGGTCAGCTCCCGCCCGTCGGCCCGCACCCGCAGCACCAGGGTGTTGACGAAGAAGCCGATCAGGTCCTGCAGCTCGGGCCGGGGCCGGTCGGAGACGATCGCGCCGAGGGTCACGTCGTCCTGGCCGGTGAAGGCGCTCAACGTCGCGACCAGCGCAGCCGTCACCACCACGCCGGGGCTGGACCTGGTCCGCCAGGCGAGCGCGCTCATCGCCGCCGTGGCCTCCTCCGGCAGCTCCAGCACGACGCTGGCGCCGGCGGCGTCGGCGGCCGTGGTGCGGGGCCGGTCGGTCTGGAGCTCCAGGCGTTCGTAGCCGTCCAGGGCTTGCCGCCAGTGCTCCAGGTGGGGTTGCAGCAGGTCGCCGTCCAGCAGCCGGCGTTGCCAGATCGCGTAGTCGCCGTACTGGACCGCGAGCTCGGGCAGGACCGGCGCCCGCTTGGCGAGCGCCGCCGCGTACAGCTCGACCAGGTCGCGGGCCAGCACGTCCATCGACCACCGGTCGGTGACGATGTGGTGGAGCGCCACGAACAGGCCGTGCCCCTCGTCCAGCTCCGCGGCCACGGCCCGCAGCAGCGGCGGCCGGGCCAGGTCGAAGGGCTCGGCCGCCGCGCGCTCGACCGCCCGACGCCAGTCGCGTCCGGCCCAGTCAACGGGGATCTCCACCTCGTCCACGACCTCCTGCGCGACCGTCCCGTCCGGCCGAAGGACGAACGCGGTGCGCAGGATGGCGTGGCGGCGGGTCAGGGCGGTGAGCGCGGTGCCGAGGGCCGAGGGATCGAGCCCCGCCGGGAAGCGCCAGCCGCCAGTGATGTGGTACTGGTCGTGGGACGAATCCAGCTGGCGCAACCACCACAGCCGCTCCTGGCCCGCCGACAGCGGGAACCGGCGCGCCCGGGGATCGCGGAGCAACGGGAACGGATTCGCCGGGCGCGGCTCGAACCTCGGCATCGGTTCCTACACCTTCGCCGAAGAGCTGCTCGCCGCGGAGCGGGCGGCCTCGATGGCGGCGGTGATGGTGGCCACCGTGCGGAAGGTGTCCTCCTTGAGCGCCTCCTCCGGCAGCTCGACCTGGAAGGTGTCCTCCAGGGTGAGCATGAGCCCCATGCAGCTCAGCGAGGTCATCCCCAGCTCCCACAGGTCGTCGTCCGCGCCGAACCCGTAGCCGTGGGCGGTCAGGTTGAGGTGCTTGTCGACGAGCTGCTGGACGGCCTCGGCCACGGAGTCCTGGGAGAGCGTCATCGGCCCGCCTCCCCGGTGCCCGCGCCCACCGGCTGCGAGCCGCCCCGCGCCGCCAGGCGCTGGAAGTAGCGGGCGACCCGGCGCGCGCCGAGCAGGCTGCCCTGCGCGTACCAGAGGATGTCCGGGCCGAGCGCGTAGTCGATGCCCATCGTGTCGTAGAACTTCGTCGCCATCGTGCGGTAGTACTCGGCGATCTGCGTCGTGGTCATCTGCGGCGCGGCCTCGGCGCCGGTCTCGAACCAGGCGGCGAGGTTGTGCTCCACGTACTCGTTGATCGACCACTCGATCGTCCGGGTCTCGATCGGCCGCCGGGTCGGCTTGACCATCGGGTCGAGGGTGCCCGGCTTGCCCTGCACCTCGTTGGCGACGTGCTCGGCCAGCAGCGGGGCGCAGTGGAAGCCGTCGCGGTAGGTGCCGGTCAGCAGGTAGAGGCCGTTCAGCGGCAGCCACCCGATGAGCGGGAACCCGTCGAGGGTGACCGGGCGGTTGCCCGCCAGCCAGCGGGTGACCTCGTGCGAGGCGACCCGCTCGTCGAGCTGCTGCATCGAGTACTGCGCCAGGAAGCGGACGTCGGCCATCCAGGTCACCCCGGACACGTGGTCGACCAGCCGGTTGGTCGCGCCGTAGTACTCCAGGTCGCCCGGGCCGGGCACGACGTGCAACCCGCACGCGAAGCCGCGGTTGGGCGTGCGGACGACGCTGCGGAACGGGTCTCCTCCGGTACGGCGGGCCAGCATGGCGAAGCCGAGGCCGGGGAAGGTCGGCACCATGTCGAAGTCGGTCAGCGCCGTCTTCACCAGCGCCTCGCTGTGCGCCCCCGCCGCGACGACCACGGTGCCGGCCTCGATGATGTGCCCGTCGTCCAGCTCGACGCCGGTCACCTCGCCGTCGGTCCTGATCAGCCGGCGCACCGTCTGGTCGACCATGACCGCGTCCGTGCCGGCCAGCTTGGTGTCGAGCGCGTCCAGCACGCCACGCGCGTCCACCGCGCCCTCCTCCGGCAGGTGGACTGCCCGCAGGGCGCGGGTGTCCAGCCGGGGGCGGAAGCCGGGGATCTCCTTGGGGTCGATCTCCGCCCACGGCTTGCCGTACTCGTCGAGGGCGTTGAGCATCGCGGCGAAGTTGACGGTGTCCAGGTCGGCGCCGATGGAGTTGAGCACGACGTGCGACTCTGGCGTGACCAGCAGCGGCGAGCCGGTCGAGGAGAACGGTTCGAGCCGGTCGATCACCTCGGGCCAGCGTTCGTGGGCGGCCACGCCGATCTCGAACCGGACGCGGGAGGCGTCGGTGCGCAGCGACTCGGTGGTGGTCTCGCCGAAACAGCCGAGCATCGCGCCGGCCGCCTGGCTGGCGCCCGCCTCGCGGCTCTTCGGGCCGACCACGACGACCGAACCGGCGCGGCGTTCGACCAGCTCGTCGGCGAGGAACATGCCGAGCGCGCCGTTTCCGACGATGACGATGTCCGCCTGGGCGGGCCGTTCTATCTGTCCAGCACTTTCTTTTCGCACGGGGACTCCTTTGTTGGGAGATGGCATGACGAAATTCTGTGCGCCCTTGTAGGGCTTTGAACGGAGTATCGGCGGCGCAGCACGAAGGGTGGTCAGTGCTGTGGGTGACGGCGCCGAGAGAGGTCTGCGGTCACGAGCAATTCACGTCGGCGTCGATTAATCGATAATGTGCGTTCCCCCCGGTAGGTCGTCAGGTCACGAGCCCCACTCGCTGTTCTGGCAACAGTTGACCACACTAACCAGGCGACCTATGCCTCGCAAGAGATGAAACTGGATATTCGATTAATCGAACTTCGTTCGGTGGGCCGGAAGGGAATCTCCGTTTTTTCTGACCGAAATTGAAATGGCTGATCACGTCGTGATCGTTCTTCGATTCTTACTCTCTGTCAAAGCGCGAGTACGGGATTATGTGAGCAGCTCTCGCATGGTGTCGAGTCCCGCCGGGCCGCTGCGCAGGGCGCGCGTGTGGAAATCCTTCAGGTCGAATGCCGCGCCGCGCCGGGCCCGGTCCGCCTCGCGGAGGTCGAGCCACAACCGCTCGCCGAGTTTGTAGGCGGAGGCCTGTCCGGGCCAGCCGAGATAACGGTCGATCTCGTCGGCGGCCCGCGCCGGATCGGTCAGCGTCCTGGTGGACAGGAATTCCACCCCCAGTTCCGGCGTCCAGCGCTCGCCCTCGTGAAAGCCGGTCCCGGCGGGAATCGCCGACTTCAGGTGCAGGCCGATGTCCAGCACGACGCGGGCGGCCCGGAACAGGCTCTTGTTCAGCATGCCGAGCAGCCTGGCGTCGTCCAGGTAGCCGAATTCGCGCATCAGCCGCTCGGCGTAGAGCGCCCAGCCCTCGCCGTGGCCGTCGATGAAACACAGCAGGCGCTGGAAACGGTTGAGCCCGGGGGTCGCGACCGCGGTGCCGATCTGCAGATGGTGGCCCGGCACGCCCTCGTGGTAGACGGTGCTGGCCTCGCGCCAGGTCGGGAAGACGGTTTTGCCCTCGGGCAGCGACCACCACATCGTGCCCGGCCGGCTGAAGTCCTCGGCGGGGTTGGTGTAGTAGGCGCCCGAGCCGCCGCCGGGCGGCGCGATCCGGCAGTCCAGCCGCATGAGCTCGTCGGGGATGGCGAAGTGCTTGCCGCCCAGGTCGGCCAGCGCCTGCTCGGACAGCTCGCGCATCCACGCCTGGAAGCCGTCCCGGCCGTGCACGGTGTGGCGGGGGTCGGCGTCGAGGGCCGCGGCGGTCTCGGCCGGGGTCGCGCCGGGGCGGATGCGGGCGGCGGCCTCGGCCATCTCGCGCTCGATGCGGGCGAACTCCTCCCACGCCCAGGCGTAGGCCTCGCGCGGGTCCAGCCTCGCGCCCAGGAACGTCCGCGACCACAGGGCGTAGCGTTCCTCGCCGACGGCGTCCTCGGCCGGCGCCTCGGGGCCGAGCTCGGTGCGCAGGAAGGCGGCCAGCTCGGCGTAGGCGCCGGCCGCGGCCCGGGCTCCGGCTCGCAGGTCGGCCCGCAAGGCGTCGCCCACCTCCGCCCGGTCGGCGCAGGTGGCGAAGAAGCCGCCGGGGGCCGACCAGGTCTCGCACTGGGCGGCGGCCTGCCGTACCTGCCGGGCGGCGGCCACCTGGCCGGCGGCGGCCGAGGCCGACAGCGAGGCTCGGTAGCCCGCCAGCGCGGCCGGCACCGCGGCCAGCCGCCGGGCGAAGGCGGCCCAGTCCGCCTCGCTCGCGGTCGGCATCAGGTCGAACACCCAGCGGATGCTCTGCACCGGACTGGCGATCACGTTCAGCGCGGCCTGCGGCAGACCGGCCTGGTGGGTCTCGACCTCCAGGCCGATCCGCTCGGCGAACACCGCCTGGGCGACGCGCTCGCCCTCGTCGGCGGGCCGGGCGGCGCGGATGGCGGCCGACGCGGCGGCGGCGAGGGCGGCACGGGCGGCGTGGCCGTCCGGGGAGAGGTCGGGGAGCCGGTCGTCGTGGCCGCCGATGCCGAACTCGGTGGCGGCGACCGGGTTCAGCCGGGCGTAGTCGTCGACGTAGGCATCGCAGATCTGGTGCACACGTAACGGGGTCATGCCCCGCACCATACCCGCGTGACTTCTGTCAGGAAGCGTTGTAAGGAGACCGGGGACCGCCGGTGCGACACCGGCGGCCCCCGGCCGGAAAGGCGGGCCGAGCTGGGGGCCTACTTGCTGATGCGGACCGCGTCGGCGATCACGTACCCGGCCCCGCCGGTCCACCGCGAGACGCCGACCACGTCATGGTCGCCCGCGGTGAGGCTGAAGGTGCCGAGGCTGCGCCAGCCGCCGCCGCCCGTGGACTGGTCGACGTAGACGGTCTTGTTGCCGCTGGAGGTGGCGACGATGAACGGCGTGGACGGGTTGTACCCGGACACGGCCGGGTACCAGACCTCGACCTTGTACGTCCCGGCGCTCGGGATGTTCGCCTTGAACCAGGCCGGGTCGCTGGCCGCCACCGGGTCGGCGAAGCGGTAGTCGGCGCCGTAGCGCTGGGCCGAGTAGGTCGAGGTGCCCCAGTTGGCGCTGGCGGTGAAGCGGCCGGCGGTGGCGTTGTCCACGATGGTCGACCAGCTCGTGCCGCCGCCACCGGTGACGTAGCCCATGTACTTGTTCCAGTCCCAGTGCGGGCCGGGGTCGGTGTGCGTCGCGCCGGGGACCTCGTTGTGGCCGATGATGTAGCTGCGCGTCTTGGGGATGCCGTAGCGGTTGGCCAGGTGCGCGGTGAGCGCGGCCGAGGAGCGGTACATCGCGTCGGTGAACCAGGAGGCCTGGCTGACCCAGCCCTCGTGCTCGATGCCGATGGAGCGGGTGTTGTAGGTCCAGTTCCCGGCGTGCCAGGCGATGTCCTTGTCGCGGACCATCTGGGTGATCGCGCCGTCGTTGGAGCGGATGACGTAGTGCGCGGAGACCTGGGCGGACGGGTTCTGGAACCAGGAGATCGCCCCGGCGTAGGAGCCCTGCGTGACGTGGATGATGATCCGGTCGATGGCGTAGTCCGACTCGCGGCTGGCCGCGGTGTAGTTGGACGAGCTGGCCGGGACCCACGAGGCGTTGGGGTAGTCGGGGCTGGCGGCGGCCAGCGCGGCGAGGTCGGCGGCCTCGGCGTAGGCGCCGCGGTCGGCGATGAAGGGCTGCGCGGGGATGGCGATCTGCTCGCCGGTGGCGTCGGCGGTCAGGCCGGTGCCGAGGGTGGCGTAGACGGCGTCGGCGTAGAGCCGGGCGACCGCCGGGTCGCTGGCGTTGCTGTAGCGGGCGACGGCCTGGTACCAGCCGCCGATGTCGCCGTTCGTGGTGAGGCCGAGCTCGGTGGCGTAGGCGCGGAGCAGGGCGGCGCCGCCGAGGATGTTGGCCGCGTTGTCGCGCTGCAGGGCGCGGGCGCGCTGGCCGGTGAGCGAGGCGGCCTTCTCCAGGGCCTTGACCGACGGGTTGCTGACCAGGTGCATGACACCGTAGCCGCCGGAGGCGCTGGGCTTGCCGTCGTGCGAGTCGAAGTGGGTCTCGTTGTAGGCGATGGCGGCCAGCAGGTCGCGCGGGACGTCGTGGGCCCGGGCCGCGCGCTCGAAGGCGGCGTTGAGCGGGCCGGAGGTCGTGGCGGCCGTCGTGGTGACCGTCGCGGTGACGGTCGTGGCGTGGGCTGCGGCCGGAGCCGTCAGCAGCGTGGCGAGCATCACGGATAACAGCGTGAAGCGAGGGGTTCGCATGAAAGAAAGTTTCGGCGAACCCTGGTCAGATGTCGATTATTGACATTACATCGAGCTTGTGGAAAAACTGACGGGCCCAGTCGCCGTCTGGACGGTGACCCGGCCGCCCGAGCACGACACCTTCGGGTCCTCCACGCCGGGCACCACGATGGTCACCAGCTCCTTGGCCGCCGGGGAGACCACCACGGTGGCCGGCTTCTTCGACAGGTACGTCGGCGACACCCAGCCGAGACCGCCGCCGCGCTCCACCTTCTGGCCGCCGACCGGGGTGCAGCCCGCGAGCTGGACCAGCGAGACCTTGAACTTCCCGTCGCCCAGCACCAGGTGACCCTTCTCGCGGGAGACCAGCGACAGGGAGTCGGCGAAGCGCCAGATGTTCCTGACCTGCCGGCCGCCGGCGGCGCTGTCCTTGACCGCCATCAGGTCCTGGTCGTGGTTGACCAGCACCGCGCGGTTGCGGGCCACGCCGTAGGCCTTGTCGGTCAGGCGGAAGCTCTGCCGGTCCTTGCCGTACGTGGCCCTGGTCAGCGTGCTGGCCGTACGCGGGCGGAAACGCTCGCCCACGACGGTCGGGATGTTGTGCGCCTCGGGCGACATGGTCCAGAAGCGGTACTTGCTGCGCTCGTAGGAGTGGAACCCGGTGTCGACCAGGATGTCGCGGCCTTGGGCGTAGTAGGTGACGCCGAGGTGGTCCTCGTGGCCGTGGAACTTCATGCCGGGGCCGAAGCGGATGCTGTAGTACGCCGACTCGGGCTTGCCCCACGCGGTGCGGCCGTAGACGTAACCGGCGCGGTAGACCTTGACCTTCGAGGCCGGCGTGCCCGTCTCCATCTTGGGCTCGGTCTCGGCGCTGCCGTCGCCGAGCGGCGCCATGTAGCCGTTGGGCTGGGTGGAGTGCGCGATGAAGTCCTTGAGCGACTCGGCCCGCGACACGATCGCGCCCGGCGCCTTGACGCCGCAGGCGCGCATGTTCTCCAGCGCCACCTGGATGCGCCCGTAGACGTAGACGGCATAACGCGGGGCCTGCTCGCGCAGCGCGCCCTGCGAGTCGACGTCGATCTCGACCGTCTCGGTGAGCCGCCGCACGGCCAGCCTCGACCAGTCGGCGCGGTTGTAGCGGCAGCCGATCGCCATCAGCGCGATGTCCTGGTCGATGCCGTGGTTGTGGCCCTTCTTGTACAGGGCCGGGTTGCTCAGCAGCTTGGCGTGCTGGGCCAGGCTGCTCTTGAGCCAGTCCTCCTTGACGTGCATGCTCAGGCAGACCAGCGCCTGCGTGCGCAGCGAGGTCGGGTGGTCCTTCCACACGTACGGCGGAGCCGCCCCCGGCTTGTTGCGCGCGGCCCAGTCGGCGGTGATCTCCTTGGCGCGCTCCAGGAACTTCTCGTCGCCGGAGTTCTCGTAGGCCACGACCAGCGTGCCCATCCAGCGCAGCGAGTGGAAGACGTACTCCCACGAGCGGTTGCGGTAGGGGCTGGCGTCCCAGTCGATCTTCTTGCCGAGCTTGATCGGCGGCAGGCCGACCAGCGACAGCTCGCCGCGCATCACCTCGTCCGCGGTCGGCGTGCCGGGGATCCAGTCGCCCTGGCACTGCGCGGTCCGCTTCACCGGCGCGCTCTCGGCGGCGGCGACCCCGCTCAGCCCGCCGACGGCGAGGGACACGGCGAGGGGGAGGAGGGCGAGGCGGCGCACGCGAGGGGTCCTTCCGGGGCTGAGGGCGGCGCAACATGCTTTCCGGTTATCCGGTAACTGGTCAAGTTGAGTGCCGGATCGTTACCGCCCTCCCACCGGACTCGCAGGAGCGCCTCGGCCGCCCGGCCCGATCCCTTCCGGTCATGGCCACCCGGCCGCTCCTGTGCCCTGACCTCGCCTGGCAGACTGGCCGGGTGAATTTCCCGGACAGTCCCGCCTGCCGCGCGGCGCTCGAAGTAGCGACCGCCTTCCACACCCCGTCGCTGCTCAACCATTCCGTTCGGGCCTACCTGTGGGCCGAGTGGTATGCCGCCGAGCACGGCATCGGCTACGACGCCGAGCTGCTGTTCGTCTCGGCGATGCTGCACGACATCGGGCTGGCCCAGGCCTTCGACAACCACGAGCTGACGTTCGAGGAGGCCGGGGCGAACGTCGCCTGGGTCTTCGGGGCGGGCGCGGGCTGGCCGGTCGAGCGCCGGGTGCGGGCCGGCGAAGTGATCATCCGCCACATGTGGGACAAGGTGGACGTCGCCGAGGATCCCGAGGGCTTCCTGCTGGAGCTGTCCACCGCCATGGACATCTCCGGACGGCAGACCGACGAGCTGCCCGGCCCGCTGCGGGCGCGGGTGCTGGCCGCCTACCCGCGGTTCGACCTGGCCACCGAGTTCGCCGGCTGCTTCGCCGCGCAGGCCGAGCGCAAGCCGGACAGCCTGGCCGCCGTCTTCGTGCGCGGCGGCCTGGCCGGCAAGCTCGCCCGCAACCCGCTGGAACAGGGCTAGCCGCTCACTCCCAGCGGAAGGTGTGCCAGACCCGCGCGGTGCCGGCCCGGACCCACGGCTGGGCCGGGTCGAGGCCGACCGGCTCGAACGGCACGACCGCACCGCCCCGCACGGGCACCGAGGCCGTCGTCCCCGAGGTGGTGCGGTAGCTGAAGGTCAGCTCCGCCCCCTCCAGCCGGTGCCCGCGCAACGCCACCCCGGACCCCGACCGCTCGGCGCCGAAGACGATCGGCTCGGCCCAGCGGGCCTCGATCTCCGCGGCCAGCGGCGGCCGGCCCGACTCGGTGCAGATCAGGTAGGGGTCCCAGGCATAGGAGAGCACCTTGCCGACCCGGCCGGCCGCGGCGGCGAGCTGCCGGTCGACCCGCTCCTTGGCCGCCCGGCCCCGCTGCGGGCCGTCCGGCCGGGAGCAGAGCCCGGCCTCCGGCGCCGGCTCGAACACCTCCACGTTCATCCACAGCTCCACGCCCTCGACCGGCCGCCGCGCCGCCGCCGCGAAGTAGTCGCCCGTCGAGCCCTGGTAGGCCTGCCCGTTGCGCACCTGCCCCACCGCGGGCACCAGCCCCGGTTCGACCGGCTCCTCGACCTGGTCGCCGCCGAACACGCCGACCTTGCCGGTGCCGCGCCCGTCCTGGACCGCCACCGCCATCGGCGAGCCCGCCCGCGTCGCGCCGAGCTGCGCCAGCCCCGCGGCGACCTTGGCCGGCGGGAAGCCGCGGTCGGTGTGGGCGTGGAAGTAGGGGCTGACCAGGATCGTGCCGCCCGGCAGCGCCCGCGCCACGCTCCGGTGCTGGTCGCGGTAGAGCGCCAGCACCGGGTCGTCGCGCAGCCGCTCGCGCATCGACATCTCGAACGCCTGGTAGACCCCGGCCACCTCGGCCCGTCCCCGGTAGCGCGCGGCGACCCGCTCGGTGAGCGCCTTGAGCGGCGCCATCGCCGACAGGTCCGGCAGCCAGGGCCGGCCCTCCTGCGCCGGAGCCGTCGGCAGCCCGGGGAAGACCTTCATCCCGAACGCCGCCGCCTCGCGCAGCAGGTGCCCGACGCCGTCGTCGGCCACCCGCACGATGATGAGGTCCCGCTGCGTGCCCTCGCACGGCACGAACAGCAGTTGGAAGCCGCCCGGCACGTTCCGGTCCACGCCCGGGCAGCGCAGCAGCGCGTCGCCCATGTCCTCGCGCGCCTCGTAACCGAACACCCGCCGCACCCCGGCCAGCCGGTCGCACGGCTGCCCGTCCACCACGCACCCGGCCGCGCCCGTTCCGGGCAGCAGCCGCTGGCCCATGACCACGATCGTGTCCGCCCCGATCCGGTGCATCGCCTCCACCGTCCGCCTCGTCCGGCAGGCGTCGGCATCGGGGGAGACCCAGTACCCCGAGATCGGGTACGGCGCGGCCACCCGCGGATCCCGTGGCGCGCAGCCGCCCTGCTGACCGCCGGGCGGCCGGGCCGCGGCCCCCGGCGCCGGAGCGGCGGCCCCGCCCGAGCAACCGGCGACCGCCGCCGCCAGGAGGACGGCCGCCAGCCCCCGGCGAAGCCGGCTCAACGCGTGACGCGCCTTCAGTGCGTGCCCCATGCTCCCCGGTGCACGACCTCGTCCACCGGCTTGCGGCCCCGCTTGAGCGAGGGCGAGGGCCGGTCCTGGGCGCGGTACCCCACGCTGATCACCCCGATCGGCGTGTACGCCTCGGGCACCCCGAAGGTCGCCTTCACCCGGGTGGTGCGCTCGCCCGGCGGGATGCCGAAGAAGCACGCCCCGAGCCCGGAGTCGACCGCGGTGAGCAGCATGAGCAGCGAGGCGAACCCGGTGTCGATGTCCCAGTACGGGACCGGCCAGCGCGACTCGTCGCGGTCGGTCCAGCCCTTGTCGGCGTCGGCGTACCGGTCGAGATAGGCCTGCTTGTGCGAGAACGGGATGATCAGCAGCGGCGCCCGCCGCAGTCCGGCCAGCCACGGGTCGTCGCCGCGCGACTCGACCGAGGTCTCCCAGAAGCGCTCGACGTCCGCGGGCGTGTCGAGGACCAGGAACGCCCAGCCCTGGCTGAACCCGGCCGAGGGGGCGTGCAGCGCGTTGGCCAGAATCCGTTCGCGCACCTCCTCGGGGACGGGCCGGTCGGGATCGTAGTCGCGGACCATGCGGCGCCGCCGTACCACCTCTTGGAACTCCATCAGGCTCCCTTCACCTGACGCCCAGCCTTCCAGACGCCGGTGACGTTGCGCGGGTCGGCCAGCACGGACAGGTCGGCCAGCGGGTCGGCGGCCAGGGTGATGACGTCGGCGTCGTAGCCCGCGGCCAGCACGCCGCTGCGCGGGGCCTGCGGGCCGAGGGTGAGCGGGCCGTTGGCGGTGGCGGTGCGGATCGCCTCCAGGGGCGTCAGCCCGCAGGCGGCCAGGCGGGGCAGCTCGCGGCCGTGCCGGCCCCAGGAGTTGGGGCGGCCGGCGCCGCTGACCGAGATGTCGGTGCCCATCGCCAGCGTGACGCCCCGCGAGTGCGCCAGCGCGACGGCGTCGGCGTGGGTCTCGGCGATGGTCTTGAGCTTGTCGAGGTAGAGGGCGGGCACGGTGCCGTCCTCCAGGAGCTCCTCGATGATGGTCCGGGTGGCGACCAGCGCCGCGCCCTTCTCCACCATCAGGTCGCAGACCTCCTCGTCGAGGTAGGTGCCGTGCTCGATGGTGGTGACCCCGGCCTCCAGCGCGGCGATCATGCCGGGCTTGCCGTGGCAGTGCGCGGCCACCGCGCGGTCGGCCATGGCGGCGACCTCGACCAGCGTGCGCAGCTCCGCGCCGGTGAACTGCTGGTGGATCGGGTGGTCCACGTCGGACAGCACGCCGCCGGAGGCGCAGACCTTGATCACCTTGGCGTTGCGCCTGAGCTGCTCCCGCACCGCGCGGGCGCACTCGTCCGGGCCGTCGGCCAGCCGGATCTCGCCGTTGTCCTGGACGTGGCCCTCGACCCACGACAGCGGCAGGCTGTGGAAGTCGCCGTGCCCGCCGGTGGTGGACAGGATCGCGCCGGCCGCGTAGATCGACGGCCCTTCCAGCGAGCCGTCCTCGACGCCCGCGGCCAGGTAGACGCCCAGCCCGCCGACCTCGCGGATCGAGGTGACGCCCGCGTCCAGGGCGGCGCGCAGGTCGCCCGCGCACCGGGCCGCGCGGAGCTGGGCGGGTACCGTCGCCATCCGGCCCGGCTCCAGGCTGGTGATGCCGAGCAGGTGGGTGTGGCAGTCCCACAGGCCCGGCATGACCACCGGGACGTGCAGGCCGGGCTCGCCCGGCGGGGCCTGCTCGGTGGGCCCGGCGTAGGCGATCGTGCCGCCGTCGAGGACGACGGTGCCGTGCCGTACCGGCTCGCCGTCACCTGGGATGAGAAGGTCTGCCGAGATTCGGGTCATGGGCGAAATCTAGCGGCGTGTCCGTCTCCGGGGTAGATCCTTCCGCGGGCCGCAGCCACAGGTGGGCGGTCAGCGTCACCAGGCCCACCAGCCAGCCGGTGAGCAGGCCGGCGTTCACCCCGTCGGCCATCCCGAACGCGCTCCAGACGCTGGTGGTGCCCGAGGTGAACCGGTCGGCCAGGAAGAACGCCCCCTCGCGCAGCAGCCCGGTGGCTCCGGTCACCAGGACCGCGCAGCCCCAGCCGAGCACGAACACCGCGCTGCCCGAGCCGCGCGGCCGTACCCGGCGGAGCGTCGTCCCCAGCAGGAGCACGAGCGCGACCGCGGCGAAGACGATCAGGGCCATCAGCGCGACCACGTCCAGCAGCACGTGCCGGGTGGGGTCGTCGTCCGGCAGCCAGGAGGAGCTGAGCGGCTCGGGAAAGCGCAGCGCGAACAGCGGGTTGAGGACGTCCTTGGCGATCGCCCGGTTCCGCGCCATCGCCCCCGTGGCCAGCAGCAGCAGGGTCAGCACCAGGGCCGCGACCCCTGCCGTGGCGTACGGCCTGCTGTTGGTCGGCACCTCCGCTGCCGGTGGTACGGCTCGCGCGGTGCGGGCGTAGGTCACCGCCGCGGCGGCTCCGCCGATCCAGCCGAAGGCCAGCAGCCACATCCCGGAGCCCGGGCCCGTCAGGCTGACCGGCAGGGGCTGGCCGATGTAGCCCGGCCAGTACCCGCCCACTCCCCACAGCGCGAGCGGGCCGCTGACCAGCATCCCCATCGCCGTGCACGCCCAGCCGAGCATGAAGGCGGCGAAGAGCGCCCCTCTCGGCGGCAGGACCCGGCGCAGGCCGACCAGCAGCCAGTAGCAGACCAGCGGCAGTGCCGCGGCGGCCACCGCGAGCCAGATCAGCCGGGGGACGGAGTTCTCCGGGCGGGGGGTCAGCGGGTAGCCCAGCAGGAGCGACAGGAAGCTCAGCTCGTCCGGCAGGTGGGGGCGGAGGAACTGGGCCAGGATCCCGAGACCTGCCAGGGCGGCGATCAGCGCCAGCACGACCGCCAGCCCCATCCTCCTGGCCCGCGGCAGACTCACATGCGCCGGGCCGGTGACCCCGGCCTCCCTCGTCCCGACCGGCTCTGTCGCGGGTTGCCCCGCTCCGGTGTGCTCAGCCACAGAGGGTGCCCACCTTCTCCATCCCGGCCAGCCAGTCGGCCGGAGCGGGACCGGCCGCCTGCTCCAGCGCGGCCCGCAGTTCGGGGCTGTCGGCCTGCGCGGCCACGGCCAGGACCTCGCGCCGCCGCCGCCGGTCCTCTGCGCTCTTCCGCTGCTCCATCTCCTCGATCAGCCGGTCGAGATCCTCCAGCTCCACGTCCAGCTCCAGCGGCTCGCCGAAGAGGTCCTCCGGCGCCGTCGGCACCGCCAGCGGGGCCCTGGACGGCTGGGACGACGGCTGCGCCACCTCGGCCGGCATGACCGCCCGGAAGAACCCCGCGCACGCCCGCCCGTCCGGCCACAGCGCCGGATGGGTCGCCCCGAGCAGACCCACGGCCACGACGGCCGCCACCGCCACGGCGAGCAGAGCCCGGCGTGGCGCCGGCGGTTCGTCGTGATCCATGCGCCGACGCTAGCGAGGACCGTTATCGATTCCCTTTAGGTCTTCGTGATCCGGACCGCGTCGGCGATCACGTACCCGGTCCCGTTCGTCCAGCGGCTCACCGCCACCAGGTTCTGGCTGCCCGCCTTCAGCTTGAAGGTGCCCAGGCTCTGCCAGGACCCGCCGCCGGCCCGCTGGTTCACCGTGACGGTCTGCACCCCGCTCGCGGTGCTCACCAGGTACGGCGTCGCCGAGTTGTACCCGGCGTTCGACGGGTACCACACGTCGATCCGGTAGGTCCCGGCGTTCGGGACCGCCGCCTTGAACCACGCGGCGTCGGCCACCCGGGCCGGGCTGGCGAAGCGGTAGTCCTTGCCGAGCTTCTGCCCGGAGAAGGTGGAGCTGCCCCAGTTGGCGCTGCCGGTGGGCCGGTCCACCACGAGGCTCCACGCGCTCGGGTTGCCCGGCGGGGGACCGCCGTTGACGAGCTGCATGAAGCGGTTCCAGTTCCAGTGCGGCCCGGGGTCGGTGTGGTCGGCGCCGGGCACCTCCTTGTGGCCGATGATGTGCCGCCGGTCCTTGGGAATGCGGTACTTCTCGCACAACGCCTTGGTGAGCGCCGCCGAGGCGCGGTACATCGCGTCGGTGAACCAGCCGCTGTTGTTGATGTAGCCCTCGTGCTCGATGCCGATCGAGCGCCGGTTGTAGCCGCTGTTGCCGGCGTGCCAGGCGACGTCCTTGTGCCGGACCATCTGCGTGATGTCGCCGTCCTTGGAGCGGATCACGTAGTGCGCCGAGACGCGGGCCCGCGGGTTCTGGAACCACGAGATCGAGCCGGCGTAGGAGCCCTGGGTGACGTGCATGACGATGCGGTCGATCGGGGCCCGCCCGGCCGAGGTGTAGTTGCGCGGGCTGGCGGCGACCCAGTGGGCGGCCGGGTAGTCGGCGCTGACCACCTGGGCGAAGCTGCGGGCGTCCTCCAGGTCGCCGCGCTGCGGCTCGATGGGGTTGGCGAGCACGGTGATCGTCTCGCTGCCGACGGTGGCCGACAGGCCGTTGGCCAGGACGTCGTAGACGGAGTCGGTGTACAGGCGCTTGACCTCCTCGGCCTCGGCTCCGCCGTACTGCGCGACCGCGGAGTACCAGGCGGTCGGGTCGTCACGGTTGATGGACCCGGCGAGGGAGCCGAGGTAGGCGGCGCCGCCGTAGATGTTGGCGGCGGTGTCGGTGCGCAGCTTGTCGGCCGGCTGGCCGGTGAGCTCGGCCGCCTTCTCCAGCGGGCCTGGGCTGACCAGGTGCATGACGCCGTAACCGCCGCTGGCGCTGGGCCGGCCGTCGTGCCCGTCGAAGCGCGTCTCGGTGTAGGCGATGGCAACCAGGAGGTCGGTTGGCACGTCATACGCGGCGGAGGCTCTGGCGAAGGCCTCGGTGAGCGGGCCCGCCGAGACGGCGTGGCCCGGCGCTTGGATAAGGGCGAGCAGCAGCGTGACGGCCGCCGCCAGCCGGGCGGTCAACATGGGGAAAGCTCCCTTCGAGGGGTGATGACGCGTGCACCCTACGGAGGGGGTTGGGGAAATATCGCCTCATGTGACGATTGGGGTATGACTGCTTGACACGTGGGGGCCGATAGCCTTGACGGGTGCGTATCGCAAGGTTCTCCACAGGGGAAGGCGTGTCCTTCGGCGTCGTCGAGGGCGAGTTCATCGCGGCCGTCGCCGGGCACCCGTTCAACCAGATCCAGTTCACCGGCGAGCGGTTCCCGCTGGCCGAGGTGCGGCTGGTGGCGCCCATGCTGCCGAGCAAGGTCGTGGCGATCGGGCGCAACTACGCCGAGCACGCCCGCGAGCTGGGCAACGAGGTGCCGGACGAGCCACTGATCTTCATGAAGCCGTCGACCTCGGTTATCGGGCCGGGCGAGGCCATCGCCTACCCGACGGCGCTGTCGGAGCGGGTCGACTTCGAGGGCGAGCTGGCCGTCGTCATCGGCCGCCTGTGCCGCGAGGTGCCGGTCGAGCGGGTCAAGGACGTCATCTTCGGCTACACCTGCGCCAATGACGTGACCGCGCGCGACCTGCAGAAAAAGGACGTGCAGTTCACCCGCGCCAAGGGGTTCGACACGTTCTGCCCGATCGGCCCGTGGATCGAGACCGACCTCGACCCGTCCGACCTCGCCCTGACCACCACGGTCAACGGTGAGGTACGGCAGAGCGGACGCACCAGCCAGCTCATCCACGACATCCCCGCGCTGGTCTCCTACGTCAGCGCGGTCATGACGCTGATCCCCGGCGATGTCATCCTGACCGGCACCCCCGCGGGCGTGGGCCCGATGGAGGTCGGCGACGAGGTCAGCGTGGGCATCGAGGGCATCGGCACCCTGACGAACAAGGTGGTCTCCCGTGATTAGGGTTCGCTTCGCGCCCTCCCCGACCGGCATGTTCCACGTGGGCGGCGCCCGCACGGCACTGTTCAACTGGGCGCTGGCCGAACAGTCGGGCGGCACCTTCGTGCTGCGCGTCGAGGACACCGACGCCACCCGCAACAAGCCGGAGTGGACCGAGGGCATCATCTCGGCGCTCGACTGGATCGGCATCAACGGCACCAACAAGGTGTTCGAGGGCCCCTACTTCCAGTCCGCCTTCGAGCCGCAGCACCGCGAGGCGGTCGCCAAGCTCCTGGCCGACGGGCGCGCCTACCACTGCGACTGCACCCGCGAGGACCTGGTCGCGCGCACCGGCTCCGAGCACCGCGGCTACGACGGCCACTGCCGTGAGCGCGGCCTGACCGAGGGCGCGGTCCGCTTCCGCACCCCCGACGAGGGCGTCACCGTCGTCGAGGACGTCATCCGCGGCCGGGTGGAGTTCCCGAACGAGGCGCAGGAAGACTTCGTCATCGCCCGCACCGACGGCTCCCCGCTGTACGTGATCGCCAACGCGGTCGACGACATCACCCAGGGGATCACCCACGTCGTCCGCGGCGAGGAGCACCTCGGCAACGCCGCCAAGCAGGTCATGCTCTGGCCCGCGCTCGGCAAGGAGCCGCCGGTCTGGGCGCACCTGCCGGTGATCGTCAACGAGCAGCGCAAGAAGCTGTCCAAGCGCCGTGACAAGGTCGCCCTGGAGTCCTACCGGGACGAGGGCTACCTGGCCGAGGCCATGGTCAACTACCTCATGCTGCTCGGCTGGGGCCCCGGCGACGACCGCGAGATCATGCCGTGGGCCGAGATGATGCCGCTGTTCAAGCTGGAGAACGTCAACTCCGCCAGCGCCTTCTTCGACGAGAAGAAGCTGCGCGCCTTCAACGGGGAGTACATCCGGGCGCTGCCGCTGGAGACCTTCGAGGAGCGCTGCCTGCCCTACCTCGACCCCACCTGGGACGCCGAGCTGTTCAGCAAGGTCGCCCCGCTGGCCCAGACCCGCATCGGCGTCCTGGGCGAGATCCGGCAGAACGTCGACTTCCTCTTCCTCGACGAGCCCGTCTTCGACGAGGCCTCGTGGGACAAGGCGATGAAGAAGAACCCGGTCGAGATCCTCACCGGCTTCCTGGCCAAGCTGGAGACGGTCGACTGGGACCCCGAGTCGATCAAGGCCGCCCTGCTGGAGGTCGGCGAGGCGGTGGGCATGGGCCTCAGCAAGGCCCAGGCCCCGGTCCGCGTCGCCATCACCGGCCGTACGGTCGGCCTGCCGCTCTTCGAGTCGATCGAGGTGCTGGGCCGGGCGAAGTCGGTCGACCGCGTGCGTGCCGCGCTGGCCAGACTGGCGGCGTGACCCCTGACCCCAGGACACCGGCCGGCGCGTGAGGCACCGGCCGGTGTTCGGCTTTTCGGGGATCTCCGGGAAAGGCCGGTGAATCGCGGAACGAACCTTGCCGCAATAGTTCCTACCGTATGCGGTATGACGATTCTCGTTACCGGCGCCACCGGCGCCGTCGGCCGCCACGTAGTCCGCGAGCTCCTGGAGCGGGGCCAGCAGGTCCGCGCGATGACCCGCAACCCGGCCAAGGCCGCCTTCCCCGCCGAGGTCGAGGTGGTCCAGGGCGATCTGACCGACCTGGCCTCCTTCGCCGCCGCCCTGGAGGGTGTGCGGGCCGTCCACCTGATCGACGTCAGCGGCGACGACTACACCCCGCTGCGCAACGGCGAAGAGATCGTCCAGCTCCTGGCCGGCCGGAAGGTGACCCTGCTGTCGAGCTGGGGCGAGGGCACCCTGGAGCCCGCCCTGCGCGCCTCCGACCTCGACTGGGCCTACATCCAGCCGACCGAGTTCATGTCCAACGCCCTGGCCTGGGCCGAGCCGGTCCGCAAGCACAACCGCATCGAGGAGGCCTTCGCCTCGACCAAGACCGTCATGGTGCACGAGGGCGACATCGGCGCGGTCATCGCCGTCGTCCTCACCTCGGACGGCCACACCGGCCGGTCCTACGGCCTCACCGGTGGCGAGCGCCTGGACATCCCGGCCAAGGTCCGCCTGCTCGGCGAGGCCATCGGCCGGGAGATCGAGTTCGTCGAGCTCACCGTCGACCAGCTCCGGGAGAAGTACCGCAGGGAGGGCGTGCCCGAGCACATGGTGGACTTCCAGATCCGCGTCTTCGGCGAGGTGGCGGAGGACGCCTACCAGCCCTCCAGCACGGTCCAGGACCTCACCGGCCGCCCGCCGCGCACCTTCGCCCAGTGGGCGGCCGAGAACGCCGACGCCTTCCGCTGACGCACCCGCGATGCGGGCCGGGACCGGCCCGCATCGGCCGCGCGGGTCAGGCAGGGATGCAGTTCGGGTCGCGGAAGTTGACCAGCTCCATCGGCAGCTTGTCCAGCACCTCCACCTTCTGCACCGCGTGCCCGGAGACCAGCTCCCCCTTGGCGTCCAGGACGTTGAACCCCAGGTAGCGGTAGGTCTCCGGCTCGAAGACGAGCACGGCCCCGTCGGGGGTGGCCACGCCGACCCCGGTGCGGTCGAGGGCGTCGGTGGCCTTGGGCAGCAGCCGGACGCCCTTGACCTCCGAGACGAGCTGGAACAGCCCGGCGCGCAGGCTGGGCCGTACCGCCGCCCGGTCGAGCAGCTTGGTCAGGGTGTAGATCTCCCGCTTGTCCGGCTCGGCCGGGTGCTCGGCCACCGCCTGCCGTACCCGCTCGCGCAGCGCGGGCAGGTCGGTGGGCCACCGCGCCATGTCGGCGTAGGTGGTGCCCATCGTGCGGTCGAAGCTGTCGCCGCACAGCTTGTGGAGGGTGACCTGCTCGCCCTGCCGCATGATGAACTCGCGGGTGGACCAGTCGGCCGGGACCCAGTCCTCACGCGGCTCCGACTCGGTGGCCGAGAAGCGGTCCCGGCCGATCGAGTGCACCACCTGGCCGGGCCGTGGAGCCAGGTCGGGTTCGGCGGCGGCCGCCTCGGCGGCCAGGGCCAGCACGTCCTGCGCGCTGGCCGGCGCCGGGTCGGCGCCGATCTGGACCACCACGAAGGTGGCGGTCAGGGCCGCGGCCAGCCCCCCTGCGACCGCGAACCGGAACGCCGGCCGCCCGCGCCGGGGCGGACCGGCCCGCATGCCGTCGAGCAGCCTGCGGCGGGCGGGGTCCAGGGTCTGGCGGTCGGCGGGCGGGATCTCCGCCCACAGGGTCTTGAGCTCGTCCATCAGTCGGCTCCCAGGGTCTCGCGGATCTTCTTACGGGCCCGGTTGAGCCGGGATCGGACGGTTCCCACCGGGATGGCCAACGCCTGCGCGACCTCGTCATAGGTGAGGTCGGCCCAGGCGACCAGCAGCAACACGTCACGATCGGCTCGCTTGAGACCGAGCAGCGCGCTCGCCAGCGGCCGGTTGACCGCCAGCGTGGAGACGCCGTCCTCCAGCTCGTAGAAGGGGTGCACGCCGGTGCGCACATAAGCCCGGTACAGGTTGAGCTCGGTACGGCGGCGCTTGCCGATCACGTTGGAGGCGATGCCGTACAACCACGGCCGGGCGTCGGGCCGGGCGGCGTCGTAGCGCTCCCGGCTCTGGAAGGCGGCCAGGAAGGTGTCGGCCACCACGTCCTCGGCGGCGTCTGGCCCCAGGCGGCGGACCGCGTAGCGGTGCAGCAGGGGCGCGTGCCGGTCGAACAGGACGGCGAAAATCTCCGGTTCACGGAGCGAGTGATGGATGAGACTCGCGTCGTCGGACAGTGCGACTTCGCGGGTGAGAGTCATGCATGGCAACCCTTCTCGGGGGTGAGCGGTCATGGGTACTTACCGCCGCCCCCGAGAAGAGTTCACGCCACGTCGTTACACCAGGCCGCGGCGCTTGAGCAGCGGCTCGATCCGCGGCTCGCGGCCACGGAAGGCGCGGAAGGCGGCCAGCGCGTCCATGCTGCCGCCCACCGAGAGCAGGGTCTTGCGGAAGTGGTCGCCGTTCTCCCGCTTGAGCCCGCCGTTCTCCTTGAACCACTCGACGCTCTCGGCGTCGAGCACCTCGCTCCAGATGTAGGAGTAGTAGCCGGCGCTGTAGCCGGTGATGTCGGAGAAGATGTGCAGGAAGTAGTTCGTCCGGTACCGGGTGCGGACCAGCGGGAAGTCCACGCCGGCCGCGCGCAGCGCCTCGTCCTCGAAGGCCCGGGCGTCGGCGACCGTCTGGCCGGTGGCCAGGCGGTGCCAGGACCAGTCGAGCAGCGTCGCCTTGAGGTACTCCAGCGTCGCGAAGCCCTGGTTGAACTGCTCGGCCGCCTGCATCTTGTCGATCAGCTCGGCCGGCATGGGCTCGCCGGTCTCGTGGTGCTTGGCGTAGTTGGCCAGGATCTCCGGCCAGGTCGCCCACATCTCGTTGACCTGCGAGGGGTACTCGACGAAGTCACGCGGCACGCTGGTGCCCTCGACGCGCGGGAAGCGCACCTGCGAGAACAGGCCGTGCAGCGCGTGCCCGAACTCGTGGAAGGCGGTCTCGACCTCGTCGAACGTCATCAGCGTCGGGCCCTCGGCCGGCTTGGTGATGTTGAGGTTGTTCATCACCACCGGCTTGTCGCCGAGCAGGAACGACTGGTCGACCAGGTTGTTCATCCACGCGCCGCCACGCTTGGTGGGGCGGGCGTACGGGTCGAGCAGGAACAGGCCGATCGCCGAGCCGTCCTCGTTGAAGACCTCCCAGACCTTCATGTCCGGGTGGTAGCCCCTGAGGTCGGGACGCGGGGTGAAGGTGATCCCGAACAGCTTGGTCGCGGCGAAGAAGATGCCGTCGTCGAAGACCCGGCCGAGCTCGAAGTACGGCTTCATGGCCGCCTCGTCGAGGTCGTAGCGCGCCTTGCGCACCTTCTCGGTGTAGAACGACCAGTCCCACGGCTCGATCGGGTGGCCGGCCTGCTCCTCGAGCGCCTCGGCCTCCTTCTTGGCGTTCCGTACGGCGGGGCCGACGAGCTGGGCGAGCATGGACTCGACCGCGTCGACGGTCTTGGCCGTCTGGTCGGCCACGATGTAGGCCGCGTGGTCGGGGTAGCCCAGCAGGTTGGCCCGCTCGATGCGGATCTCGGCGATCCGGGCGGCCAGCTCGAAGTTCTCCGGCGCGCGCTCGACGCTGAGGGTGTACAGCTTCTCGCGGGTCGCCCGGTTGGTGAGCTGCGCCAGCGCGGGCTGGTTGGTGTAGTTGAGCAGCGGCAGGACGTACTTGCCGTCCTTCTCGATCGCCTTGATCTGCGCCTCGTCCAGCCCGTCGAGCTCGGCGGCGTCCTCGACGACCAGCGCGGACTCGGACGTGGCCTTCAGCACATTCTGCGAGAAGTCCGTGGTGAGGGTGGACAGCTTCTCGTTGAGCTCCTTGAGGCGGGCCTGCTGCGCCTCGTCGAGGTCGGCGCCGGCCTTGATGAAGTCGGTGCGGTAGCGCTCCAGCAGCCAGGCCTCCTCCGCGTCCTCGGTGGCGACCTGCTTGATCCGGGCCCACAGCTCGCGGTTGAGGTTGATCTCGTCGCTGTGCTTGGTCAGCCGCGGCGCGATCTCCTTCTCGATCTCGCGGATGCCGTCCGTGGCGTCGGAGGAGGCGAGGCTGAAGAAGACGGTCGCCGTGCGGCGCAGGATCTGCCCCGAGCGCTCCAGCGCGGCGATGGTGTTGTCGAAGGTCGGCGCCTCGCCGCTGGAGGTGATCGCGTCGACCTCAGCCAGGTGCTCGGCCATGCCACGCTCGAAGGCGGGCAGGAAGTGCTCCTCGCGGATCGAGGCGAAATCCGGTAGCTGGTACGGCAGGCCGCTGGGTGCGAAGAACGGGTTGTCGGTCAACGCTCGGGCTCCTCACGGGGTGATTTTGTCCCCTCTAGCTTGGCACGCTGCCGCACGTGCAATAGCACCGCGTGGACCGGGTCCGGCAATCGTTTTGGTGTCACGCGCCAACGTCGGCTATTGTTTGGGACGTCGCCAAGCGCTCCGGGTCCCGCGAGGGAAACGGGAGTGACTCGGTGGGGTATGGTGTAATTGGCAACACGACTGATTCTGGTTCAGTTATTCTAGGTTCGAGTCCTGGTACCCCAGCTAGACGGCCTCGCAAGGGTTGTCTTTTGTGACACGGTCCCGTCGTCTAGTGGCCTAGGACGCCGCCCTCTCAAGGCGGTAGCGCCGGTTCGAATCCGGTCGGGACTACTCAGATCGTCGTTCACAAGCTTGGTCCCGTCGTCTAGTGGCCTAGGACGCCGCCCTCTCAAGGCGGTAGCGCCGGTTCGAATCCGGTCGGGACTACCAACGAAAGCGCAGCACTCCCACGGGGTGCTGCGCTTTCCGCATTCTCAGCAGCGGTTTCTCAGCCTCGGTTTCTCAGCAGCGGTACCAGCCGGCGTAGCGCGGCCGCATCTCCAGTCCCGGGTACTGCAGCGTCGTCGACCAGCTCAGCGCCGACCGCGCGGGCACCGACAGGCAGGGCCCGTCGGGTGCGTAGTCGATCCGGACCCGGACCCGGTCGGTGCCGGAGCCGCCGCAGTTGTACCAGGTGCCGTAGATGTAGGACAGGTACCGGCCGTTGGGGTGCACGCCGGCGTCCCAGTCGCCACCGCCTCCCGAGTCGGAGGTCCTGGTCCCGCACTGGCTCGGCTCGGCGGCGGCCGGCCCGGCGACGGCCAGGGCCCCGGCCGCCGCCAGCGCCGCCACCGCGATACTCCCGATCTTGCGCATGTCCTGCTCCCTTCGTCGTGCAGCCACGATGAGGGTCGCCGCTTTGTTCGCGCTTTCGACGTCTTCCGCTCGGTGGCCCGCCGGGGTAGGAAGGGCACGGGGGCCCAATCGTCGATCAAGGGGAAAACCGTGTCCGATGAGATCCGTGTCCTGCTGGAGGCCGTGCCCAAGGCCGGGCTCAGCGCCGAGGACTTACGCCAGGTCGTCACCGCCCACCCGCAGGTCCTCGCCGAGCTGGAGGTGGCCGACGCGGCGCGATTGCACCTTTCGCCTGCCGTACCGCTGGGACACGACCCGGGCCCGGACGCGCCGTTCCGCGCGACGGTCTTCGACCCGGTCGGCAACCGCGGCGTCGAGCTGCGGGGCACGCTGGACGCGCCCGAGCGGGCCGAGGTGCGACCGAGCGCGCACCGGCCCTGGCCCACGCCCGCCGAGCAGGAGGCGGCGGCGGAGATCCTGCGCGCCGACCCAGGCTTCCCGGCGGGTGACGACGTGCTGGTCTACCGGCCCATGCCGCCGCTGGCCGACCTCGAACGGCCGGACGGCACCACCGTCCGCCGGCCCACGCTCGGCATCTACACCCCCTCCGACCCGACCGGGGTCCGGCACCGCATCGTCGCCGTCGACCCGCTGGCCGGGGAGGTGGACTGGACGCCGGCCGGGGTGGTGCTGCACCCGATGCACGACTGCGAGGACAGCGTCCCGGACGCGGTCGGCGGTGTCTGGGACGAGTCGGGCCCCGACCAGGTCCGGGTGCGGGTGCTGCGCGGCGGCACCGAGCTGTGGAACCTGGTCGTGGTGCGCCCGCGGGCCTCGGCCCCGCAGACCGGCATGGGCGGCGGCGTCGAGCTCCGCAACGTCCGCTACCGGGGGCGGCTGGTGCTGCGCCAGGCGCACCTGCCGATCCTCAACGTCGAGTACCTCACCATCGACCAGACCTTCCGCGACGGCGTCAGCATCGAGACCAAGTTCTCCGCCAACGGCACGGAGCCGGTCGGCCGCGGCTGGCGGCTGTGCCCGCGCCCGCCGCAGACCATCCTCGAACGGCCCAGCACCGACGCCGGCAACTTCCAGGGCGTGGCCTTCCACCACGACGGCGAGGAGCTGCGCATCGTCAGCGAGCTCGAAGCCGGCTGGTACCGCTACTCCTCCGACTGGCGGCTGACCGACGACGGCACGATCAAGCCCCGCTTCGGCTTCGCCGCCACCAAGAACGAGCACACCTGCAAGGTCCACCGCCACCACGCCTACTGGCGCTTCGACTTCGACGTCGCCGGGGCCGAGAACGACCTGGTCGAGCAGGTCAACGAGACCGGCGAGCTGGTGCCGGTCCCCGAGCCGATCGTCCGTGAGACCTCGCGCAAGCGGCGGCCGAACATCCGCTGGTGGCAGGTGCGGGACAAGTCCTCGGGGGCCGGCTGGCAGATCCACCCCGGCGAGTTCGACGGGACCGCCGACGCCTACGGCATCGCCGACCTGTGGTTCCTGCGGCACCATCCGGCCGAGCTGTACGACGGCGACCCGGACCCGCGCAACCGCGCGATGCTCAACCGGTTCCTGAACAGCGAGAACATCAACGGCGCGAACGTGGTCGTGTGGTACGCCGTGCACTCCCACCACGACCAGGCCCACCCGCACCCCGAACAGGGCCGGCTGCTCGGCCCCGACCTGGTGCCCGTGGACTGACCGGCCCGGACGGGTGCGCGGTCCGACCTGCTCGGACGGGCGCGCGGTCCGACCTGCTCGGACGGGCGCGCGGTCCGACCTGCTCGGACGGGCGCGCGGTCCGGCGACAAGACGGGCGCGCGGTCCGGCGACAATGGGAGCATGTCCCGAGCCACCGCGCCCTGTCCCTGCGGCCTGCCCGCCACCTACGCCGACTGCTGCGGCCGCTACCACGCGGGCAGGCTCGCCCCCACCGCAGAGGCGCTGATGCGCTCCCGCTACACCGCCTTCGCCCTCGGCGACGAGCCGTACCTGCTGCGCACCTGGCACCCCCGCACCCGCCCCGCCCGCGTGGGCCTGGAGCGGGGGATGCGCTGGACCGGGCTGGAGATCGAGGCCACCACCGAGGGCAGCGCCTTCCACAGCACCGGCACGGTCACCTTCACCGCCCGCTACAGCCACCGCGGGGCCGAGGGCGAGCTGCACGAGAAGAGCCGCTTCACCCGCGAGGACGGCGCCTGGCTCTACCTCGACGGCGACGTGGCCTAGCGGCTCACCTGCCGGCCGCGGAACGGGCCTTGAACAGGGCCCGCTTGGCGGCCTTGGCCACCTGGCGGTCGGGGTGCACCTGGGAGATCAGGTCGAGCAGCTCCTCCACGTGCGCGTGGGGGATGCGCCAGACGACCTCCAGCAGCCCGTCGAGCAGGTCGGGCCCGATGTCCTGCAAACTGCTGACAAATTCCTCGCGGCCGAGGCCCGCGGAGATCGTCCACATGTCCAGGATCAGCCAGTGGGTGTCCTCCTGCGTGGGCTCCGGCGCGTCCGCCACCCCGAGCTGGGTGAGGTGGGTGGCCGCGTAGGGGCGCAGCGAGGGCTGGGCCAGCGCGGCCCGCCAGGCCGGGATGCCGGCCTCGCCGAGCGAGCCGACGACGCTGGCCGCCTGCACCCGGATCAGCGCGTCACTGGCGTCGGAGGCGGCGGCGTCCAGCAGCTCGGAGGCGGCCTTGGCCGGGTCGCGCAGCTCCATCCAGGCGGCGAGCTCCGCGTCGGCCTCCTCCTCGGGCAGGTCGGCGCTGAGCGAGAGCAGGTCGAGGGCGCTCATCGTGTCGATCGCCGGGCGGGCGTCGATGTCGATGTCCGCGTCGTCCACCAGGTGGACCACGCCGTCGACGCCCAGCGGGGTGAGCGTGGCGGTGGTCTTGGTGACGCTCACCATGCCGTAGCCGACCAGCCAGTCGATCACCGGGGCGAGCGGGTCACCGTACAGCTCGGTGGCGGCGGCCCAGGCGTCGGCGCCCAGGTCGTCGAGCTCGGCGGCGGCGGAGGCGAGGCCGGCGCGGAGCGCGGCGATCTCGGCGGAGCCGCCGGCCAGCAGGAGCCGGATGAGCAGCCCGCGGGTCAGCCCGGTCAGGGCCTCGGTGTAGTCGTCGTCGGGCAGCTCGGGGTCGGCGTAGTCGACCGAGTGCAGGCCCTGCGACCAGGCGTCGAGCACGTCATCGTCGTCGTCGAAGGGCCAGTCGGCGGTGTCGGCGCGGACGCTGACCGTCTCGTCGTCGCCGGGCTCCAGGAACTCCAGGTCGACCGCGAGGTTCCAGATGCTCCAGAGCTGCGGGACCGCCTGGGCCAGCGGCCCGGAGGCGGCGGGCCGGGGCAGCCCGACCACCGCGAGCGCCTCCTCGACCTCGTCGTCGGAAAGGAGGCTCTCCTCGCCCACCCGGCGCGCGGGGCCGACCCAGAGGGCCAGGTCGCGGGCCTTGGCGATGAGCGGTACGGCACGCGCCGCGTCCGCCAGCTCGGCGTCGGAGCGCAGCCGGACGACCGGCAGGTCGGCCAGCTCGTCGGCGAACAGCTCGAAGTCACCGAGGTCGGTGTACTCCTCCTCCTCGTCGTCCTCCTCGTCCTCGACCTCGATCTCCTCCATCGCGTCGACGAACTCGTCCTCGAGATCGAGGAGCTCGCCGCGCAGCTGGTCGACCGGGTCGGACTCGGGCGACAGGCGCCCCGTCCCGGACAGGAAGGTCAGGTAGGCATCGAGCGCGTGGACGAGACCGTCGGCGGCCGCGTCGGGGTCGTCGATCACCTGAGGCAGGCGGTCCAGCAGGAGCCCGCGGAGGTCCTCGCTCTTCCAGGTGCGGACGTCGTCGGAGAAGGCCAGCCGGTGCCACAGCGCGGCGGGCCCGACGAGATCCGGCGAGCAGTCGGGCACGTTGTGGCGGGCCCAGACGATGAACTCCTCGAGCAGGGGTCGCAGCTCAGTGGCGGCTACCTCGATGCGATCTGTCACCCGACCAGGCTAGTGCGTCGCGCACTCGATTTTCTCAGGACGAGCGCCGCATGGCCTCCGTGATGCGCTCCGCGGCGGCCATGACCGGCACCGCGTGCAGCCGCCCGGGGGTGCGGGTCAGCCGCTCGATGGGACCGGAGACCGAGACCGCGGCGATCACCTTGCCACCGTTTCCCCTGATGGGAGCCGAGACGCTGGCCACGCCCTGCTCCCGCTCGCCCACGCTGTGGGCCCAGCCGCGCCGCCGTACGGAGGCGAGGGTGGCCGCGGTGAACTTCGCGCCACGCAATCCGCGGTGCAGGCGGTCGGGCTCCTCCCAGGCGAGCAGGATCTGCGCGGCCGACCCGGCCAGCATCGGCAACGCCGAGCCCACCGGCACGGTGTCCCGCAGCCCGCTGGCCCGTTCGGCGGCGGCCACGCACACCCGCTCGTCGCCCTGGCGGCGGTAGAGTTGTGCGCTTTCGCCGGTAAGGTCCCTGAGCTGGGTCAACACCGGCGAGGCCACGGCCAGCAGGCGATCCTCCCCGGCCGCCGTGGACAACTCCGACAGCCGCGCGCCGAGCACGAACCGCCCCTGGGTGTCACGGGAGACGAACCGGTGGAATTCCAGCGCGACGGCGAGCCGGTGGGCCGTGGGCCTGGCCAGTCCGGTCGCCGCGACGAGCTGCGCGAGCGAGGCGGGACCCGCCTCCAGCGCATTGAGCACCAAAACGGCCTTGTCGAGTACGCCGACTCCGCTAGAGTTGTCCATACACCGATACTGCCGTCTCAGCATACGAGAAAGCAAGTCGGCGGTTCTCAAGGAGGAGATCATGGGCCGCACACTGGCGGAGAAGGTTTGGGAGCAGCACGTCGTCCGACGTGCCGAAGGTGAGCCCGACCTGCTCTTCATCGACCTGCACCTCATCCACGAGGTGACCAGTCCTCAGGCCTTCGACGGCCTTCGGCTGGCCGGGCGGAGCGTGCGCAGGCCCGATCTCACCATCGCCACCGAGGACCACAACGTGCCGACCGTGCTCGGCCCGATCTCTGACCCGGTCTCCAAGACCCAGGTCGAGACGCTGCGCAAGAACGCCGCCGAGTTCGGCATCCGGCTGCACCCGATGGGCGACGCCGGCCAGGGCGTGGTGCACATCATCGGCCCGCAGTTCGGCCTGACCCAGCCGGGCATGACCATCGTCTGCGGCGACTCCCACACCTCGACGCACGGCGCCTTCGGCGGCATCGCCTTCGGCATCGGCACCTCCGAGGTCGAGCACGTGCTCGCCACCCAGACGCTCCCGGCCTACCGCCCCAAGACGATGGCGATCGAGGTCAAGGGCGAGCTGCCGGTGGGCGTCACCGCCAAGGACCTGATCCTGGCCATCATCGCCAAGATCGGCACCGGCGGCGGCCAGGGCTACATCGTGGAGTACCGCGGCGAGGCCATCCGCAAGCTCTCCATGGAGGGCCGGATGACCATCTGCAACATGTCCATCGAGGCGGGCGCCCGCGCCGGCCTGATCGCGCCGGACGAGACCACGTTCGCCTACCTCAAGGGCCGCCCGCACGCCCCGCAGGGCGCCGACTGGGACGCCGCGGTGGAGTACTGGCGGACGCTCCAGACCGACGAGGACGCGGTCTTCGACACGGTCGTGGAGATCGACGCCTCCACGCTGAGCCCGTTCGTCACCTGGGGGACCAACCCGGGCCAGGGCGCCCCGCTCAACACGCCGATCCCGGCGCCGCGCAACTCCGAGGACGAGCGCGCCCTGCAGTACATGGGCCTGACCGCCGGCACCCCGCTCAGCGAGGTCGAGGTGGACACCGTCTTCGTCGGCTCGTGCACCAACGGCCGCCTGGAGGACCTGCGGGCCGCCGCCGACATCCTGCGCGGGCGCAAGGTCCGCACCCGCACGCTGATCGTCCCCGGCTCCATGCTGGTCAAGCTGGAGGCCGAGAAGGAGGGCCTGGACAAGGTCTTCACCGAGGCCGGCGCGGAGTGGCGCCAGGCCGGCTGCTCGATGTGCCTGGGCATGAACCCCGACACCCTCCAGCCGGGCGAGCGCAGCGCCTCCACCTCCAACCGCAACTTCGAGGGCCGCCAGGGCAAGGGTGGCCGGACCCACCTGGTGTCGCCGCAGGTCGCCGCCGCGACCGCCGTCACCGGCAAACTGACCGCCCCCGCCGACCTGGCCTAGGAGACCCGCCCCATGGACGCCTTCACCACCCACACCGGTACGGCGGTGCCGCTGCGCCGCAGCAACGTCGACACCGACCAGATCATCCCGGCCGTCTGGCTCAAGCAGGTCAGCCGCACCGGCTTCGAGAAGGGCCTGTTCTCCGCCTGGCGCGAGGACCCGGCCTTCGTCCTCAACCAGGAGCGCTACGCCGGCGCCAGCGTCCTGCTGGCCGGTCCCGACTTCGGCACCGGCTCCTCGCGCGAGCACGCCGTCTGGGCCATCCAGCAGTACGGCTTCCGCGCCGTCATCGCCGCCCGCTTCGGCGACATCTTCCGCAACAACTCCACCAAGATGGGCCTGCTCCCGGTCGTCCTGCCCGCCGAGGTCGTCGACCACCTGCACGACCTGGTCGAGGCGGACCCGGCCACCGAGATCACCGTCGACCTGGGCGAACGCCAGGTCCGCGCGGGCGGCCAGGCGTGGAGCTTCGAGATCGACGACTACACCCGCTGGCGGCTGATGGAGGGCCTCGACGACATCGGGCTGACCCTGCGTCACGCCGACGACATCACGGCATACGAGAATGGTCGGCAGCCATGGCTGCCGACGACCGTCTAGAAGACGACTCTCTGGCGCGGCGGTTGCGCGAGGCGCACCGCCGCGTCCGCCTGCTCCCACCCGGGATGCAGCGGCGTTTCATCACGATCTGCGACCTCGCCAAGCACGATCCGGCCCGCGCCTCGGCCCGGTTGGACGCCTTTCTGGCCGAAGTGGACGACACGCCACGCGCCCAAGAAAACACGCTCGGTGATTGAGTTCCCCCGCGATCAGCCTTAATTTCGAGCGCGTAAGGGGTTTCTTCGTTGACGTCTGTGCTGGAACCCCGCTCCATACCAGGGGGATAGATGAACAAGCGGGAACTCGTCGACGCCATCGCCGGCCGCGTGGGCGACAAGAAGACGGCCACCGAGGCCGTGAACGCGATTCTCGAGGCCATCCAGAACGCGGTCGCGAGCGGTGACAAGGTCTCCATCACCGGCTTCGGCGCCTTCGAGATGGTCCACAAGCCGGCTCGCACGGCCAGGAACCCTTCGACCGGTGCGGAGATCAAGGTCGCCGAGAGCTGGGCGCCCAAGTTCCGTCCCGGCTCCGACTTCAAGGAACTGGTCAACGACGGCGGCAAGAAGGCCGCCAAGAAGAAGTAGCAGCGCGTTGGAGGCGCCCGGACCGGTCCACGGTCCGGGCGTCTTCGCGTTGTAGGCCGGTCAGTCGGGGACCGGGAAGGTGGACAGCGTGATGAAGGTGATCTCCTGGCCGCGAGCCACCAGGTTCACCCGCTGCCCCGACCTGAGCAGCCGCAGCGGCCCCGCGTCGAAGGCGCGCGAACCGAACTCCAGCACCGTCCCGTCGTCGAGGAAGACCGAGCCCGAGCGGGTGAGCGGATCGAAGGTCCTGACCGTAGCCTGCACCCTGCCAGCGTAATTCGGTTGACCTCGCCCGGCGAGCATCGGAGGATCGCGGCTCGTGACAGACGAACCGGGCATCTGGCGTATCCCCGCCTTCCGCCGCTATCTCGGCGCAGACGTGCTCAGCCAGTTCGGGACCCAGGTCACCCTGGTCGCGCTGCCGCTGGTCGCCTACCTCACGCTGGGCGCGTCCCCGCTGCAGCTCGGCCTGATCACCACCGCGGAGATGATCGCCTTCCTGGTGCTCGGCCTGCCCGCGGGCGTGTGGGTGGACCGCATGCGCCGCCGTCCGGTGCTGGTCGTCGCCGACCTGGTGCGCGCGCTGGCGCTGCTGAGTGTCCCGGTCGCCCACCTGCTCGGCGTGCTGAGCCTGGCCCAGCTCTTCGCCGTCGCCCTGGTCATGGGTGTGTGCACGGTCTTCTTCGACGTCGCGCACATGAGCTTCCTGCCCTCCGTCATCGCCAAGTCGGACCTGCCGCGCGGCATCGGCGCGCTGGAGACCTGCCGTTCGGTCGCCGGCGTCGCCGGGCCCGGCCTCGGCGGCTGGCTGGTGCAGGTGCTGTCAGGACCGCTGGCCATCCTCGCCGACGCCGTGTCCTACCTGCTGTCGGCGCTGCTGCTGCGCGGCGTGCGGGCGAAGGAGACGCCCGCGCCCCGCGAGGAGCGCCGCAGCCTGCGCGCCGAACTGGGCGAAGGCGTGCGGTACGTGCTCGGCCACCCCGTCCTGCGGCGCGTGGCCGTGGTCGGGGCCCTGGCCATGCTCTCCAACGGCCTGTGGGCGGTCGTCCAGCCGCTCTACCTGATCGGCGAGCTGAAGCTCAGCGCCGGCGTCTACGGCCTGATCCTGTCCTCCTACGCCCTGGGCGGGGTGGCCGGCGCCGTGCTCGCCCCCAAGGTGGTCGAGCGCCACGGCTTCGGACCCGCCATGTACGGCGGAGCCGCGCTGTCGATGCTCTTCCCGCTGCTGATGCCGCTCAGCGGACCGGGCTGGCAGCTCGTCCTCTACCCGCTGGGCGGCTTCCTCGGGCTCGTCTCCGCCGTCGTCTTCAACGTCGGCCAGTCCAGCTACCGGCAGCTCGTCACCCCCGACCACCTGCGCGGCCGGATGAACGCCAGCATGCGCTTCCTGATGTGGAGCGCGATGCCCTTCGGCGGCCTGCTGGGCGGCGTGCTGGCCGGCGCGCTTCCGATCCACCAGGTGCTCTGGATCACCTGCCTGGTGGTGTCGGTCGCGCACCTGCCGATCGTGGCGGCGCCCTCAGTGCGCAAGCTCCAGGTCCGCCAGGACTGAGGCGGTGTGCCGGCCCACCCCGAGCGCCACGGCGGCCCGCAGGTCGTCGGGGGTGTCCACGTCCCTGCGCACCGAGTCGATGCCGGCCGCGGCCAGCTCCTTGGCCCCGCCGGCCAGGTGCCTGGCCCGCGACTCGCCGCCGAAGCGCGGGGTGAACGGGACGCCCTGCCGTACGCCGTAGAAGGTGGTGCCGACCTCCTGGGCGTCGGGGACGAAGCCCTGCTCGAAGTCGAGCTCCAGGACGCGGGCCAGCTCCGCAGGGCGCAACGCCGGCAGGTCGGCCTGGAGCGCGCCGACCGGGTCGTCCGGCGCCAGCCGTACGGCATGCGCGGCCCCGGTGCGGAGCGCGGTGTTGAGCCCGCGGTCGGGGTCGGGCACGACGAGGGCGCCCAGCGCCGACAGGGGGGCCGCGGCCAGGGGGTCGGCGGTGACGACGACTACCCGGGCCACGGCGGGGCAGGCGAGTGCCGCCGAGGCGGTGTCGCAGGCGATGGCGACGGCCAGGCGCTCGCGGTGCGGACCCAGCGCGGCGGCCAGCCGGGTCTTCGCGGCGACCAGGGTCTTCACCGGGATGACCAGGGACCAGCGGTTGCTCATAGGCTTAAGCATCGCGCCTCGACATGTCTGCTGAGCAACAGGGAGACTTGGGGGCGCTGTCCCGTTGAGGTTCGGAGGAAGTCAGTGAGCGGTCGTGTGCGCCCGACCCGGTTCTGGGAATGGCTGGCCGTCGTGGTGGTCAAACCGCTGTCGCGGCTGCTGATCAAGAAGGACTGGCGGCACGGGGAGCGCATCCCCCGGCAGGGCGGCCTGATCATCGCGGCCAACCACCTGTCCTGGACCGATCCCGTGCTGATCTCGCACTTCCTCTACAACAACGGCCGCTGGCCGGTGATCCTCGCCAAGTCGGGGCTGTTCACCGTGCCGGTGCTGGGCAAGGCGGTGCGCTCGCTGCTGGCCATCCCGGTCTACCGGGGCAGCACCGACGCGGCCAAGTCGCTGGAGATCTCCCGGCAGCGGCTGCGCGACGGCGCGGCGGTGCTCTTCTACCCCGAGGGCACCTGCACCCGCGACCCGGAGCTGTGGCCGATGGCCGGCAAGACCGGCGTGGCGCGGCTGGCGCTGGAGACCGGCGCGAAGGTCATCCCGGTGGCCCACTGGGGCGCGCAGGAGCTGCTGCCCTACGGCTCGACCAAGCTCAGGCTCTTCCCCCGCAAGACCTTCCGCGTCTCGGTGGGCGAGCCGGTGGACCTGTCCAAGTACGAGGGCCAGCCGATGCGCGGCAAGGTCTTGAAGGACGCCACGCACGACATCATGATGGCGATCATGACCCAGCTCGCCGAGCTGCGCGGTGAGAAGGCCCCCGACCAGCCGTGGGAGGCGCCGAATGACTAGGGCGGCGGTCTTCGGCACCGGCTCCTGGGGCACGACCTTCGCGATGATCATGGCGAGGGCCGGGGTCGAGACGACGTTGTGGGGCCGCCGGGCCGAGGTGGTCGAGGCCATCCGCGACCGGCACGAGAACCCCGAGTACCTCCCCGGCATCGCCCTGCCGCCCACGCTGCGCGCCACCACCGACCCGGCCGAGGCGCTGGCGGGCGCCGACTTCCTGGTCCTGGCGGTGCCCTCGCAGACGCTGCGCGGCAACCTGATGCAGTGGAAGCCGGCCATCCCCGGCGACGCCGTCCTGGTCAGCCTGATGAAGGGCATCGAGCTCGGCACGACCAAGCGGATGAGCGAGGTCATCATGGAGGTCGCCGAGGTGCCCGCCGAGCGGGTCGCGGTGGTCTCCGGGCCCAACCTGGTCGGCGAGATCGTCGCCGGGCAGCCGTCGGCCACCGTGGTCGCCTGCCCCGACGAGCGGGTGATGGAGCGCCTCCAGGAGGCGTGTCACGTGCCGCCGTGGTTCCGCGCCTACACCAACCCCGACGTGATCGGCGTGGAGCTGGGCGGCGCGATCAAGAACGTGATCGCGCTGGCCATCGGCGTGGCGCAGGGCATGGGCATGGGCGACAACGTCAGCGCGCTGATGATGACCCGCGGCCTGGCCGAGATCTCCCGCCTCGGCGCGGCGCTCGGCGCCGACCCGCACACCTTCGCCGGCCTGGCCGGCATGGGCGACCTCATCGCGAGCTGCAACTCGCCGCTGGCGCGCAACCGCACCTTCGGCGAGAAGCTGGGCCGCGGCATGTCGCTGGAGGAGGCCATCGCCTCCAGCAAGCAGACGGTCGAGGGCGTCAAGTCCTGCGAGTCCGTGCTGGAGCTGGCTCGCAAGCACGACGTGGAGATGCCGATCACCGAGGTCGTCGTCGGAGTGGTCCATGACGGGATGGCTCCGGCCGAAGCCGGCGTTCTGCTCATGTCGCGCTCACCCAAGCCGGAGCGGTACGGAGTGTAGATTCGGGTTACATGAGCAAGCCACGCGTAGCTGTCGTTTTCGGAGGTCGTAACTCCGAGCACGCTGTCTCCCTCATGGGGGCCGGCAGCGTGCTGGAGGTGATCGACCATGACAAGTACGAGGTGATCCCGATCGGGATCGCCCAGGACGGCAGATGGCTGCTCGCCTCGGGCGAGCAGCGCTACGCGATCGAGGACGGCGAGCTGCCCGTCGTGCAGGAGACCGGCGCCGCCCTGGCCCTGCCCTCCGGCGAGCTGGTCGCCTTCGAGGCCGGCACGATCCCAGTGGAGCTGGGCGCGGTGGACGCGGTCTTCCCGGTCATGCACGGCCCCTTCGCCGAGGACGGCACCATCCAGGGCCTGCTGGAGATGGCCGGCGTGCGCTACGTCGGCTCCGGCGTGCTGGCCAGCGCGGTCGGCATGGACAAGGCCTTCATGAAGACGGTGATCGCCGCCGCCGGGCTGCCCGTCGGCAAGTACGTCGTGGTGCGCGACCGCGACTGGCGGCTCGACCGCCAGCGCGTGCTCAAGGAGGTCGAGGAGCTCGGCTGGCCGGTCTTCGTCAAGCCCGCCCGCGCCGGCTCCTCCCAGGGCATCTCCAAGGCGCAAGACGCGGCCTCGCTGGAGACGGCGATCGAGTTCGCCCGCGAGCACGACCCCAAGGTGATGGTCGAGGCGGCGATCCCGGGCCGCGAGATCGAGTGCGCGGTGCTCCAGTCGCCCGGCGACGAGCCGCCCATCGCCTCCCAGCCCGGCGAGGTGATCGTCGAGGGCGGCCAGGAGTTCTTCGACTTCGAGGCCAAGTACTACCCCGACCAGATGCGCCTCGACGTGCCGGCGGACCTGCCGGCCGAGGTCGCCGAGCGGGTGCGGGAGCTGGCCGTGCGCGCCTTCGAGGCGCTGGGCTGCGAGGGCCTGTCGCGGGTGGACTTCTTCTACACCCCGACCGGCCAGGTGATCTTCAACGAGATCAACACCATGCCCGGCTTCACCTCGCTGTCGGTCGCGCCGCAGCTTCTCGGCGCCTCCGGGATCACCTATCCCGAGCTGGTCGACCGGCTCATCCAGCTCGCGCTGGCGCGCTCACCCGGTCTGCGCTGACCCGATCGGCTTGCCGAGGTCCACCAGGACCTCGGCGGGCTGGTGGTTGCGGGCCACGGTGACCTCGACGTAGGCGGCGTCGGTGACGGCGGTGAAGAGCGTGGGCGTGGCGGGGTCGGCGAACCAGCCGATCCCGTCGATCTCCATGAGCTGGTCGGTCGGCTCCATCCGGCTGGGCCGGGGCACGCCGCAGCGCAACGCGATCTCGCCGTCCCCCCAGACGGCGACATACGGCGACTCCGGCTCCGACCGGCCGCGGGCCGACCCGTCGAGCTCGGCGGGCAGGAGAGGGGCCAGGCGCGCGCAGGCCGCCGCCGCCTCGCCCTCCGGGACGGGCGGCTCCACCTGTACGGCTCCGCCGCACCCGGCGGCGAACCCGAGCAGCACCAGGAGAGCAGCCCCCCGCATCACCCTCATATATGGACGATAGGGCACGTCAGCGTGCGGGTGATGCCCTCCACGCCCTGGATCTGGGCGACGACCAGCTTGCCGAGCTCGTCGACATTCCTGGCCTCCGCGCGGACGATGACGTCGTAGGGACCCGTGACGTCCTCCGCCTGGGTCACCCCGGAGATGCTCGCGATCTCCCTGGCCACGTCGGCGGCCTTGCCGACCTCGGTCTGAATCAGGATGTAGGCCTGCACCATTGCGTCCTCCCGGGCAATTGGATCACGCCGAAGGGCCACCGTACCCTGTGATGGATCCGCAGCGAAGCGAAGGCACCCAGAACGTCCATTGTCAGGAGGCATGCCATCACAGTCGGAGAACTCGGCGAATTTGGTGTCATTGCTCGCATTACCGGACGCCTGCCGCAAGGCGCGAGCGTCCTGCTCGGACCCGGCGACGACGCCGCGATGGTCAGCGCCCCTGACGGGCGCATTGTCGTGTCAACGGACTTGTTGCTTGAGAGTAGGCATTTCCGTCGCGATTGGTCCAGCGGGTACGACGTAGGACGTAAAGCCGCAGCACAGAATCTTGCCGACGCCGTTGCCATGGGGGCCGTGCCGACCTCGCTCGTGGTCGGGCTGGCGCTGCCCGCCGATCTTCCGGTGGCGTGGCTGGAGGAGCTGACCGACGGGCTTCGGGACGAGTGCGACCTGGTCGGGGCGAGCGTGGCCGGCGGTGACGTGACCCGCGGGCCGCTCGTGGTGGTCTCGGTGACCGTGCTGGGTGACCTCGGCGGGCGGGCGCCCGTGCTGCGGTCGGGAGCGCGACCCGGGCAGGTCGTCGCGGTCGCCGGGCGGCTGGGGTGGGCCGCGGCGGGACTGGCGCTGCTGGAGCGGGAGGGGGCCGGCGTCTCGGGGGCCGGCGGCTCGCGGGAGGTCGTCGAGGCGCACCGGCGGCCGTGCCCGCCCTATGCGCAGGGGCCGGAGGCGGCGGTGCTGGGCGCCACCGCGATGCTCGACGTCAGTGACGGGCTGGTCCAAGACCTCGGGCACATCGCGGCGGCCAGCGGGGTGGGCATCGTGCTGGAGCCCGCCTCGTTGCCGGTCGCCGAGCCGGTGCGGGCGGCGGCCGAGCGGCTCGGGGTCGATCCGCTGGACCTCGTGCTGGCAGGGGGAGAGGACCACGCGCTCGCGGCGGTGTTTCCGTGTGACATACCCCTCACCGACGCCTGGACGGTGGTCGGGCGGGTGGTGGAAGGGGCTGGAGTGCAGGTCAGCGGGCGTGCTGCGGTCTCCGGTGGGTGGGACCACTTCCGTTGAGGCGCCGGATACTGCCGGGAAAGTTGTGACAAAGGCGTAGTAAAGGTGTTATGAAGATGGGCGGCCACCGTACCCGGCAGAAAGGTCGACTATGGGCCGCCATGGCACTGGTGGATCGGAGAGCGAATATCCGCAGGACCCGATCTCCACGGGGGCGTTCTGGATTCCGCCCGCGGCGTCTGCTGCTTCCGAGCAGCCCGGCTGGCCGCAACCGCCGGACCAGGTCGAGGTGACCGGCCAATGGGCCGCCGCTCCGCCCCCACCCGCCGGCCCCACCACCCCGGCCCCCTGGCCCCAGCCCTCCCCGGCCCCCTGGCCGGAACCCGCCCAGGCCCCTCGGTCCGAGGCCTCTCAGGCCGCCTGGCCGCAGCCGGAACCCGGGCCTCAGACCGGGTGGCCCGCTCAGGAGACCGCGCCGCTGGCGGCCTGGCAGTCGTCCGGCACCGGCACCCAGCCCTCCTGGCCCAGCCCTGAGCCCGCCCAGCCCCCGCAGGAGCCCGGGTGGCCCGTGCAGGAGGGGCCGCCGCCGGCGCCCGGCGACGTGAAGGTCGCGGGCAGCCGCGTCGAGTCCACCCAGCCCGGCACGGGCCAGTTCCCGACGTCCTCGGGCCCCTTCCCGGCATCCTCAGGCCAGTTCCCGACGTCCTCAGGCCCGTTCCTGGAGTCCCCGGACACCTTCCCGTCCTCCCCGGACGCCGCCGCCCCCACCGCGGCCGTGCCCGCCTGGGCCGAGGCGCCCACCGGCTTCCTGGACGGCGAGAACTGGTCCCGCCCCGAAGAAGGCTGGTCCCGCGAGGAGAACCTGGCCGGCGACCCGCCCAGACGAGGCAGAGGCCGCCGCCGCCCACCGAGAGACGGCGGCGGCGACGACCCGCGCGGCAAGGGCAAGGGCAAGGCCGCGGTCCTGGCCGTGGCCGCGGTGGCCGTCGTGCTGGGCGGCACCGTGGCCGGCGTCCGCATGATGAGCTCCGCCACCCCGGCGAACTGCACCGGCGACACCTGCACCGCCGCCAAGCAGGCCGCCGCCCCGGTGACGACCTCCCCGGCCGCCGACGAGAGTGAGGCCGCCCCCGACGAGGACCCGGCCACCGAGACCACCGGCCCGACCCCCAAGCCCACCGTCACCTCGCAACGCTCGCCCCGCCGTACCCCGGTCCCGAAGCCGAGCAAGACCAAGCTGAAACAGACCCCTGTCCCGACCATCGAGGCAGAGGAAGCGGACAAGGACGACAGCACCCCGCAGGAGTCCAGCACCCCGTCCCACCAGTTGCCCGAAGCCCAGGAAGGTCCTTCAGAAGCCGTGACGCCCCTCAGCACCGAGTCCGCCGCCCCGTTCCAGCAATCGTCGCGCCAGGGCGCGGTGAACGTCGGCTTCAGCGTCCTGCGCGAGCGCGACTCCAGCTACACCGCCCGGCTGTCGGTCACCAACGAGAGCGCCAAGCCCTTCTCCGCGGCCACCGTCTCGCTGCCGCTCAGCGGCCAGGTGTACGACGTCGAGGGCGCCTCGTCGTGGATGCAGGACGGCGACCTGCTCATCCTGGACCTGCCCGGCGAGCTGTCGGCGGGCGAGTCGGTGTCGGTCACCATCGGGGTGTACGGCACGGCCGAGACGCCCCAGACCTGCGGCGTGGTCGGCGCGGAGTGTGTGATGGGATAGGAGGCGTGTCCTCCCTCACCCCGCCCCGCGTGCTGACCGTCGCCGGTTCCGACTCCGGCGGTGGCGCCGGGATCCAGGCCGACCTCAAGACCATGCTGGCCCTCGGCGTGCACGGCATGAGCGTGATCGCCGCCGTGACGGCACAGAACTCGCTGGGCGTCCAGGGGTACTGGGAACTGCCTCCCGAGGCCGTGCGCGCCCAGCTCGACTCGGTTCTGGGCGACATCGGCGCGCAGGCGATCAAGACCGGCATGCTGGCCTCGCCCGTGCTGGTCGAGACGGTCGCCGCCGCGCT
The DNA here is from genome assembly GCF_040655795.1 of Nonomuraea sp. NPDC050310. Taxonomy (NCBI): domain Bacteria; kingdom Bacillati; phylum Actinomycetota; class Actinomycetes; order Streptosporangiales; family Streptosporangiaceae; genus Nonomuraea; species Nonomuraea sp. NPDC050310. The sequence continues at coordinate 201,955 of NZ_JBFAKP010000011.1, read as the reverse complement.
GGCCGCCTACGACGCGCCCGTGGTCGTCGATCCGGTCGGCGTCTCCAAGCACGGTGACTCGCTGCTCGCGCCCGAGGCGGTCGACACGCTCCGGACGCGGCTGCTGCCGGTGGCGACCGTGGTGACGCCCAATCTGTGGGAGGTCGAGCAGCTCACCTCGATCAAGGTCGAGGACGAGCGCGACCTGCGCCGGGCCGCCGACGCCGTGCTGGCCCTGGGGCCGCGCTGGGCGCTGGTCAAGGGCGGTCACCTGCCGGGCGAGCCGGTCGACCTGCTGACCGACGGGGAGCGCGAGCACCGCTTCCGCGCCGAGCGCCTGGACAACCGGCACACCCACGGCACCGGCTGCACCCTGGCCTCGGCCATCGCCTCGTATCTGGCTCTCGGCCAGGACGTGCCGGAGGCGGTCGGGTCGGCCAAGCGGTACGTCACCGGGGCCATCGGCCTCGGCTTCCCGCTCGGCTCCGGCATCGGCCCCGTCGATCACGCCTGGCAGTGGCGCTGACGCAAGCATCCAGCCCGATCGCGGGCATGCCAAAAGCCCGGCGCGGAGCGCCGGGCTTTTCGGTTCGCAGCCGAAGATCTAGCGGGAGACCTTGCCGGCCTTGATGCACGAGGTGCAGACGTTGAGCTTCTTCGGGGTGCCACCGACCACCGCGCGAACCGTCTGGATGTTCGGGTTCCAGCGGCGGCGGGTACGGCGGTGCGAGTGGGAGATGTTGTTGCCGAAGGTCGGGCCCTTGGCGCAGACATCGCAGACGGAAGCCACGGTATCGCTCCTTAAAACAGTCGATATACAGCCCGGTCCGCCACGTCGGTGCCTTGCGGAGGGCATGCCGGGACAACCGGCGAGCTAGTCGAGGATATCCGATCCGGAGCACAACCTGCCACGCGAGCGCGAGCGGACCCTGTGCAATCCGGGCCGTGACGATATTCTCCTGACCATAACGCTACCGCACACCGAGGAGCGCGCGAGAGTGAGCACCCTTGTCGATCCGGCCGGGGTGCGCCGCTGGGCGCGGTTGTCCGCCGACAGCCTCGGCCGCGCCGGCGCGGAGATCGACGCGCTGAACGTCTTCCCGGTGGCCGACGGCGACACCGGCACCAACCTCCACCTGACGATGTTGTCCGCCGCCGAGGCGGTGGAGTCGCTGCCCGACGACGTCGACGTGGCGATCGCCTGGCAGACCCTCTCGTACGGCGCGCTGGTCGGGGCCAGGGGCAACTCGGGGGTGATCGTCAGCCAGGCGTTGCGCGGGCTGGCGGACGTGCTCAAGGACGGCCGGGGCGACCTGCGCGCGGGCCTGGTGCGGGCCGCCGAACTGGCCAGGGCGGCGGTGGCCAGGCCGGTCGAGGGGACCGTGCTCACCGTGCTCGACGCCGTGGCGCGAGCCGTACGGGAGGAAGAGGGGGAGACCGCGACGGTCGCGGCCAGGGCCGCGCGGGCGGCGCTGGGCCGGACGCCGGAACAGCTCGAGGTGCTGGCCAGAAGCGGGGTGGTGGACGCGGGCGGAGCCGGGCTGGCGATCATCCTGGACGCGCTCGAAGAGGTCGTGACGGGCGCGGGGGAGGGCCGGTTCGTGGTGCCCGCGCCGACGGCGGCGGTGGTGCAGCAGGCCGAGGAGGGCGCCGGGTACGAGGTGATGTACCTGCTCGACGCGCTGGAGGTGGACAAGCTGCGCGAGGAGCTCGACGAGCTGGGCGACTCGCTGGTGATCGTCGGCGGCGAGGGGCTGTGGAACGTCCACGTGCACGTGGAGGACGCGGGGGCGGCGATCGAGGCCGGGCTGCGGGTGGGCCGGCCGTACCGGATCAGGGTGACCTACCTGGCCGAGCGGACCCACCGGGCCCGCGGCGGGCGCGGCGTGGTCGCGGTCGCGGCCGGGGCCGGGATCGCGGCATTGTTCGAGGAGTGCGGCGCGGTGGTCGTGCGCCGCGAACCGGGCAGCTCGCCGCCGCTGGCCGCGATGGTGGCCGGCATCCGCGAGGCGGGCAGCGAGGTGGCCGTGCTGCCCAATGACGAGGCCGTGCGCGCGGTGGCGATGGCCGCGGCGGAGGTCGCCCGCGAGGACGGCGTGACGGTCAGCGTGCTGCCGACCAAGGCGACCGTCCAGGGACTGGCGGCGCTGGCCGTGCACGACCCGCTGCGGCGCTTCGACGACGACGTGGTGGCGATGACCGACGCGGCCGGGCACACGAGGTACGGACATGTCACCGTGGCGACACGCGCGGCCTTCACCAGCGCGGGGGTCTGCCGCCCGGGCGACGTCCTGGGGCTGATCGACGGCGACGTGGCCGACCTCGGGCCCGACCTGGCCGAGGTGGCCATCCGGGTGGTCAACCGCATGGTCTCCGGCGGCGGCGAGCTGGTCACCCTGGTCACCGGCGCGGACGCGCCCCCCGGGCTGGCCAGGGAGATCGAGGAACGGCTCGGCCCGCTGGTCGAGGTGACCGTGCACGAGGGCGGGCAGGGCGTCTACCCCCTGCTCATCGGCGTCGAATGAGCCGCACGGCTCAAGCCGAACGAGTCCGCCCGGCCCGCGTCGAGTGAATCCTGTCGGCGCCAGGCGGTAGAACTCTGTACGTGAGCGAGACCACCAGCCGGTTCGACGAGGCGCTGACCAGGGCGCTCGACCCGAAGACGGCCAAGCTGCTGCACGGCGTGCTGGGCCTGGAGAGCGTCGGCGACCTCCTGCGCCACTACCCGCGCCGCTATGCCACCCGCGGGGAGCTGACCTCGCTCGACGCGCTGGAGGTCGACGAGCACGTCACCGTCGTCGGCGAGGTCACCCGGCTGATGCGCAAACCCATGCGCAACCGCGGCGGCACCTGGCTGGAGGTCGAGGTCGTCGACGGCAACCGGAACAAGATCTACCTCGCCTTCTTCGGCAAGGGCTCGCACATCGCGGAGAACCGCCTCAAGGCGGGCCGGCGCGGCATGTTCGCCGGCAAGGTCGGCATGTTCGGCACCCGCACCAGCCCGCGCTGGCAGCTCTCCCACCCCGAGTTCGAGCTGTTCGAGGAGGCCGCGGCCTCGGCGGAGGAGTTCGCCACCACGCCGGTGCCGATCTATCCGGCGGGCAAGGACCTCACGCCCTGGGTGATCCGGCGGGCGATCGGCGTCGTGCTCGACACCCTCGGCCCGCTCGAAGACCCGCTCCCGCCCGAGCTGCGCGCCCGGCACGGGCTGATGCCGCTGGGAGAGGCGCTGGAGGCCATCCACCGGCCCCGCGACTTCGGCGACGTCACCCGGGCCCGCGAGCGGCTCAAGTTCGACGAGGCCTTCGTCCTCCAGGCCGTGCTGCTGCAGCGCCGTGCCGCCGCCGTCGCCTGGCCCGCCAAGCCCCGGCCGCGGGTGGAGGGCGGGCTGCTGACCGAATTCGACGGCCGCCTGCCGTTCAAGCTGACCGACGGCCAGGCCGCGGTCGGCGAGGAGATCGCCCGAGACCTGGCCCTCGGCCACCCCATGCACCGCTTGCTCCAGGGCGAGGTCGGCGCGGGCAAGACCGTGGTCGCGCTGCGGGCCATGCTCCAGGTCGTCGACTCCGGCGGCCAGGCCGTGCTGCTGGCCCCCACCGAGGTCCTGGCCCAGCAGCACCACCGCTCCATCACCGCCATGCTCGGCGACCTGGCCGCCGGCGGCATGTTCGGCGGCACCGCCGTCACCCTGCTCACCGGCTCCATGGGCGCCGCCGCCCGGCGCTCGGCCCTGCTCGACGCGGCCTCCGGTACGGCGGGCATCATCGTCGGCACCCACGCGCTGCTCCAGGAGCACGTGCAGTTCGCCGAGCTCGGCCTGGTCGTGGTGGACGAGCAGCACCGCTTCGGCGTCGAGCAGCGCGACGCGCTGCGGGAGAAGGTCTCGGGCGGGCGGCCGCACGTGCTGGTCATGACGGCCACCCCGATCCCGCGCACGGTCGCGATGACCGTCTTCGGCGACCTGGAGGTCTCCGTCCTGTCCCAGCTCCCTTCGGGGCGCGCGCCGATCACCACGCACGTGGTGCCGGTCGCGGAGAAGCCGCACTACCTCGACCGCACCTGGTCGCGGGTGCGGGAGGAGGTCGCCCTGGGACGGCAGGCGTACATCGTCTGCCCGCGCATCGGCGACCTCGAAGGCGACGAGGGCGACATCTCCTCCTCGGCCGACGACCGCCGGCCCCCGCTGGCCGTCCTGGAGGTCGCCGAGATGCTCGCCGGCGGGCCGCTGGAGGGGCTGCGGGTGGCGGTCCTGCACGGCAAGCTGCCGCCGGAGGAGAAGGAAGCGATCATGCGGGCCTTCTCCCGTGGCGAGGTGGACGTGCTGGTCGCCACCACGGTCATCGAGGTCGGCGTCGACGTGCCCAACTCCTCGGTCATGGTCATCATGGACGCCGACCGGTTCGGCGTCTCCCAGCTCCACCAGCTCCGCGGCCGGGTCGGCCGGGGCGGGCTGCCGGGGTTGTGCCTGCTGGTCAGCGAGTTCCCCGAGGGCACTCCGGCGCGCACGCGGCTCGACGCGGTGGCGGCGACGCTCGACGGGTTCGAGCTGTCGCGGGTGGACCTCGAACAGCGGCGTGAGGGGGACGTGCTGGGGGCCGCCCAGTCGGGCAAGCGGTCCTCGCTCAAGCTGCTGCAGTTGCTGCGGGACGAGGATGTGATCGAGTCCGCCCGGGCCGAGGCGGCCGGCCTGCTGGCGGCCGACCCCACGCTGGAGTCGCACGACGGGCTGCGGGCGGAGATCGACCGGCTGCTGCGGGACGAGAAGGCGGACTACCTCGAGAAGACCTGACCGCGCCGGGCAAGGGAGCCCAGCCGGGGTGGTGGCCGGTGGGGCCCGGGGGCCCCTGGGCGGGCGCGGTGGTGAGGCAGGGGTTCTTCAGGGTGCGGGGCCGCAGCGTGCGGGCTCTCCAGGAGGGTGGGGCCGCGGAGTGCGGGGGTCTCAGGAGGCGGGTGCGTGGGCCGTCGGTGGGCCGATGGGCCGGTGTGGCGGTGGGTGCCGGGGGAGTGGGGGTCGCGACTGGGTTGAAATCCCAGTCGCGGGGACGGCCTCCCCCCGAATGCCGTCCCCGCCTGGGCCCACCCTCGGGTCAGGTGCCGAGGGTTCCGGCGTGCGGAAGGGCTCACGATCACGCCGGACGGCCTCCCTGTGGGTCACCTCGAAGGCCGCAGTCATCATCATGCGGGCCCGCCCGCCGGATGTGAATGATCCTTGCGCAGAGCAGGACGACACTTGTGAACTCTTGACCTGCGCGGACGTGGGGTAATCGGCTGGAAGAATGGGGTCATGACTCGGATCATCGCGGGCAGCGCCGGCGGGCGGAGGATCCAGGCGCCGCCCGGCAGGGGCACGCGCCCGACCAGCGACCGCGCCCGCGAGGCGATCTTCTCCACGCTCGACTCGATGATCGGCCTGCGCGAGGCGCGGGTGCTCGACCTGTACGCGGGGTCGGGGGCGATCGGGCTGGAGGCGGTCTCGCGCGGGGCCGCCCACGCGCTGCTGGTGGAGTCGGATCCGAAGGCGGTCCGCACGATCAGGGCCAACATCGCGGTGCTGGGCTTCGAGGGCCGGGTGGGCGTGCTGGCCGACAAGGTGGAGCGCGTGCTGGCCAAGCCGTGCGCGGAGCCGTACGACATCGTCTTCGCCGACCCGCCCTACGCGCTGGGCGGCACCGGCGAGGTGCTGGCGGCGCTGCGGGACAACGGGTGGCTGGCGGAGGACGCGGTGGTCGCCTACGAGCGCGAGAGCAGGGGCGAAGCGCTGGTCTGGCCGGCTGGGTACGAAGAGGAGAGGGTCCGTCGTTACGGCGAAGCGGCCGTTTGGTACGGTCGCGCCGCGGGGTTGCCGTGAGCGCCCCCTTACACCGTGGGGAGGCGTCATGCGTCGCGTAGTCTGCCCGGGGTCCTTCGACCCCATCACCAACGGCCACCTCGACATCATCGGCCGCGCTGCGATGTTGTACGACGAGGTCACCGTCGCCGTGCTGATCAACGTCGAGAAGAGCAGCCTGTTCACCGTCGACGAGCGGATCGACATCCTCACCACCGTGACGGCGAGGTATCCGAACGTCCGGGTGGAGAAGTTCCACGGCCTGCTGGTCGACTTCTGCAAGCAGAACGACATCCCGGCGATCGTCAAGGGCATCCGGGTGGTCAGCGACTTCGACTACGAGCTGCAGATGGCTCAGCTCAACTACCGGCTGTCCGGGGTCGAGACGTTGTTCATGCCGACCAACCCCGAGTACTCTTTCCTTTCGTCCAGCCGGGTGAAGGAGATTGCCCGCTACGGCGGGGATGTCTCGGGCCTCGTGCCGGATCTGGTACACGAGCTGCTGATCGAGCGGCTCAGGGGCTGACTCGCGCCTGGTATTGTTTCTATTCGGCCTTGTACGACGCGATGATTCCGCCATGCCTAGCGAGAGCAGGATGACACAGCACCTCGACCCACGCGCCCCATGGGTGATCTCCACCCACGACCTGGGCAGGCGACCGGGTTCGATGCGCCAGATGCATCTCACTCTCCCGGCTCCGCTGGATCTGGGCGTCGACATGATCGGTGTCCCCAAGGACGCCGAAGTCGAGCTGGATCTCCGGCTCGAAGCAGTGATGGAAGGCGTGCTCGTGTCCGGCACGGCTCGCGCCCCCCTCGCGGGGGAGTGCGTGCGGTGCCTCGAACCGGTCTCCGACGAGATCGAGGTCGATCTGCAGGAGCTCTTCTTCTACTCCGACGAGGATGCCTCGGAGGAGGATTCGCTGCTCGACGGGGAGCTGCTCGACCTCGAGCCGACGTTCCGCGACGCGGCGGTGCTCGCACTGCCGTTGAGCCCGGTCTGCCAGGACGACTGTCAGGGGCTCTGCGTGGAGTGCGGGATCAGGCTGGCGGAAGCCGGCGCGGATCACCGGCACGAGAAGATCGACGCCCGCTGGGCGTCGTTGCAAGGTTTGGCAATCGAGAACGATCAGGAGAAGTGACGTGGCCGTCCCGAAGCGGAAGATGTCGCGGAGCAACACTCGCCACCGCCGCTCCCAGTGGAAGACGACTGCTGTCGCGCTGGTGAGCTGCCCGCAGTGCCGCTCCCCCAAGCAGCCGCACATCGCATGCCCGACCTGTGGCACCTACAACCGCCGTCAGGTCATCGAGCCGTCTGCCTGATCGCAGGTGACCTTGTGCCGGCCGGATGATCCGGTCGGCCTCATGGTCTCCATCGCGACGCGGTGGCGGTTCGCCCGCGGCCGTGGTGGACGCCGGAGCTCGTGCAGACTGGGTTCCAGTCGGCTCATCCCGACGGATCAGAACCCGTGTAGTCGGCTCGTCCCCGACGCCCACCACGTTTTCGGGCATCTCCAGCCATCGCGCATTGCTGGATGATGTCCGAGGAGGAAGCACGTGGGCGTAGCTCCCAAACCCATCGCCGTCGAAGTCGCTCGTGACGAGCTCGACAAAGTGCTCGACGTCCGTGTCGACGCCGAGATCCTCGAGCGGGCGCTGACGCACCGCTCGTTCGCTTACGAGAACGGTGGCCTGCCCACCAATGAGCGCCTGGAGTTCCTGGGCGACTCGGTGCTCGGCCTGGTGGTCACCGACACCCTTTATCGCAACCACCCCGATCTGCCCGAGGGCCAGCTGGCCAAACTCCGGGCCGCGGTGGTCAACATGCGTGCTCTCGCCGATGTGGCCCGCCAGCTCGGGCTCGGCCGCTTCCTGCGGCTCGGCCGCGGCGAGGAGGGCACCGGCGGGCGCGACAAGTCGTCGATTCTGGCCGACACCCTCGAGGCGCTGATCGGCGCGATCTACGTGGACAAGGGCCTCGACGAGGCCTTCCGTGTCGTGCACCGGCTCTTCGACCCGCTCATCATCCGTTCCGCCTCGCTCGGCGCCGGGCTCGACTGGAAGACCTCGCTCCAGGAGCTCACCGCCGCCGAGGCGCTCGGCGTGCCCGAGTACCACGTCGAGGAGAGCGGCCCCGACCACGCCAAGTCGTTCACCGCGATCGTCCGCGTGGGCGGCCAGTCCTACGGGTCGGGCAGCGGGCGTTCCAAGAAGGAAGCCGAGCAGCAGGCGGCCGAGGCCGCCTGGACCCGCATCCGGGCCGCTCGCGAGGCGCGTGACGCCCAGCAGGCGAGCCAGCTCCAGCAGCCGGCCTCGCAGGTGCCGGGCGCGGCTGGTTAAGCCCGATGCCCGAACTGCCCGAGGTCGAGGTCGTCCGGCGGGGGCTGGCCGAGTGGGTCACGGGCCGGACCGTCGGCACCGCCGAGGTCCTGCACCCGCGGGCCATCCGCCGCCATCTGCCGGGCGCGACCGCCTTCACCGCCGCGCTGGCCGGCCGTACCGTCTCCGACGTACGGCGGCGCGGCAAGTACCTGTGGCTGCCGCTGGACGGCTCCGACGCGCTCCTGGCGCACCTGGGCATGAGCGGCCAGCTCCTGGTGGTGCGGCCGGACACCCCGGCGGAGAAGCACCTGCGGGTGCGGTTGTCCTTCACCGACTCCGGCCCCGACCTGCGTTTCGTCGACCAGCGGACGTTCGGCCACGTCATGGTCACCCCGCTGGTCGACGGCATCCCCGAGCCGATCACGCACATCGCGCCCGACCCGTTCGAGGAGGTCTTCTCCGAGGAGGAGTTCGCGCGCCGGCTCCGGGCGAAGCGGACCGAGGTCAAGCGGGCGCTGCTGGACCAGTCGCTGATCAGCGGCGTGGGCAACATCTACGCCGACGAGGCGCTGTGGCGGGCCAAGCTGCACTGGGCGCGCTCGACCGCCACGCTCACCCGGCCACAGATCTCCGAACTTCTGGCCGGGGTTCGCGCGGTCATGGCCGAGGCTTTGGGTCAGGGCGGCACCTCGTTCGACAGCCTTTACGTCAACGTCAACGGGGAGAGCGGTTACTTCGACCGTTCGCTGGAGGTGTACGGCCGGCGCGACCAGCCGTGCTCGCGGTGCGGCACGCCGATCCGGCGCGATCCGTTCATGAACCGCTCGTCCTACTCGTGCCCGACCTGCCAGCGCAGGCCCCGGTGAGCGAGGCCGATCCGGTCCGGCTGACCGCGTGGGTGCGCGGCCGGGTGCAGGGCGTCGGGTTCCGCTGGTGGACCCGGGCCAGGGCGCTGGAGCTCGGGCTGACCGGCTGGGCGCGCAACACCGCCGACGGTCGGGTCGAGGTGGTCGCGGAAGGTTCGAAGCAGTCTTGCGTCAAGCTTCTCCATCTGCTGCATGGTTGCGACACGCCGGGGCAGGTGGATGGAGTGGTGGAACGATGGAGTGAAGCCCGAGGTAGTTTGATCGGCTTTGTCGAGCGATGATCCATTTGGCCAAACGCGCCAAATAGGGTATATTTGTATGTCGGGAGTGCCCAATGGTAGGTCGACGCGGTGCGTTCAACTTGACCGTCCAGACCACCGGTGCGACTCTTGTTAGGTACCACGCGCACCCCTCCCGCGGAATGAAGAAGTGCGCGAACCAGTCTGGTCACTCAGCGTGGAGGACCCTTTACCATGGCGAAGGCTCTACTCGGCCACGTCGGCGGTCCTGACCCTCGGATGGTCTCGGAGATGCGCCGTCTGCAGCAGCGGATCCGCGATCTGGAGGCAGAACTCATCCGGCTTCAGGCACAGAACGATGCTCTTGCGGCCCAGAACCGGGATGAGGCATACAACCGCCTGCAAGAGCGCGAGCCGGCACTCACCTGAGTGGTCGGAAGCGCTAAATCATAGGGACGCCTCGAAGCGGGCGTCCCTTCGGCGTTTTCCGGCCCCTTCCGCCGCCCCGCCGATGACCAGCGCGGGGTGGGGATGACCAGTAGGCTTGCCCTTTGACGCTGACGGGAGCGCCGAGGGGAGGGGGCAGCGCTTGTACCTGAAGACCCTGACCCTGCGCGGCTTCAAGTCCTTCGCCTCCGCCACCGCCCTGCGTTTCGAGCCGGGCATCACCTGCGTGGTCGGTCCCAACGGCTCCGGCAAGTCCAACGTCGTCGACGCCCTGGCCTGGGTCATGGGCGAGCACAGCGCCAAGTCGCTGCGCGGCGGCAAGATGGAGGACGTGATCTTCGCGGGCACCTCCAGCCGCCCGCCGCTGGGCCGGGCCGAGGTCACCCTCACCATCGACAACTCCGACGGCGCGCTCCCGATCGACTACACCGAGGTGACGATCAGCCGGCTGATGTTCCGCAGCGGCCAGAGCGAGTACGCCATCAACGGCGACACCTGCCGCCTGCTCGACATCCAGGAGCTGCTGTCCGACTCCGGCATCGGCCGCGAGATGCACGTGATCGTGGGCCAGGGCCAGCTCGACGCGGTGCTCCACGCCGGCCCCGAGGATCGCCGGGCCTTCATCGAGGAGGCGGCCGGCGTCCTCAAGCACCGCAAGCGCAAGGAGAAGGCGCTCCGCAAGCTCGACGCGATGCAGGCCAACCTGACCCGCGTCCAGGACCTCGCCACCGAGCTGCGCCGCCAGCTCAAGCCGCTGGGCCGGCAGGCCGAGATCGCCCGCAAGGCCGCCGTCATCCAGGCCGACCTGCGCGACGCCCGGCTGCGGCTGCTCGCCGACGACGTGGTCACCCTCCGCCGGACCCTGGAGCGCGAGGCCGCCGACGAGGCCGCGATCCTGGAGCGCCGCCGCCAGGTCGAGGCCGCCCTGGAGGAGGGCCAGCTCCGGGAGAGCGCGCTGGAGGAGGCCGAGGCCGAGGCGCTGCCCCGGCTGACCGCCGCCCAGGAGACCTACTTCCGGCTCTCCTCGCTGCGTGAGCGCATCACCGGCCTGGAGCAGCTCGCCGCCGAGCGGCACCGCCACGCCCTCGACGCCGCCTCCATCGAACGGCGCGGCCGCGACCCTGAGGAGCTGGAGCGCGAGGCCGCCGAGGCCCGCGAGCAGGAGCTCATCCTGGCCGCCGAGCTGGAGCACGCCCAAGAACTGCTCGACGAGGTGGTCGAGCGCCGGGCCGAGGCCGATGCCGCGCTGGCCGAGGAGGAGCGCCGGCTGGCCGCCGCCGCCCGGGCCGCCGCCGACCGCCGTGAGGGGCTCGTACGGCTCCGCGGCCAGGTCGACTCGGCCCGCAGCCGGGTCAGGGCCGCCGAGGAGGAGATCGGCCGGTTGCAGAAGGCCGTCTTCGACGCCGCCGAGCGGGCCCGCCGAGCGCAGGAGGAGCACGAGCTGGCGCTGGCCGAGGAGCCCGAGACCGATCCCGCCCTGGCCGAGGAGCTCGCCACGGCGAGCGCTGCGGTCGAGGAGGCCGTCCTGGTGGCCGAGGACGCCCGGGAGGCCGTGGAGCGCGCCTCCGCCGCCCTGGCCGAGCCCCGGGCCGCTCTCCAGGCCGCCAAGGCGGCGGTGGGCACTGCCCGGGCCGCCGATCAGGAGGCTCAGCGGGCTGTCGCCGCGCTCGACGCGCGCCGGGAGGCGCTGGAGCTCGGCCTGGCCCGGGGCGCGGACGGTGGGGCCGCTCTGCTGGCCGCCGGGCTGGCCGGGGTGCTCGGGCCGCTGGCCGCCTCGCTCACCGTCGAGCCCGGGTACGAGGCCGCGGTCGCCGCCGTGCTGGGTGGGGCGGCCGAGGCGGTGGCGGTCAAGTCGCTGGAGTCGGCGGTCGAGGCGCTGACGCACCTTCGAGAGTCGGCGGGCGGGCACGCCACCCTGCTGGTGGCCGGCTCGGGCCTCCTGGTGGCCAGTCCGGGCGACGCCGTACCGGCTCCGGGTGGGGCGCGGTGGGCGGCTGAGCTGGTGAGTGTGCCGGGCGAACTGCGGGCCGCGCTCGGCCACCTGACCTCGGGTGTCGTGGTGGTCGAGGATCTGGCGAGCGCCCGGGCCCTGGTCGAGCGGCACCCGGAGTTGCGGGCGGTGACCCGCGACGGGGACGTCGTGGGTATGCACATCGCCGAGGGCGGGGCGACGAGCGGGAGCTCGATCCTGCAGGTCAGAGCCGCCCTCGACGCCGCGGTGGCCGACCTGGAGGCGGCCAGGGCGACCGCGGAGACGACCGCCGAGACCCTGGACGAGGCGCTGGCCGCGGAGCAGGCGGCCCAGGCCGCGCTGGAGACGGCCCAGACCGGCGTGGCCGAGGCCCAGCGGGCGGCCAGCGCGGCCCAGGCCGGAGTCAGCACGGCCCAGGGCGCCCTGGACCGCGCCAGGGCCCGGCAGCGCGAGGCCGACCAGCGCAACGCGGCCACGGCCAAGCGGCTGGCCCAGCTCGACGCCGCGGCCAAGGCGGCGCTGGGCGAGGCCGAGCGGCTCAACACGAGCGTGCGCGCGGCCGAGGACGCCCGGGCCGACGGCCAGGAAGAGGCGACCGAGCTGGAGATGCGCCTGGCCGAGGCGGAGTACGCCCAGGAGCTCGAGGCCGAGCCCACCACCGACGAACGGGACGAGCTGGCCGCGGCCCGCGAGGCGGCCAGGCAGCGCGAGATGGAGGCCCGCCTCCAGGTCCGCACCGCCGAGGAGCGCGTGCGGGGCGTGGAGGGCAAGGCCGACCAGCTCATCGCCGCCGCCCAGCGCGAGCGCGAGGAGCGGGTGCGCGCCGTCGAGCAGCGCGAGCGCCGCCGCCGCCAGGCCGAGCTGGCCGAGAAGATCGCCGGCGCGGCCCGCCAGGTTCTCACCACGCTGGCCTCCTCGGTGACGCGGGCGGCCCGCGAGCGGGACGAGGCCGACCTGGCCAGGGTCGCGGTGGACGCCGAGCTCAAGCAGGTCCGCGTGCACGTGCGCGAGCTGGGCCAGGAGCTCGACCGGCTGGTCAACCGGGTGCACGGCAGCGAGGTGGCCCGCACCGAGCAGCGCCTGCGGCTGGAGCAACTGGAGCAGCGGGCGCTCGACGAGTACGGCGTCGAGACCGAGGCGCTGATCGCCGAGTACGGTCCCGAGGCGCTGGTGCCGGGTGATCCCGCCGTGCCGTACGTCCGGGAGGAGCAGGAGAAGCGGGCCAGGGCCGCCGACAAGCAGATGACGCAGCTCGGCAAGGTCAACCCGCTGGCGCTGGAGGAGTTCGCGGCGCTGGAGGAACGGCACGCCTTCCTGACCTCGCAGCTCGAGGACCTGAAGAAGACCCGGCGCGACCTGATGACCGTGGTCAAGGAGGTCGACGACCGGGTGGAGCAGATGTTCAGCTCCGCCTACGAGGACGTGGCCCGCGAGTTCGAGCAGATCTTCACCCGGGTCTTCCCCGGCGGTGAGGGCCGGTTGGTGCTGACCGCGCCGGAGGACATGCTGACCACCGGCATCGAGGTGGAGGCCCGGCCGCCGGGCAAAAAGGTCAAGCGGCTGTCGCTGCTGTCCGGCGGGGAGCGGTCGCTGACCGCGGTGGCCTTCCTGGTGGCCATCTTCAAGGCGCGGCCGAGCCCGTTCTACGTGATGGACGAGGTCGAGGCGGCGCTCGACGACACCAACACGCAGCGGCTGCTGACCCTGTTCGAGGAGTTGCGGCAGACCTCGCAGCTCATCGTGATCACGCACAACAAGCGCACGATGGAGATCGCCGACGCGCTGTACGGCGTGTCGATGCGTGGCGACGGCGTGACCCAGGTGGTCAGCCAGCGGCTGCGCGAGCGCGAACCCGCCTGAGCGCGCGGTTCCGGCCGCCACGCGGAGCCCTGGGGAGCGCCCAGGTGAGGCCGGGTGCGGGGACGGCGGGAGGCTTCGGTGTTCGGAGCATGCTCGTTGATCTGGAAAACTGACTAATTGTGACTGACTCCCTTGTCATCATCGTGATCGTGGCCGTCGTCGCCTTGCTGGCGGCAGGCGGCCTCTTCTTCCTGTTCCGGCCGGGGGGCAAGGCCGCCCCGCCGGAGGTGAAGCCGCCGGAGGCCAAGCCGGTCGAGGAGGAGGCCCCGCGGCCGAAGGGCGTGGAGGAGGGCGAAGGCGGTGCGACCACCACGGTCCCGCCTCCGCCGCCGGCCGAGCCGATGGTGGTCAAGCCCGAGGTCGAGGTGCCGCTGCCCTCGGCGGGCCGCATGGTGCGCCTGCGCGCCCGGCTGGCCCGCTCGCAGAGCGCGCTGGGCAAGGGCCTGCTGGAGCTGCTCTCCCGTGACCGGCTCGACGAGGACGTCTGGGAGGAGATCGAGGAGACCCTCCTCACCTCCGACATCGGCGTCGCGCCCACGCAGGCGATCGTGGAGGAGCTGCGCACCAAGGTGAAGGTGCTGGGCAGCCGCAGTCCCGACGAGGTGCGGGCGCTGCTGCGCGAGCAGCTCCTGATCCAGATCAACCCCGAGCTCGACCGGACGCTGCACGTGGACAAGCACGGCGAGCGCCCGGCGGTGGTCCTGGTCGTCGGCGTCAACGGCACCGGCAAGACCACCACCACCGGCAAGCTGGCCCGCGTGCTGATCGGCGACGGCAAGAAGGTCGTGCTCGGCGCGGCCGACACCTTCCGCGCCGCCGCCGCCGACCAGCTCCAGACCTGGGGCGACCGGGTGGGGGCCGAGGTCGTGCGCGGTCCCGAGGCCGGCGACCCGGCTTCGGTGGCCTTCGACGCGGTGGCCAAGGGTCTGGCGGAGAAGGCCGACACGGTCATCGTCGACACGGCCGGCCGCCTGCACACCAAGACCGGCCTGATGGACGAGCTGGGCAAGGTCAAGCGGGTCATCGAGAAGAAGTCCACTGTGGACGAGGTGCTGCTGGTGCTCGACGCCACCACCGGCCAGAACGGCATGCGCCAGGCGCAGGTCTTCGCCGAGGTGGTCAACATCACCGGCATCGCGCTGACCAAGCTCGACGGCACGGCCAAGGGCGGCATCGTGATCTCGGTCCAGCGCGAGCTGGGCGTGCCGGTGAAGCTGGTCGGGCTGGGCGAGGGCCCCGACGATCTGGCGCCCTTCGACCCGGAGGTGTTCGTCGACGCACTGCTCGGCGAGTGAACTCTCGGTGATTTCGGACGCTCCGCGAATTTCGCGGAGCGTTTCCGTATTTAGGGGAATTGTCCCTTACCGCGTCAAGTCTTGATCTATGCGGGAGACCGTGGTCACATGAGGCGTCATGGCGAGATCGCGGGCGATGGCACAGTTTGTCGGCGGCTCGCCTTGGTCGGACGAGAGGTGCACATGAAGAAGGTCGTGGTCCACAAGCCCGGAACCGTGAAGCCTGCAGGCGCCGCCGCGCCGAGGCACAAGGGCTGACGCTGCGGGAGGCCGGCGTCCTGGACAGGGTCGCCGGCCCATCGCGCGAGCCCTTTCCGGGGCGCCGGCCGCGCTCGTGCGCGGCCTGGACCGGGACTTCTCCAGCGCGGGAGCGTTCCGTGGACCCCGGGTACGGAAGCTGTTTCTCGGGAGTTCTTGGTGACCACACCTTTTCTTCAGGACGCTGCCGCGCGCCTGGACGCCGATCGGCGGATCGGCGGGCCGTACACGCTCGGCGCCGCCCTGATCGGCCTGCTGCTGCCCGCGGCGTCACCGGACCTGGTGGCCGCCCATGACATCGAACTGCGCGTCGCGGCGCCGAACCTGGCCGAGCGGGTGCCCGTCCGGCGGCGCAGCCGCGCCGACTCGCTGCCGTCCGCGCAGCGCATCCTGATCCCCGGCGCCCGCCGTACGCTGCGCATCGCCAACGGCCTGGCCGAGTTCTGCCGGGACGCCCTGGCCGGGCGCGAGCTCACGGTGACCGTGGACAACCTGGCCGAGGCCGACCAGACCGACCGCGAGCTGATCGAGGTGTTGCGCCGCCGGGTGCCGGCCCTGCGCCTGGTCGAGGGCGCGCACACCTCCGCCGGCGGCCCGCTGCGCGAGGACTTCGACCGCTACCGCGACGAGGGCTTCCACCACGCCATGGCCGAGGCTGGACCGCCCGCGCTGGCCCGGCTGACGCCCGGTGAGGAGGAGTGGTGGACCCTGCTGCACCGCACCGCCGGGGCGCTGGAGGCGATCGAGCGCGAGGACGAGGCCTGGGAGCTCTACCAGCTCGCCCGGCGCGAGGGCGTGGACCCCAAGCACCGCGCCACCGTCGCCTGCTCGATGGCGACGTTGCTGGTGCGCCACCACGACCCCGCCCGCCGCGACGCGACGGAGGCGCTGGCCTGGGTCAACGAGGCGATCGCCATCACCTCGCTGCTGCCCGACCCGGCCGAGCGCGCCTTCCATCTGGGCTTCGACCTCAACACCCGGGCTCTGGTGGAGGTACGGCTGCGCCGCTTCGAGGCCGCCGCGCGCCTGGTGGCCGAGGCCATCGACCTGGCCGAGCGGCACCTGGCCGGGACGCACCCGATCCACCTGCTGGTGCTGTACGGCAACCGCGCGCTGCTGAGCGGGGGAGAGGCGGCCCTGGCCGACTACACCCGCGCGATCGAGCTCGACCCCGGCTACCCCGACTACTACCTCGACCGGGGCAACCTGCTGGCCAAGCTGGGCCGCACCGAGGAGGCGCTGGCCGACTACGAGAGCGCGATGCGGCTCAGCCCGCCCTTTCCCGAGCCGTACTACAACCGCTCGGAGCTGCGCTTCGCGGCCGGTGACCACGCGGGGGCGCTGGCCGACCTCGACTACGTCCTGGAGCTCGACCCGGGCTTCGCGCCCGCCTACGTCAACCGGGCGGGCCTCCTCGTCGCCCTCGGCGAGTACGGCGGAGCCGCCCGCGACGTCGCCAAGGGCCTGGAGCTCGACCCGGCCAACGCGCACCTGCATGCCGTACGCGGGCAGGTCGAGGCGATCGAGGGCCGTACGGAGGCGGCGCGCGCGGCCTACGACGCCGCCCTCGGCCTGCAGCCCGACCTGGTGGCGGCATGGGCCAACCGCGGCGAGCTGGCCTACCTGGGCGGCGAGTTCGAGGCGGCGGTCGCCGACCTCACCCAGGCGGTCAAGCTGGCCGAGTCGGCGGAGCTGCTGTTCAACCGGGCCGTGGCGCTGCGGGCCTGCGGCCGGCACCAGGAGGCCAGGGAGGACCTGCTGCGGGCCGCCGAGCTGGCCCCCGACGACCCGGACGTCCGGCAGGCGCTCGCGGAAGACTGAGGGCGTTTCGCCCCATAATGAGCCTCGTGAAGCTGATACGGCGGTTCCTGGGCGGGCTCGTGGCCGTCCTGGCGGGGGCGTTCCTGGTCAACCTGGCGATGACGCACCTGTTCCCGCCGGACCGGCCCGTCCAGCCCTTCCCGGGCGCCAGGACGCCGCTGTTCATCGCCCACCAGGGCGGCGAGCAGCTCGCGCCCAGCAACACGCTGGAGGCCTTCGACCTGGCCGTCTCGCTGGGCGCGGACGTGCTGGAGACCGACGTGCACCTGACGGCCGACGGCGAGCTCGTCGCGATCCACGACGAGACCGTCGACCGCACCACCGACGGCACCGGCCGGGTGGACTCCTTCAGCTACGCCGAGCTGAGCCGGCTGGACGCGGGCTACCGCTTCACCGATCTCGACGGGCGGGCGAGCTTCCGCGGCAAGGGCGCCCGAATCCCGCGCCTGGAGGAGCTCTTCACCCGCTACCGCAAGCTGTTCAACATCGAGATCAAGGCGCCCTACCCCGGCATCGAGGCGAAGCTGTGGGCGCTGATCCAGAAGCACGGCCTGGCGGACCGGGTCGTGGTGGTCTCCTTCGACCAGGCCATCGTGGACCGCTTCGACGAGCTGTCCCAGGGCCGGGTGGCGCTGGGCGCGGGCCGGGCCGAGGCGACGGCCTTCGCGCTGACGCACAAGTTCTTCGTGCCCGGCTTCTACCGCCCGCAGGCCGGGGTGCTCCAGCTCCCGACCGAGAGCAGCGGCTTCGACCTGACCGACCCCGCCCTGATCGAGGGCGCGCACCGGCTGGGCCTGCAGGTGCACTACTGGACGATCAACGACGAGCCGACCATGCGCCGGCTGGTGGAGCTGGGCGCGGACGGCATCATGACCGACCGGCCCGACCTGCTGAAGAAGGTGCTCGGCCGCTGACGCCGGCGGCTAGTGCCGGGTGCCGATCGGCACCACCAGCGGCGTGCCGGCGACCGGGTCGGCGATGACCACCGCGTCCAGGTCGAAGACCTTGGCCAGCAGCTCCTCGGTCAGCACCTCGTGCGGGGCGCCCGAGGCGACCACGCGGCCGTCCCGCATGGCGACCAGCCGGTCGGCGTAGCGCGCGGCCAGGTTGAGGTCGTGCAGGACCATGACGATCGTCCGGCCGGCCGAGGTGTGCAGGTGCCGCACCAGTTCCAGCACCTCCACCTGGTGGGCCAGGTCGAGGAAGGTGGTGGGCTCGTCGAGCAGGAGCAGGTCGGTGCCCTGCGCCAGCGCCATGGAGATCCAGGCGCGCTGGCGCTGGCCGCCGGACAGTTCGTCCAGCGGGCGCTCGGCCAGGTCGGCGAGACCGGTCATGGCCAGGGCGTGGCCCACGGCCGACTCGTCGTCGGACGACCACTGGCGGTACCAGGTCTGGTGCGGGTGCCGGCCGCGGGCGACCAGGTCGGCCACGGTGAGTCCCTCGGGCGCGGAGGGCGCCTGCGGCAGCACGCCCAGCACGCGGGCCACCTCGCGGGTGGGCAGCTTGTCGATGCGCTTGCCGTCCAGGAGCACCTCGCCGCCGCTCGGCTTGAGCAGCCGGCCGAGCGCGCGCAGCAGCGTGGACTTGCCGCAGCCGTTGGGGCCGATGATCGTGGTGACGGTCCCGGGCTCGATGCCGAGGTCGAGTCCGTCCACCACGACGCGATCGCCGTAGCCGAGGCGGACGTCGACGGCCTGAAGCCTCATACGCGGCTCCCCCTTCGCATTCGGACGAGCAGGTAGATCAGGTAGGGCGCGCCGAGCACCGCGGTGACGATGCCGACCGGCAGCTCGAGCGGGGAGAAGGCGGTGCGCGCCACCAGGTCGGCCCCGGCGACCAGCACCGAGCCGACCACCGCCGAGGTGACCAGCGGCGGCCGCCCGGAGCCGACCAGGCGCATCGCGATCTGCGGCGAGGGCAGGGCGACGAAGGCGATGGGACCGGCCGAGGCGGTGGCGACGGCGGCCAGCAGCACGGCCGACAGGATCATCAGCCCGCGCGAGCGGTTGAGCCGCACGCCCAGCGCGACCGCGGTGTCGTCGGTGAAGCGCAGCACGTCGAGGATGCGGGCGCCCGCCAGGGTGAGCGGGATGAGCAGCAGCAGCGCCAGGCCGACCGGCACCACGTGCTCCCAGCCGCGGCCGTTGAGCGAGCCGGAGATCCACACCATCGCGCGGGTGGTGTCGTTGACGTCGCCCACGGTCATCAGCCAGTACTTCACGTTGGTGAAGACCGCCGCGACGCCGATGCCGACCAGGACCAGGCGGTAGCCGTCCAGGCCGCGCCGCCAGGCCAGGGCGTAGACGACGATCGCGCCGATGAGGCCGCCGGCCAGGGCCAGGACCGGGATGCCGAGCGCCATCAGCAGGCCGCTGGCTCCGCCGTACGTGCTGCCGGTGACGACCATGCCGGCCACGACGGTCACCGAGGCGCCGGTGGTGACGCCGAGGATCTCCGGGCTGGCCAGCGGGTTGCGGGCGATGGACTGGATGATCGCGCCGGACATGGCCAGGGCGGCGCCGACCAGGACGCCGGTCAGCGCGCGGGGCAGGCGCAGCTCCATGACCACGAAGTGCGCGGGGTCGGCGGGGTCGAAGGTGGCCCGCAGGACGTCGGGCAAGGAGAGCGGGATGTCGCCGATGCGCATGTTCAGCGCCATCAGGAAGCCCAGCAGGACGAAGCCGATGGCGGAGACCATGAGGGCGCGGGGGCGCACGCGGAGCTTCACAGCCGCACCGGCTTCCTGCGCCGCA
Source organism: Nonomuraea sp. NPDC050310 (assembly GCF_040655795.1). NCBI lineage: Bacteria > Bacillati > Actinomycetota > Actinomycetes > Streptosporangiales > Streptosporangiaceae > Nonomuraea > Nonomuraea sp. NPDC050310. The sequence continues at coordinate 182,316 of NZ_JBFAKP010000011.1, read as the reverse complement.
CCAGCGCGATGAAGAACGGCGCGCCGATCAGCGCGAGCACCACGCCGACCTCCAGCTCGCCGGGCGGGGCGACCACGCGGCCGATCACGTCGGCCAGCAGCAGCAGGACCGCGCCGATCAGCCCGGAGAAGGGCAGGAGCCAGCGGTGGTCGGTGCCGGACAGCGAGCGGGCCAGGTGCGGCACGATCAGGCCGATGAAGGCCAGCGAGCCGCAGGCGGCGACGGTGGCGCCGGTCAGCAGCGTGACCGCGGCCACGCCGACCGCGCGGGTGCGGTTGACGTTCTGGCCGAGGCCGCGGGCCACGTCCTCGCCCAGGGCCAGCGCGTTCAGGCCGGGCGCGTTCATCATGGCCAGCACCAGGCCGACCAGGATGAACGGCAGGACCTGCCAGATCACCTCCGAGCCGCGGGCGGCGATCGAGCCGGCCTGCCAGAAGCGGAAGACGTCCATGGCCTGCTCGTCCAGCAGGACGACGGCGGAGGTCAGGGCGTAGAGGAAGGCGCTGACCGCGGTGCCGGCCAGCGCGAGCGTCACCGGGGTCGGCCCGCCTCGCCCGCCGACCATGCCGAGGGCGAAGACGCCGACGCTGGCGATCAGGGCGCCGGCCAGGCCGAACCAAATGTAGGCGTACAGGCTCGTGGTGCCGAGGAAGATGATCGAGGCGACCATGGCGAAGGCGGCGCCCTGGGTCACGCCGAGCAGCCCGGGGTCGGCCAGCGGGTTGCGGGTGTGGCCCTGCATCAGCGCGCCGGCGACGCCGAGCGCGATCCCGGCGAGCACGCCGATGACGGTCCGTGGGATGCGGAGCGAGCGGATGATGATGTCGTTCTCGGTGCCGGTGGGCGCGGTGAGCGCCTGCCAGGCGTCGGCGAGCGGCACGGCCTTCGCCCCGATGGTGATGCTCAGCACAACGGCGACGGCCAGAGCCCCGATGAGCACGGCAAGGAAGCGTGCACGTTCCACCGCTGTCCTCCTAGCCCATTTGCCGGTCCCGTTGAAGTATGCCAGCTTAGGGCTGCCTAAACTTACTTAGGTTGCCCTTACGAGGAGTTCTGTCATGAAGCTGTTCCCCGCAGTGGCCCTCGGTGCCGTGCTCGCTATGGGACTCGCCGCCTGCGGGTCGTCCAGCACGAGCGGCGGCGCCTCGGCTCCGGCCGCCGGCCAGTCCGCCGAGGCCTTCCGCACCATCAAGCACGCCATGGGCGAGACCAAGATCCCGACCCAGCCGAAGCGGGTCGTCGCGCTCGACCAGAGCTTCGTGGACGCGGTGCTGACGCTGGAGACGCCGGTCGTCGGCTACACCACCTACCGCTCGATCGACGACAAGCTGCCCGACTACATGGCCAAGGTCGCCGCCGAGTACGGCAAGGACGCGACCCCGGTCGGCAGCCTGGAGCAGCCCAGCCTCGAGAAGATCATGGCGCTCAAGCCCGACCTGATCGTCTCGGCGAAGGTGCGGCACGAGGCCCTGTACGACAAGCTCTCCAAGATCGCGCCGACCGTGTTCAGCGAGACCACCGGCGCCATCTGGAAGGAGAACGTCCGGCTGATGGGCCAGGCGCTCGGCAAGGAGCAGCTCGCCGACACCAAGATCAAGGAGTTCGAGGACCGGGCCGGCAAGATCGGCGCGGCGATCAAGGAGAAGGAGGGCGAGATGCCCACCGTCTCCGTGGTGCGCTTCGCCGGCGAGCCCACGACGCGGCTGTACGTGGAGAACTCCTACTCCGGCATCGTGCTGAAGGACGTCGGCTTCCCCCGGCCGGAGAACCAGCCCAAGGACCCGAACGCCATCGCGGTGGACATCTCCCAGGAGCGCATCGCCGAGTTCGACGCCGACCACATCTTCGTCTCGACCTACGCCGACCCCTCCGCCGAGGGGCCGAAGAAGCAGTTCGTGAACAACCCACTGTGGGGCAAGCTCAAGGGCGAGAAGCACGACGTGCAGGACGCCATCTGGATGAGCGCGGTCGGCCTGCAGGGCGCCCACGCCATCCTGGACGACCTGGCCAAGCTCTTCGCGGTCGACCCGGCCCGCGCTAGCTGAGCAGGAAGCGCTCGAAGTCCTCGAGATGGGGGCCGAGGTCCAGGCCCTGCGCGGCGACCCAGCGGTCGTCGCAGTAGGTGCCGCGGTAACGCTCGGCCCCGTCGCAGATGAGGGTGACCACGCTGCCCCGCTCGCCCGCGGCCCGCATCTCCCGGATGAGGTCCACCGCGGCGGCGACGTTGGTGCCGGTCGAGCCGCCCACGTCGCGCCCGGTGACCTCGCGCACCCAGCGCATGGCCGCGATGGAACGCGCGTCCGGCACCCGCATCATCCGGTCGATCACCGCGGGCACGAAGGACGGCTCGACCCGGGGCCGGCCGATGCCCTCGATGCGCGAGCCGGCGGCGGTCACCGAGGGGTCGCCCGTGGCCCAGGAGTCGTAGAAGGCCGAGCCCTCGGGATCGGCCACCGCCAGCAGGGTCGGGTGGCAGCGGTAGCGGATGTAGCGGCCCAGGGTCGCCGAGGTGCCGCCGGTGCCCGCGCCGACGACCACCCAGCGGGGGATCGGGTGCGGCTCCAGGGTGAGCTGCTGGAAGATCGACTCGGCGATGTTGTTGTTGCCCCGCCAGTCGGTGGCCCGCTCGGCGTAGGTGAACTGGTCCATGAAGTGGCCGCCGCTCTCCTCGGCCACCCGCCGGGACTCGGCGTAGATCGTCGTCGGGTCCTCCACCAGGTGGCACTTGCCGCCGTAGAACTCGATCAGCGCGATCTTCTCCGGCGAGGTGCTGGCCGGCATCACCGCCACGAACGGCAGGCCGAGCAGCCGGGCGAAGTAGGCCTCGCTCACCGCGGTCGAGCCGCTGGAGGCCTCGACGATCGTCGTCGCCGGGCCGATCCAGCCGTTGGCCAGGCCGTACAGGAAAAGGGAGCGGGCGAGCCGGTGTTTGAGTGAACCGGTGGGGTGGACCGACTCGTCTTTCAGGTAGAGGTTTACCCCCCAGCGCGAGGGAAGCGGAAAAACATGGAGATGGGTGTCAGCACTCCGGTTCGAGTCCGCTTCGACGGTGCGGACGGCGTCCGCGACCCACTGGCGGTCAACAGGTTTCATGTCGCATACCTAACCTTTGTGACTCCTGCCACATCTCATGCTGAATTGCAGAGAGAGTGTTATGATAATGAGACTTGTCCGGCCGTGGACGTAGCACCGCACGCCGCGAGCAAACGGATGGTAGGCCCCAGTGACCAGCTAACACCCACCTTAGGGCGGGTTTGCGAGCATGGGATCCGGCGCTCGCGCCGGACCGGGGGATAGTGCGAGGGGGAGAGAATTGATCACGATGACCGATGAGCAGCGTCAGGACTGGTTCGAGCGTGACGTCGTACCGGTGACCACTCAGCTTTTCGCCTCCGCCATGCGTCTCACCCGGAACACCGCCGACGCCGAGGACCTGGTCCAGGAGACGGTGACGAAGGCCTACACGTCCTACCACCAGTTCCGTGAGGGCACCAACCTCAAGGCGTGGCTGCACCGCATCCTCACGAACAACTTCATCAACGACTACCGCAAGAAGCAGCGCTCGCCGAAGCTCTCCGCCGCCGAGGAGATCGAGGACTGGCAGCTGCACGCGGCCGAGTCGCACAGCTCCACCGGCCTGAAGTCGGCCGAGACCGAGGCGCTGGAGCAGCTCCCGGACAGCACGGTGATGGACGCCCTGCGCGCCCTGCCCGAGGACTTCCGGGTGGCGGTCTACCTCGCCGACGTCGAGGGCTTCGCCTACAAGGAGATCGCCGAGCGCATGGGCACGCCGATCGGCACCGTGATGTCCCGCCTGCACCGCGGGCGCCGTCAGCTCCGCAGCATGCTGGAGGGCTACGCGCTCGAGGAGGGCCGGGCGGCCGGCATCCCGGCGCAGCGCGCGGCCTGATCAGGCGCTCTGGCGCAGGCGCATGTGCAGCCTGATGCGCAGCACCTCGCCACCCCTGATCTGCACCAGATCACACAACTGACGACTGATCCAGAGCCCGTATCCCCGCTGGGATTCGGGCTCTGGTGGCAGATAGCCCGGAAGCGGGTCGGTCAGCGCGCCGCCGGGATCGCAGATCTCGCAGACCACCTCACGGCCGTTGGTCCACATCGTGATGGTGCCGTGGCCCGCGCCGTGCTCCACGCTGTTGGCGGCCACCTCCGAGACGCTCAGCACGAGCGAGGAGATGAGGCCGCGTTCCATGCCCGCCGCGCGGGCGTAGTCGGCCACCACCCGGCGCAGCCTGGCCAGCTCCGGCGCGGTGAAGGCGGTCGCCCGCACCTCGCCGACCGGCTCGGCCAGCGGCGTCCGGTCACCGGCCAGGACGAGCTCGGCCGGGTGCACGTACCGGCTGCTGGGCCGCAGGCCGTCGGCGGCCAGCTCGGCCGGATGGGTCAGCAGCACGTGCTCCGGCAGCGCCGCGTACAGGCAGAGGATGGTGCAGTCCTGCTCGCTGAGCGCCGCGTTGATCACCGATTCGTAGCGGATCCAGCCCTCGCCCTCGACCGGCGGCTCGCCGACGACCATGGTGCGCCGCCCGCTGGCGTACTCGTGCAGCGCGGCCAGTGCCCGTTGCGGGTGGCGGTACCACTCGCCCGACGGCGCGCTGTCCACCGGCAGGCCGAGCAGCTCCAGCCGCCGCGGCGAGGTGATGACCAGGGCGTGGCGGCCGTCGTGGAGCGCCTGCTCGACACGCGGGCGGACGAGCCGGAGGAACCCCTCGTCGGACTCGTACGGCACGGCGATGTGCGTGAGCACGCTGCGAACCGTAGCAAGCGCTAGGGCGCGGGTGCAACGGCAATCAGCGCCACCGCCCCGAGCGCGAAGGCCACCCCGGCCATCTGGATGCCGCGCAACCGCTCGCCCAGCACGAAGCGCGCCAGCAGCAGCGTGCTGGCCGGGTAGAGCGAGACCAGGACCGCGACCAGGCTGAGCAGTCCCTGCTGCTCGGCGAGCAGGTAGAGCACGTTGGCCGCCATGTCCAGCACGCCCGCGGCGAGGATGATCCGCATCGAGCCCTGGCCGGGCCGCAGCGAGCGCCGGGTGAGCACCGCCAGCAGCGCCACCAGGCCGACCGAGGCCAGCCGGGCGCCGACCAGGGACCACATGCCCGTCCCCTCGGGGGCGAGGGCGAGCAGGATGAAGAAGCCGCCGAACCCCGCGCCGGCGGCCAGCGCCGACAGCACCGCGCCGGTCGAGGACCGGGAGCCCTCGGCGGGGCTGCGGCTGACCAGCACGACCGCCGACACCGCGAGCACGATGCCCGCCACCGCCATCAGGTGCGGCCGTTCGCCCATGGCCAGCCCGAACACCACCGGCAGCACCGTCGAGGTCACCGCGGTCGTCGGCGCGACCACCGACATCACCCCGGTGGCCAGCGCCCGGTAGAACAGCACCAGGCCCAGCCCGCCCGCGACGCCGGCGGCCATACCCCAGGCCAGCGCCTCGCCCGAGTAGGCGCCCGGCAGCACCGGCAGCAGGACCAGCACCAGGGCCAGCCCGGCGAGCTGGGAGAGCACCACGACGGACAGCACTCGCGAGCGCTTGGAGGCCAGGCCGCCGAAGAAGTCGGCGGTGCCGTACACCACGGCGCAGGTTGTCGCTAAGATCACAGCAAGCATAGTTCACTCCATTGCACGATTGGTACTCTATATTGCACGAGACAGAGGCCATCACCGCGGCGATCGCGACGAACGTCCGCGGGCAGCGCACCCACCGCGGGCTCACCCTCGACGCCCTCGCCCAGCGGGCCGGCGTGAGCAAGGGCATGCTCGTCCAGATCGAGCAGGGCCGGACCAACCCCAGCGTCTCCACGCTGACCCGCATCGCCGCCGCGCTCGGCACGACCGTCGCCAAGCTGGTGGAGGTCTACGACGTGCCGCCGGTGCGGGTGATCGCCAAGAGCGAGGTGATGACCTTCACCAACGCCGGTTCGGTCGCCAAGCTGCTGGTCGGCGCCGACTCGCCGATGATCCTCGAACTGTGGGACTGGCGCCTCGACCCCGGCGCCCACCACGACGGCGACGCCCACCCGCCCGGCACCCGCGAGATGCTGACCGTCCTCGACGGCGAGCTCACCCTCACCGTCCACGGCAGGACCCACACGATCACCGAGGGCGACGCGCTGCTGTTCACCGCCGACCGCCCGCACCGCTACGCGAATACGGGATCCCAACCTCTTCGCTTCACGATGGTCGTTGTCGAGCCGAAAGAAGTCGCCGAATCGTAAAGTTCCGATTACTCAATCGGTCAACAGATGCTGGGTACATCCCTATCTGTTCGACAACCCGTCGATAGGGGTTCAGGTGAGTGAAGCCCGTGCTGCGATCGAGAAGCTCCGAGCGGAGCTTGCCGGTCTCGGCGTGACCGACACAGATGAGGTCGGTGACGATTCCACGCTCTCCGTGTGGATCGGTCTGGTGGTTCGGTTCCGTGATGGTTTTTACCGATGGCAGGAAGGGACGGTGAAGCGTCGGCATTTGGGTACGGATCCGGTTGGATGTGCCATAAGAGTGGCGCGCCGGTACACAGAACTCCAGGCGGATGTCCCACCCTGGTGGGAAGACCTGGCTCGAGAACTGCGGGGGGACTCGGCACAGGACTATCCGTGATGTAAGCCCCCGAACGCGTTTCGGGGGGAAGCTTGCGCGGACGATGTGCGCTGCTGGTCATGGCGGTGGCGGTTGGATGTGCGACCAAGCCACCAGAGAGAGGGGCCATGACCGTCCGGGTGGAGGAGGGCCGCCCGGCAGTGCGAATGGCGCCTGAGGAGCTGGCCAAGCGGTTGAGTGGGATGCAACCGCACTGGCCCCGTCCGAAGGCCGAGATCAACTGCGCCAAACGCAAGTGCGTGGCGCTCACCTTCGACGACGGACCCGGCGACTACACCGCCGGCCTGCTCGACCTGCTGCGCGAACGCGGCGTGCGAGCCACCTTCTTCGTGGTCGGCCAGATGGTCGCCGCCGACCGGCACCACACCCTGCAGCGCATGGTCCAGGACGGGCACGAACTCGGCAACCACTCCTGGAGCCACGCCCAGCTCACCGGCCTGTCCAGCGACGGCATCCGCGCCGAACTGGCCCGCACCCAGGACATCGTTGCCGACCGCACCGGCGTGGAGATGCAGGTCATGCGCCCGCCGTACGGCTCCACCGACGGCCGCGTCGCCACCGAGAGCCGCCGCGAGGGCCTGGCCCAGATCCTGTGGAACGTCGACACGCTCGACTGGCGCGACCGCGTCGCCTCGGTCGTCACCCGCCGCGCCGTCCAGGCCGCCCCCGGCTCCATCGTGCTCATGCACGACATCCACCGCAGCACCGTCGCCGCCGTCCCGTCGCTGGTCGCCTCCCTGTCGCGGCGCGGGTTCGACTTCGTGACCGTCTCCGAGCTGTACGGCAAGCGTCCCGCGCCGGGAAGGAAGTACACCGAACGATGATCGGCTACGAGTTCGACGGCCCGGTCCTCGACCTTGGCGCGCTCCTGGTGGATGGCGAGCCCAGCCCCGGCGACCAGATCCGCATCCCGCTGCGCATGCTCAACCGGCACGGCCTGGTCGCCGGCGCGACCGGCACCGGCAAGACGGTGACCCTCCAGGTGTTGGCCGAGCAGCTCTCCGCGCAGGGGGTGCCGGTCTTCCTGGCCGACGTCAAGGGCGACCTGTCCGGCATGGCCAGTCCCGGCGAGAGCTCCGACAAGCTGCTCAGCCGTACCAAGGGGATCGGACAGGACTGGAAGCCGGCTGCCTGCCCGGTGGAGTTCTACTCCCTGGGCGGGCTGGGCGAGGGGGTGCCGCTGCGCGCGACCATCACCGCCTTCGGCCCGACGCTGCTGGCCAAGGTGCTCGGGCTGAACGAGACCCAGGAGTCCTCGCTTGGGCTGGTCTTCCACTTCGCCGACAGCCAGGGGCTGCCGCTGCTCGACCTCAAGGACCTGCGCGCGGTCATCCAGTACCTGATCGACAACCCTGAGGCGCTGCGCGGGGTCGGCGGGCTGTCCAAGCAGACCGCCGGGGTGATCCTGCGCACGCTGGTCAACTTCGAGGCGCAGGGGGCCGAGCAGTTCTTCGGCGAACCCGAGTTCGAGACCGCCGACCTGCTCCGGGTGCTGCCCGACGGGCGGGGCGTGGTCTCGATGCTGGAGCTGCCCTCGGTGCAGGACCGGCCCGCGCTCTTCTCCACCTTCCTGATGTGGCTGCTGGCCGACCTGTTCCAGGAGCTGCCCGAGGTGGGCGACCCGGACAAGCCGCGGCTGGTGTTCTTCTTCGACGAGGCGCACCTGCTGTTCAACGACGCCTCCAAGGCCTTCCTGCAGGCCATCACGCAGACCGTGCGGCTCATCCGGTCGAAGGGCGTGGGCGTCTTCTTCGTCACCCAGACGCCCAAGGACGTCCCGGCCGACGTGCTGGCGCAGCTCGGCGCGCGGGTCCAGCACGCGCTGCGGGCGTTCACCCCGCAGGACGCCAAGGCGCTCAAGGCCACCGTGTCCACCTTCCCGCGCTCCGGCTACGACCTCGAAGAGGTGCTGACCCAGCTCGGCATCGGCGAGGCGGTGGTCACCGTGCTGGGCGACAAGGGCGTGCCGACCCCGGTCGCCTGGACCCGGCTGCGCGCGCCGCAGTCGAGGATGGGGCCGACCGACCCGGTCGCCATGCGCGGGCTGATCGCGCAGTCGCCGCTCATGGCCAAGTACGGCCAGTCGGTCGACCGGCAGTCCGCCTACGAGCTGCTGGCCGCCCGCGTCGTCGAGCGGCAGCCCGCCCCGCAGGCGCCGGCCGCCCCGCCCCCGGCCGCCGAGCGGCAGGAGCCGGGCGTGCTGGAGGGCATCCTGGGCTCGTCGGTCTTCCGGTCCTTCGCCCGCTCGGCCGCCAGCGCGTTCGGCCGGGAGATCAGCCGGGCCATCTTCGGTACGGCCAGGCGGCGCAGGTAGACGGCATACCCTGGGGCCCATGGCGTTCACCGGCTTCCCCGACGAGGCCTTCCTCTTCTACGAGGGGCTCGAGGCGGACAATTCCAAGACCTACTTCACCCGGAACAAGCACCTGTACGAGGAGGCGGTCAAGGCGCCCATGCTGGCCCTGACCGAGGAGCTGGCCGCGGAGTTCGGGACGGCCCACCTGTTCCGGCCCTACCGGGACGTGCGCTTCGCCAAGGACAAGTCGCCCTACAAGGACCACCAGGGCGCCTTCATCGACCTGCAGCCGTCCATCGGCCTCTACGTGGAGATCAGCGCCCGCGGGCTCTACACCGCGGGCGGCTGCTACAGCACCGCCTCCGACCAGGTGGCCCGCTTCCGGGCGGCGATCGACAACGAGCTGACCGGCGTGCCGCTGGAGAAGCTGGTCGAGGAGCTGCGCGGCGAGGGCTACGCCATCTCCGGCGAGCGCCTCAAGACCAAGCCGCGCGGCTTCGACGAGAGCCATCCCCGCATCGACCTGCTCCGGCACAAGTCGCTCTACGCCGGTTCGCGGTTCGAGCCCGAGCCGTGGGTGCACACCGCCGAGGTGGCCGAGCGGGTGCGGGAGACGTGGCGGGCCTACGGGCCGCTGGTCGACTGGCTGGCGGCGCACGTGCGGGGCAGCGAGCTCAGCCGCCGCTAGTCCTTCTGCTGGGAGGTGTAGCCGTCGCCCTTGAGGATGCGGTCCACCGTCTTGCCGGCGACCGAGGTGGCGGCGGTGGTGCCGGCGGCGATGACCACCGCCAGCAGCGGCGTGGCCAGGCTGCGCACGCTGCGGACGTTGCGGACCCGGCCCCACGGCTCGCCGGCCAGGTGCATGATCCGCCACTCCCAGTACAGCCCCAGCCCGATGCAGGCCAGCGAGGTCTGGCCGACCACGATGGCGATGAGCTGGATCTTGTCGGCCGCGCCGATGTCCGGCTCGAACAGCGCGGTCAGATAGGCCGACAGCTCGGTCGCGGTGGCGGCGGCCATCAGGTGCAGCGCCTTGGTCATCGGCTGGGTGCCGCGGATCTTCGGGTAGAAGTAGCCGTACAGGAAGCCGAAGACGGGAAGCGAGAGCAGGCCGCGCGCGTCGAAGGCGACCTCGCTCAGGTTGGAGCCGGCCGGCAGCCCGAAGATGAACGCGAACGGCAGCGTCAGCACCAGCGTGACGACGAAGGCCATCACGCCGTTGTGCCACGGCGAGCAGGCCGCCGCGGTCGCGAACGCGGTCTCCGGCCGGTGCGAGTCGCTGCCGAGCGCCTCGTTGAGGTCGCGGCGCCGCTCGTCGAAGTCGTCCAGCGACATCTCGCCCGCGCCCAGCTTGCCCCGGCCGAGCCGGTAGAGCTCCTGCTTGGCCTGGAAGAGCAACCGCTGGTGCAGGGCCTTCCGGACCAGGTCACGATGCTCGGCCGGGCTGTCCGGCTCGACGAACTCGGGACGCAGGCCGGAGATCAGCCAGCTCGCCCCGCCCCACGCCATCAGCGAGGTGATCGCCAGCGAGGGCAGGGTCACGCCGACGTCGAGCGCGCCCTCGCGGGGCGTGAGGTAGACGGCCAGCAACGTCACCATCATCGTCGCCTGGACCGCCGAGCTGCCCAGCACGTCGGGCGAGGTGCCCAGCCGGCGCAGCCGCAGCACCATGAGCACGAAGGCCAGCAGCAGCAGGCCCTGGGCGCCGCGCAGCACCGGGTCGAGGCCGTCGGGCGGGCCCGGCTGCCCGGCCACGCTCCACGACTCGGCGTCCAGCCACTCCGCCGGCCAACCCTGGACCAGCAGGCCGGCGAGCACGCCGAAGACGACCACCGGGCGCGACCACTGCCGGGTCATCACCGCGATGCCGGCCACCGGGATGAGCGACCAGGCCAGGGCCAGCACCAGGCGCACGCTGTCGGGCGGGTAGACCGCGGTCATCAGGGCGCGCATCCACAACGCGAAGGCGAGCGCGCCCAGGGCCACTCCGGCGGCGATCAGGGCCAGCCGTACGGTCATCTGGCGGGAGCCCAGGTCGGCGCCGAACGCCACGGCCGAGCCGGCGGCCGACAGGGCGGCGACCGTGCCGGAGCCCAGCAGGGTGGTCAGGGGGAGCTGGCCGTACAGGCCGGACCAGAGCAGCATGCCGCCGCCGACCGCGACCGCGGCGGCGGTGACCACCAGCAGGTCGGTGGTGGTCCACGGGGCCGGACCGGGCACCACCTTGATCGCGTGGCGCAGGGTCAGGATCGGCAGCACCACGAAGAGCATCACGTACCCGGCCAGGTGCAGCGGCTCGATCGGCAGCGAGAGCGCCACCACGGCCGCGCAGAGCGCCACCCCGGCCGCCAGCCAGCGGTTGCGCCGCCGGCGCCACCAGCTCCCGCCCAGGGCACGCAGCAGCAGCACGGCCATGACCAGGGCGGTCGCCACGCCGAGGGCCGCGGACCAGGAGACCTCGTCGTCCTTGACCGCCTCGACGTACTCGTGGCGGCCGTGCGCGAGGGAGAGCCGCACCGGGTTGGGGTTGATCGAGACCTTGAGCAGGTCGGGCGTCTCGACGTCGGGGACGAAGTCCGGCGTGCTCACCACCCGCCACTGGCCGGGCGCCACGGAGATCTCGCGGCTGGCCGTCCACAGCGGGCGGCCGGTCGGCACCTCGAAACGCAACGTCAGCAGGGCGCCCGGAGCCGTCTGGTACATCATGACCAGGCCGTAGGTGACCGTGGTGCGCCCGCCGGACGTCACCGTCTGCGGCGCGAAGCGCGCGGTGGGGGTCAGCTCGGCGCCGCCCTCGGCCACGATCGGGCCGAACAGCTCGTCGGTCTCGGCACGCAGGGAGCCGGGGAAGTTCTGCCGCTCGCGCAGCCGGTTGAGCAGCCGCGTCTCGTCCGGGTCGGCGGTGAGCGTGTGCGTGATCACCAGCTTGATCTGGCGCTGGCCGACGTCGAGCCGGCTGGGCGCGACCCGCTCCAGGTCGGCGTCCCGGGGCTGGAGCACCTCGACCTTGGTGGCGATCTCCGGCGGATCGGTGTCGGACACCCGGGGACCCTGGTTGACCAGCAGCTCGGCCGGGCTCGGCAGCACCGCGCGCGGCGGCCCGGGCACCGGTTGGGCGGCGACCGCACCCCACACGATCGCCGCCACCGAGAGAGCGGCCAGTGCATAACCGATGACCAGCCGTAACGTGCCCACGGTTAAGGATGATCCCCACGCGCGGGCAAAGGTTCAGCCGAAGAAGATAACTATCTGATGACGCCGCACGCGATCCGGCCGCCGGCGTCACCGGTCTTCTTCGTCGCCTCGTCCGGGCCGTTCGGCGCGTAACGCGGCGGGATGTGCGCGAAGTTGTCCGGCAGCGCGTGCACGATCACCGCGCTGCCGTCCTGGTCCATGAGCTGCCGGAGGCGGAAGCGGTCGGTGACGAACGAGGCCGTCCCCGTGCCGTCCGCGCCCACCAGCAGCGGCGGCAGGTCGCCGGAGTGCTCGCCGTGCGAGGCCTGCGCGAGGTCGAAGTGCCCGCCGGCGGTGAAGAACGGCGTGACCGCCCCGGTCGACGGGTCGACGGCCTTGGGGTCGCAGACGCCGGTGGTGTGCAGGTGGAAGCCGTGCACGCCCTTGGGAATCCCGCTGACGCGGACCGAGACGCGGGAGGCCCCGCCCTCGGGGCGGACGGAGAGCTCGCCGACCTTGCGTCCCGAGACGTCGTGCAGCGCGGCACGCGCGCTTGGGCCGTCCGCGCCGATCGCGGCCGTGGTCCAGACAGCGGCGACCCCCGTCGCCAGCAGGGCGACGAGGGTCAGATGCGCTTTTCCGGTCATTTCGTGACTGCCTTCCGTAAGGAGGAGTGGGCCTGGCCGGGGGCTCACCCGGCACTCCTACCCACTCCTCGGCGTCACGATCGCCCGGAGCGGCGGCTTAGTTGGTGCGCTTGGCGCGGGCCGTCGTGCGGGCGCGGGTCGCCTGGTCGAGGACGACCTTGCGGATGCGCACGGTCTCGGGCGTGATCTCCACGCACTCGTCCTCGCGGATGAACTCCAGCGCCTGCTCCAGCGAGAGCACCCGCGGCGGGATCAGCGTCTCGGTCACATCGGCCGTGGAGGAGCGCATGTTGGTGAGCTTCTTCTCCTTGGTGATGTTGACGTCCATGTCGTCGCCGCGGGAGTTCTCGCCCACGATCATGCCCTCGTACACCTCGGTGCCGGGGGAGACGAACAGGGTGCCGCGCTCCTGCAGGTTCGTCATCGCGAAGGCGGTGACGGGGCCGGAGCGGTCGGCCACCAGGGAGCCGTTGTTGCGGGTGCGCAGCTCGCCGAACCACGGCTCGTAGGCCTCGAACACGTGGTGGACCAGGCCGGTGCCGCGGGTCTCGGTGAGGAACTCGGTGCGGAAGCCGATCAGGCCGCGCGCCGGGACCACGAACTCCATGCGGATCCAGCCGGTGCCGTGGTTGGTCATGTGCTCCATGCGGCCCTTGCGGACGGCCAGGAGCTGGGTGACCGCGCCGAGGTACTCCTCCGGGCAGTCGACGGTCAGGCGCTCGACCGGCTCGTGGATCTTGCCGTCGATCTCCTTGGTGACCACCTGCGGCTTGCCGACGGTCAGCTCGTAGCCCTCGCGGCGCATCTGCTCGACCAGGATGGCCAGCGCCAGCTCGCCACGGCCCTGGACCTCCCAGGCGTCGGGACGCTCGGTCGGGAGCACGCGCAGCGACACGTTGCCGACGAGCTCCTTGTCGAGGCGGTCCTTGACCATGCGGGCGGTGACCTTGGAGCCCTTGACCCGGCCGACCAGCGGGCTGGTGTTGGTGCCGATGGTCATCGAGATGGCCGGCTCGTCCACCGTGATCAGCGGCAGCGGGCGCGGGTCCTCGGGGTCGGCCAGCGTCTCACCGATCATGATCTCGGGGATGCCCGCGATCGCGATGATGTCGCCGGGGCCGGCCTCCTCGGCGGGCTTGCGCTCCAGCGCCTCGGTCATCAGCAGCTCGGTGATCTTCACCCGCTGGATGGTGCCGTCCGTCTTGCACCAGGCGACCTGCTGGCCCTTCTTGATCGTGCCCTGGTGGATGCGGCACAGCGCGATCCGGCCGAGGTACGAGGAGGCGTCGAGGTTGGTGACGTGCGCCTGCAGCGGGGCGCTGGGGTCGTAGGTCGGGGCCGGGATGGTCGACTTGATGATGTCGAACAGCGGCTCCAGGTCGTCGCTGTCGGGCATGCCGCCGTCCTCGGGACGGTTGAGGCTGGCGCGACCGGCCTTGGCCGAGGCGTAGACGATCGGGAAGTCGATCTGCTCCTCGGTGGCGTCGAGGTCCATGAAGAGCTCGTAGACCTCGTCCACGACCTCCTTGATGCGGGCGTCGGGGCGGTCCACCTTGTTGATGCACAGGATGACCGGCATCTTCGCGGCGAACGCCTTGCGCAGCACGAACCGCGTCTGCGGCAGCGGGCCCTCGGAGGCGTCGACCAGCAGGACCACGCCGTCGACCATCGACAGGCCGCGCTCGACCTCGCCGCCGAAGTCGGCGTGGCCCGGGGTGTCGATGATGTTCAGCGTCATGTCGCCGTGCTTGACCGCGGTGTTCTTCGCGAGAATGGTGATGCCCTTCTCGCGCTCGAGGTCGTTCGAGTCCATGACCCGGTCGTCGACGTCCTGGTTGGCGCGGAACGCCCCCGACTGCCAGAGCATGGCGTCGACCAGCGTCGTCTTCCCGTGGTCGACGTGCGCGATGATCGCGATGTTGCGCAGGTCGTCGCGGCTGTTCAAAGGCATGTTGGAGTCTCGCTCTGTGATCGTTTGGGGTCGTCCGCGCGAACCGCGGCTCTACCATTTTAGTTGATCCCGCTAGCACCTAGGGCGGCGCAGGCGCAAAGGGGCACAATTCCGACTCTGTACCCCTCTTGTAGGGGGCTGCTTTGCTATCTGTTGGATGGTCGTGTGTCCTCCCACCGTGACCATGTCGCCCGGCTTTGCGAGGAAGGGCGCTTCCCGTGGGCGCACTCCTACGTCGACCGGCTCGCCGCCGACCGGCCCGGCGACCCCGAGCCCTGGGAACTGCGCTCGATGATCTTCGCCGCCCAGGGCCGCGGCGAGGACAGCGCCGCCGCCCTCGCCCGCTCCGCCGAACTGGGCGGCACGCCCGCCGCTTTCCCGGTACGGCAGGCGCCCCGGTCTCGCCGGGACCTGGTGATCGACCGGCTGATCGAGTTCGGGCTGACCGGCGCGTTGTGGGTCGTGCTCATGCTCATGGTCGACCTCCCAGACCTCGACGGGTCGCAGTGGCCCGCCAAGATCCTCTACGGTCTGCCGCTGGTCGTGCTCGGCGCGTTCGAGGTGGGGCGGCGGATTCGCGAGGCGGTGGCCAGGGTGTGGTGATCCTGGTCAAGGGCCTACTGATCGCCACAAGACAGGGCAAGCGGTGCGGTCTCTGGCTGCGGTGACAAATCGGGCAAGGGGTTGCAAGGCCTCGCGGTCGAGAACAGACTCCGAGTGATCCAGCCTCCAGCCCTTGGACCACGATGCCCCACAACCTTCCCAGTGAGCCGAACCGTTTCATCGGCCGGGAGCGGGACCTGACCGAGGTGATCGGGTTGCTCTCGCGCCATCGCGTCGCCACGTTGTGCGGTGCGGGCGGGATCGGCAAGACCCGGTTCGCGTTGCGTCTGGCGCGGGAGGTGGTGGACGACTTCCAGGACGGGGTCTGGCTGGTGGAACTGGCCAGGATCAACCGGCCGGACCTGGTGGCGCACGCGGTGGCGGACGTGCTGCGGGCGCACGAGGAGGGCGCGAGCACCCTGCTCGACACGCTGGTCGGCCGGATCGGGTCGCAACGCATCCTGCTGGTCCTGGACAACTGCGAGCACGTGATCGAGGCGTGCGCGGAGCTGGTGGACGCCCTCGTGGCCAACTGCCCGGGGCTGCGGGTGCTGGCGACGAGCCGGGAGCCGGTGCGGATCGCGGGGGAGCTGGTGTGGCGGGTCCCGCCGCTGGAACTGCCCGAGGAACGCGAGGAGATCGAGGCGAGCGAGGCGGTGCAGCTCTTCCTGGAACGGGCCTACGCGGCCGGCTCCCGGTTCGAGCTGACCACGGAGACCCTGGACGCGGTGGGCGGCCTGTGCCGGGCCCTGGACGGCATGCCCCTGGCCCTGGAGCTGGCGGCGGCCCGCACCGCCGTACTGGCACCGGAGCAGATCGCCGCCCGCATCAACGACCGCTTCAAACTGCTGACCGGCGGGGACCGTACGGCTCCCGCCCGGCACCGCACGCTGCGCGCGACCGTCGAGTGGAGCCACGAGCTGCTCCCCGAGGAGGAGCGGATCCTGCTGCGCCGCCTGGCGGTCTTCGCCGGCGAGTTCGACCTGGAGTACGTGGAGCGGGTGTGCGGCGACGCGCTGCTCGCGCCGGACGACGTGCTCGACCTGCTGGCCGGGCTGGTGGACAAGTCGCTGGTCCAGTGCGACCAGCGGGGCGAGGCCCGCTACCGGCTGCTGGAGACGATCGCGCACTTCGCCCGGGAGCGGCTGCGCGAGGCCGGCGAGGAGGAGGAGCTGCGCGACCGGCACCTGCGGGTGACCCGCGACCGGGCCAGGGACGACTTCTGGAACGACATGCTGGTCAAGCTGCCGGGCGAGACCCGGCTGACCGCCTTCGCCAAGGTCGCCGACCGCAACGCCGACCACCGTGCCGCGCTGGCCTGGGCGGTCGAGTCCGGGCAGGCCGAGGCGGGCCTGGAGACGGCCTGCTTCCTCTACCCGATCTGGGCGGTCAGGGGGAGCTGGCTGGAGAACCGGGGCTGGTACGAGCGCCTGCTGGCCATGGACACCACGGACGTGCCGCCGGAGCTGGTCGGCGAGGCGTGGTGCCGCCAGGCGGACATGGCCTTCGGCCAGGACGACCTGGCCATCGCCGAGCAGTCGGCCCTGCGCGGCCTGGAGCTGATGCGCACCCGGCCCGGCTACCGGTTCGCGCTGGGCCTGTCGCTGAACAACGTGGCGATGATCTACCTGCGCACCGGCCGCCCCGAGCAGGCGCGCAGCCACGCCGAGGAGGCCCTGGAGGGCGCCACCCAGGCGGGCGACCTGTGGAACATCGGCATGGCGCACAACGGCCTGACCCTGATCGCCGGCCTGGACGGCAAGCTCCGCGAGGCCCAGCGGCACGCCGAGGACGCCCTGGTGGCCTTCCGCGAGACCGACCAGCCGTGGGGCATCGGGCGCGCGCTGATCAGCCTGGGCGTGCTCGGCCGCATCCGGGAGGACTACGACAACGCGCGGGCCAACCTGGAGGCCGCTCTGCCGTACCTCGAAGCCCTGGACGCCAAGCCCGAGATCGCGCGAGCCCTGTCGGAGCTGGGCCGGGTGGCCACCCAGCAGGGGGATCTGGAGCGCGCCCGGGACCGGCTGGTGGCCAGCGTGGAGCTGAGCCGGAAGATCGGCCAGCGGCGCGGGGTGACCCGCGGCCTGGCCGCGCTGGCGCGGGTGGCCGAGGCGCGCGGCGAGATCGAGTCGGCGGTCCTGCTGTGCGGGACGGTCGCCGCGCTGCGCGAGACGATCGGGCAGAAGTCGTCGGTCGCGTGGGCCGAGGAGATCCTCGGCCGGGCGCGCGCGGTGCTGGGCGACTCGCGCACCGGCCTGCTGTACGCGCACGGCCGCGCGATGTCGGCCGAGGACGCCCTGACCACCGCCAGTACGGCGCAGCCGCTCCAGGCCCCGGTGAGCCGTCCCGCCGAGCAGGTGGCGGTGGAGACCGCCTCCCTGCTGACCGCCCGCGAGCGCGAGGTGGTCGCGTTGCTGGTGCGGGGCCTGTCCAACCGCAAGATCGGCGAGGAGCTGGTGATCAGCACCGCGACCGCGGCCCGGCACGTGGCCAACATCATGCTGAAGCTGGGCTTCTCCTCCCGCACCCAGGTCGCCGCCTGGGCGCTGGAGCAGCGCATCGTGAATGGCTAGGTCACTACATATTCGTGTGCATGTGCGCAGGAGCTGGCTTTCCTACCGTAGTGCGCATGCCTACCTGGACTGATGTCGTGCTCGGGGACGCAACTCGCCGAAACGGCCGGCCGGCGGTCACCGACGTGCGGACCGGCGAGGTCCTGACGTACGAGCTGCTGGCCAAGAAGCTCGGCCGCGCGGCGGCCGGGCTGCGCGAGCGCGGCCTGTCCACGGGCGACCCGGTCCTGGTCCATCTGCCGCCGGGCGCGAACTACCCGCTGGCGCTGCACGCCGCCGCGGCGGCGGGGGCGCTGGTGCTGCCGCTGGAGTGCGACATGGACACCGAGCTGTTCTACGAGCGGCTGTGCACCAGCCGCGCCCGGCTGCTGATCACCGACGCCGAGCTGGCCGAGTGGTCCACCTCGGCGGTGGGCGAGTCGCGGATCCGGCAGATCTTCGCCTTCGGCGACGTGCCGGGGGCGACGTCCTTCTGCGACCTGGACGGCCGGCCGGCGAAGGTGCCGGTCTCGGTCGCGGCCAGCTTCGACGGCCGCCACCGCATCGGCCACGCCGGCATGGTCACCGAGCTGCGGCGATTGTCGCGCGAGGTGGGGCTGACCGAGCGCGACACCGTGCTCGTGGCCGCCACCGAGGCACGGGAGCAGGCGGTCATGTTCGACCTGGCCATGATGGCGGGCGCGCACGTGATCGCCACCGTCGAGCCGACGCTGAGCCGCTGCCGGGAACTGATCGCCGACCACCGGGTCAGCGTGGCCGCGGTGCCGCCGCGGCTGGCTCCGGTGCTGGACGGCGAGCACGTCCGGCTGACCGTGCACGGGCACACCATGGTGCTCGTACGCACCCCGCGTACGTAGGCCGCTACATCATCCTGCGCATGTGTCCCCCCGTCCCCTCTGCTTACAGTGGCGCCATGACCTGGACAGAGCTAGTACTGAGCGCGGCTCCCGCGCGGGGCGAGCGCCCCGCGGTGACCGAGATCAGGACCGGCGAGGCGTTGACCTACGCCGCCCTGTCCCGCCGGATCACGCTGATCGCCGGCGGGTTGCGCCGCCGCGGGCTGCGCCCCGGCCACCGGATCCTCATCGACCTGCCGCCCGGCCTGAACCTGCTGGTCGGCACGCACGCCGCCGCCTGGGCGGGCGGCGTGGTCTGCTTCGCCGACCCGGGCGGCGAGGCGACGATGGCGATCGACGACCCCGGGGCACTGAACGCCCTGGCCGCCGGCGGAGAGGCCCTGGAGTTCGGCCCCATCGCCGGCCCCGCCATGATCCTCGGCGGCCAGGTGCTCACCCAGGCGGACCTCACCGACGACCTGCGCCGGCTGTCCAAGGCCGGGCTGATCCGGCCCGGCGACGTGCTCCTGGCCTCGCTGACCGACCGGCTGCGGTCGTTGCGCCTGCTGGACCTCGCGCTGCTCAACGGCGCGCACATCGTGCTCGCGCACGAGCCCACCGTGCTGGGCCTGCGGGTGCTGGCCGCCGAGCACGGCGCCGGCGTCGTCGCGGTCCCGGCCGACCTGGCCCGCCGGCTGGCCGGCCAGACCGAGCTGCGCGTCCTGGAGGACTCGGCCTTCGCGCGGCGCGCGTGACCCACCCGGTGACCCACCCGGTGACCAGGGCGGTGCCCGGTCTGCGCGGAGGCTGGACCTACCCTTTTGCCATGCCTCTCGCCACCAACTACCCCGCGATGCTCGTGACCAAGGACGGGGTCCGGCTCGACGCCGTGCACACCCCCGGCCCCTCGCAGGAGATCGGCATCGTGCTCGCGCACGGCTTCACGGGCTCGTGGCGCTGCAAGGACACCCGCCGCATCGCGCACGTCCTGTCGCTGACCGGCGGCGTGATCGCCTTCGACTTCCGCGGCCACGGCCGCTCGACCGGCCTCAGCACCGTGGGCGACCTGGAGATCCTCGACGTGGAGGCGGCGGTACGGCACGCCCGCGGGCTGGGCTACCGGCGCATCGCGCTGGTCGGCTTCTCGATGGGCGCGGCGGTCGCGGTCCGGCACGCGGGCCTGATCGGCGGGGTGGACGCGGTGGTCGCGGTCAGCGCCCCGGCCCGCTGGTACTACCGGGGCACCCGCCCGATGCGCACCGTGCACTGGGCGATCGAGCGCCGCTTCGGCCGCTGGGCGGCCCGGCTGGGCAAGCGCACCCGGATCGCCCGCGGGCCGTGGAACCCGGTCCCGATGCCGCCGCACGAGGCCGTCTCGCTGATCGCGCCCACGCCGCTGCTGGTCGTGCACGGGGACGCGGACACCTTCTTCCCGCTGGAGCACGCGCACCAGCTCTTCGGGAACGCCCGGGAGCCGAAGGAGCTCTGGGTGGAACCGGGGTACGGCCATGCCGAATCGGCCGCCAGACCCGATCTGGTCCGCCGGATCGGAAAGTGGATCGGTTCGAACCTTTCCTGAGTAAACATCGTCTACTTAGGGCGGATGGAAGATACCCCCAGGGAGAGGTCTCGTTGGGGCAAGCCCTCCCATCAGGGGCGGGCATGCGAGATACTTCCCGTGTTCGGGTGGTCGCCCAGCGTCGCGGGGGCGCGCTGGGCCCATCTGGCTCCGGTACGGCATGCCGTACCGGAGCCTCGGCTTTTCCGGGCCGAGCCGCCCGGGTTACCCGAGCCTGGAGATGGTCTTGTACTCCAGGTAGCTGCTGAGCCCCTCGGGCCCGAGCTCGCGGCCGAGCCCGCTGGCCTTGTAGCCGCCGAAGGGCGCGTTGGCCTCCAGCATGAAGCAGTTGACGCCGTAGGTGCCGGTGCGCACCTGGCGGGCGATGTCCATGCCGTGGTCGGCGTCGCTGGTCCAGACGGTGCCGGCCAGGCCGTAGTCGCTGTCGTTGGCGATGCGCACGGCGTCGGCCTCGTCCTCGTAGGGGATGACCGCGAGGACGGGCCCGAAGATCTCCTCGCGGGCGATGCGCATGTCGTTGTGCACGCCGGCGAAGAGGGTCGGGGCGACGTACCAGCCGCGGTCGTAGGGGCGCTCCAGGCCGCCCACGACGACCTTGGCGCCCTCCTCCATGCCGATGCGGATGTAGCTCTCGACCCGCTCCTGCTGGCGCTTGGCGACCATCGGGCCGATGCCGGTGGCCGGGTCGGCGGGGTCGCCGACGGGCTGGCCGGCGATCATCGCGGCGACCGCCTCGACGACCTCGTCGTAGCGGCTGCGCGAGGCCAGGATGCGGGTCTGCGCGACGCAGGCCTGGCCGTTGTTCATCAGGCTGGCGATGGCGAGCATGCCCATGCTGGCGCCGAGGTCGGCGTCGTCGAGGATGATCGCCGCGGACTTGCCGCCGAGTTCGAGGCTGACCCGCTTGAGCTGCTCGCCGCAGATGGCGGCGATGCGGCGGCCGGCGGCGGTGGAGCCGGTGAAGGCGACCTTGTCCACGCCGGGGTGGCCGACCAGGTGCTCGCCGGTCTCGCGGCCGGCCGGGACGATGTTGAGCACGCCGGCCGGGATGCCCGCCTCCTGGACCATCTCGGCCAGCAGGTAGGCGTCCAGCGGGGTCTCCGGCGCGGGCTTGAGCACGATCGTGCAGCCGGCCAGCAGCGCGGGGGCGACCTTGGTCATGGTCACGAACTGCGGGACGTTCCACGGCACGATGGCGGCGACCACGCCGACCGGCTCGCGCCGCACGGTGGTGGGGCCGAACAGGCCGGGACGCTGCTCCTCCTGCTCGAACGTCCTGCCGTACTCGGCGTAGAACTGCAGCATGCCCAGCGGCTGCGGGGCCTGGGCGAGCTGGGAGAAGGTGATGGGGGAGCCCATCTCCTCGGTGATCAGGGCGGCCATCTCGCCCTGGCGGGCGGCGTAGATCTCGGCCAGGCGGGCGATCTTCTCGGCGCGTTCGGCGAAGCTCAGGCGCGGCCAGGGGCCGTGGTCGAAGGCGTGCCGGGCGGCGGCGACGGCCCGTTCCACGTCCTCGGGGGTGCCGTCCGGTACGCTGCCGACGACCTCCTCGGTGTGCGGGGAGACGACCTCGATGGTGCCGGTCCCCGCTGGCGCCACCCATTCGCCCCCGATGAACAGCTTGTCGTGCTGGCGCATGTCGTGAGCCTCTTCCTGCTCGTGGCTTATGTCCCGATCAAACCGAACCATGTTCTGGGGCCCTCGACAAGGCGCAATCCTGTTTTGGCGTAACCTTCACGAACTGGTAGATAGTTCGCCAATGGTGCGTGACTTACCTCGTTCCGGTGGCAGGCATCAAGATCATCTTCTATAGTTTCGCCCGTCGCTTGAGGGGAGGACGAGCGTTGAGAACCGGCCGTCTCGCCGTGTCAGCCGTCGCCCTGCTCGGCCTGCTCCTCACCCAGAGCGCTCCCGCCGAGGCCGATCCCGACCAGGCCAAACTCCGTCGCCTCAACCAGCAGGCCACCGCGCTGACCAAGCAGTACCGCGGCGAGATCCAGAGCCTCGAAGAGGCGAAGATCCAGGTCAAGAAGGCCAACGCGCGGGCCGCCGCGCTGACCAGGCAACTCGCCTCGGCGCAGGGCGACGTCACGCTCATCGCGCAGAGCAACTACATCAACGGCCCGATCGACTCCACCAAGCTGCTCAACTACGGCGGCGACCCGCACAGCGCCCTGGGCCTGGCCGCGAGCATGTCCTACCTGGCCAACGAGCGCGCCGGCCGGCTGGCCAGGCTCCGCGAGCTGATCGCGGAGGCCAAGAAGGCCAAGGCCGCCGCCTCGGCGAAGATCGGCGATCTCGAAAAAGAGATCAAGGCCATGCAGAACAAGCGCCGCGACATCGAACGGCTGCTGGCCAAGTACGGCTTCCAGCAGACCATCGGCACCGGCGGCCTCACCCCGCGCATGACCGCGGTGAAGGACGCCGTGCTCTCGCAGTTCCTGGTGCCCAGCACCGGCTGCTTCCGCGCGGGCGACCCCGGCGAGCACGGCAAGGGCCGGGCCTGCGACTTCATGATGACCACGGGCGGCCAGATGGCCACCGGCGACGCCGAGCGGCGCGGCGACGAGCTCGCCCAGTGGCTGATCAACAACGGCTCGCGCCTCGGGGTCATGTACATCATCTGGAAGCAGCGCTACTACGACATCCGCGGCGGCGGAGGCTGGGACCCCATGTCCGACCGCGGCGGCGTGACCGCCAACCACTGGGACCACGTGCACGTCTCGGTCTTCTAGCGGCGCCCTCTACCCTCCGGTAATGAGCCAGGATGGGAGCATGACGAGTACCCTCCGCCGCCGTCCCGCCCAGCGTCGCAGCGTGGAGCGGGTCGAGCGGATGCTCGACGAATGCGCGGCGTTGCTGGAGGAGGTCGGCTACGACGCGCTGACCACCAAGGAGGTAGCGCGCCGCGCCGAGGTCCCGATCGGCACCTTCTACCAGTTCTTCCCCGACAAACGCGGGCTCGTGCGGGCGCTGGCGCTGCGCAACCTCGACGCCTTCCTCGCCCGCGTCTCCGAGCGCATCGCCGTCCGGGAGCCCGACCACTGGACCGACTTCGTCGACCTGGCGATCGACGAGTTCGTCGAGATGAAGCGGACCACCCCCGGGTTCGCGGTGGTCGACTTCGGCGAGGTGTTGCCGACGCCCGGCGGGCCTGCCGTACCGGGGACCAACCACATGCTGGACGCGGCGCTGGAGAACAACGCCGTGGTCGCCGACCGGCTCCGGGTGCTGCTCGACGCGCCGCCCGGGACGAGCGTCGACCGGGCGGTCCTGGTCGCGGTGGAGGCCACCGACGCGGTGCTCAAGCTGGCGTTCCGGGCGCATCCGCAGGGCGATCCCGACCTGATCGCCGAGTGCAAGCTGCTGGCCAGGCGGTACCTCGCCGTCCACCTGCGCTGAACGGGGTTCGAGGCCGAGCGCGCGTTTCAAGCGGAACGGGCGTCTCGGCCAGGGTTGACGTGCGGGTCAGGCCGGCTCGTCCAGGCGGGCCAGCGACGTGCGGGTCAGGCCGGCTCGTCCAGGCGTGCCAGCAGGGCCTCCGGCAGGGTGAGCCGGGTCGCGGCCATGGCCTCGTCGAGCTGCTCGGGCTTGGTGACCCCGACGATCGGCACGATGCCCTGAGCGCCGAGCCAGGCCAGCACGACCTGGTTGACCGTGGCGTCCACCTCGGCGGCGACCTCGGCCAGCACCTTGAGCCTGGCCGTGGTGCCGGGGTGCTCGTAGACCTCGGGCAGGGGCTTGTCGCGGTAGGCGCCGCTCAGCAGCGTGCTGTAGGCCCACAGCGTCAGCCCCGCGTCCCGGACGAAGTCGAGCGTCTCGTCCGAGACCTGCCGGTGGCCGGCCTCCGGCAGGGCCGCGCCGGGGCGTGGGCGCAGGTAGCTGTGCCGCAGCTGCACGTGCGAGTAGGGCAGCCAGCCGCGGGCGGTGGCCAGGGCGCGGGCGCGCTCGACCCGCCAGGCCGGGTGGTTGCTCGCGCCGAGCCTGACCGCCCTGCCCTGCCGGTGGAGGGCGTCGAGCGCCTCCAGCGTCTCCTCCAGCGGCACCGAGCGGTCCTCCACGTGCGCCCAGTAGAGGTCGACGTGGTCGGTGCGCAGCCGGCGCAGGCTGCCCTCGATCGCCGCGGCCAGCACGGGGGCCGACAGACCCTCCCACGCGCCGGAGGCGTCCGGGCGGGCGCCGGCCTTGGTGGAGAGAAACACCTGGTCGCGGTTGCCGCGGGCGGCGAGCCAGGCCCCGACGGTCTGCTCGCTCTCGTCGCCGGTGCGGCCGTCGATCCAGTACGCGTAGTTGTTGGCCGTGTCGATCAGGGTGCCGCCGGCGGCCACGAAGCGGTCGAGAAGGGCGAAGGAGTCGCGCTCGCCGACGGTGGAGCCGAACGAGAGCGCGCCGAGTGCGATCTGCATGGGTCATGACGATGCGTCCTGGAGTGCACTCCAGGTCAAGTCATCCGAAAACCGGTGATACCTGGCAAGCTGGCGGGGTGACTGTGTACACACCGTCCGAGGTGGCCGAGGAGACCGGCTTCACCCTCGACACGCTGCGCTACTACGAGAAGATCGGCCTGCTCGAGCCGGTCGGCCGGAACGCCGCCGGTCAGCGCCGGTTCACCCAGCACGACCTCGACTGGCTGGGCACCATCCGCTGCCTGCGCGACACCGGGATGCCGATCGCGGAGATGTTGCGCTTCGCCGAGCTCGTCCGGTCCGGCGACCACACCTTCGCCGACCGCATCGCGCTGCTGGAGGAGCACGACCGGCGGGTGGAGGCCCAGGTCGCGACCCTGCGGTCCCGCCAGGACTACATCCAGCGCAAGATTTCCTACTACCGCAGCGCGCTCTAGCCGGAACTTGGTGTTCGGGCTGTTACACCAGGTGGTATGGCCGGACCCAGGGCGAAACGCATCAATATCCCACTGAGGCGGGTTGCCCTGGTCGGGGCGGTGATGCTCTTCCTGCTGCTGGCCAACCTCACCTGGCTGCAGGCCTTCCGCGCCGACCCCCTCAACGCCGACGCCCGCAACCGCCGCACCCAGCTCGCCCGCTTCGACCACCCGCGCGGAGACATCCTCACTTTCGACGGTACGGCTGTCGCCCGCAGCGTGCGGTCGAGCACCAGCATGCACGCCTACAAGCGCACCTATCCGGACGGCGAGCGGTACGCGGCGATCACCGGGTACGTCAGCCTGTTCGGCTCGGCCGGGCTCGAACGCCTCGAAGGGCCGGTGCTGTCCGGCGACGACCCGCGGGTGCGGGTGCGTTCCCTGATGCGCGAGGGCGGCCGGCGCGGCGCGGACGTGCGGCTGACCGTGGACTCCCGCGTCCAGCGAGCGGCCTACGACGCGCTGCGGGCCACCGGCCGCCCGGGAGCCGCGGTCGCGATCGACCCGGCCACCGGGGCGATCCTGGCGCTCGCCTCCTACCCGTCCTACGACCCCAACCGCTACGCCACCTTCGACGTCGCGAAGCTGACGGCCACCGACCGGGGGCTGCGCGCCGATCCCGGGCAGCCGCTCCTTAACCGCGCCACCAGCCAGACCTACCCGCCGGGCTCCACCTTCAAGGTGGTCACGGCCGCCGCCGCGCTGGCCTCGGGGGAGTACACCCCGGCCACCCGGGTCGAGGCGCCGCGCCGGCTGCTCCTGCCGGCCAGCTCCGTCCAGCTCCCTAACGCCGGCGGCCAGCCGTGCGGCGACGGGCAACCGCCGCTGGCCTACGCCTTCCAGGTCTCCTGCAACACCGCCTTCGCCCGGATCGGCCTGCAGCTCGGCCAGGACGTCCTGCGGGACCAGGCCGAGGCGTTCGGCTTCAACGCCACCGACCTGACCGTGCCGCTGGCGGTCGCCGAGAGCGTCTTCCCCGCCCGGCTCGACCACGCCCAGACCGCCATGGCCGCGATCGGCCAGCACGACGACCGGGCCACGCCGCTGCTGATCGCCATGTTCTCGGCCGCGGTGGCCAACAACGGCGTGCTGATGCGGCCGCACCTGGTGGAGGAGATCAGGATGTCGGACCGCACGGTGATCGGGCGGGCCGAGCCGGTGGAGTACCGGACCGTGCTCGACGTGCAGACCGCCCGGGCGCTGACCGCGATGATGGTCACCGTCGCCCAGCCCGGCGGCACCGGGTCGGGGGCGGCTCTGCCCGGGATCGCGGTGGCGGCCAAGACCGGGACCGCGGAGAACGTGCCCGGCGCGCCGGACCACGCGGTGTTCACCGCCTTCGCGCCGGCCGAGGCGCCGGTGGTCGCGGTGGGCGTGGTCGTGGAGAACGGCGGAGCCGGGGGAGACGTCGCGGCGCCGGTCGCGAGGGCCGTGCTCCAGGCGGCGCTGGGGTAAAGGATCGTTCAAGGCTTGTCGGGGCTCGACGTGAAATGAACGTCACGTCGTGTTGAGAGGGACGGACAGTCCGTCATCGGAAGGCAACGAAACGTGAGGAACCGGCTGCATCGCACGCGGATGCGCATGTTGTACTCCGTCCGAGGCCGGGCGACCGTCATCGCCGTCGGCGTCGCGGCGGTCGTGCTCTCGCTCTGCGGGATCCTCGCGGTGCTGCTGATCCGGTCCTTCCTGGAGGCCGACACCGTGGACCGGGCGGCACGCTCGGCGCGCGAGGTGAGTTACACCGCGGTCCGGGCCGGCGCCGGGAACCAGTTGCTCTCCCCGCCGGGCGGCACCAACCTGGTGCAGATCGTCGGGCCAAGAGGCGAGGTGCTCGCCTCCAGCAGCGCTCTCCACGGCCGGCCGGCGCTCACCACGGCGCGGCCGGTGGCGCCCGACATCCGAATCGACCAGCGGGTCTGCCCGCCGTACCTGAAGGACTGCGTACGGGTCGCCGGCTTCCGCATCCCGGGCCAGGAGAGCATCGCGCTGGCCGCCGTGATCGAGCCGCGGGCGCTGGGCGGGCTCGGGCTGCCGATCGTGGTCGGCTGGGTGATGGTGCCGCTGCTGGTGCTGATCGGCGCGGGCACCTGGTGGACGATCGGGCTGACCTTCGCCCCGGTGGAGGAGATCCGCCGCGAGCTGTCCCACATCACCACCAACCAGCTCGACCTGCGCGTGCCGGTCCCCGAGACCGGCGGCGAGGTGCAGCGGCTGGCCGAGACGATCAACGCCGGGCTGGAGCGGCTGGAGACCGCCACCGCGCGCGAACGCCGGTTCATCTCCGACGCCTCGCACGACCTGCGCAACCCGATCGCCGGCCTGCGCACCACCCTGGAGATCGCGCTCGACGACCCCGAGCCCCGGCCGCTCATCGACGCCGCCCTGCGGCACACCGACCGGCTCAACGACATCGTCGTCGACCTGCTCGAACTCGCCCGCCTCGACGCCCGCGCCCCCGCGCCGCTGTCCCGCGTCGAGCTCGACGACCTGGTGCGGGCCGAGACCGGGTTCCGCAGCTACCGGGTGCCGCTCACCCTCGAACTCGAGCCCGGCGTCGAGGTCACGGCCAACCGGCTGCGGCTCAGCCGGGTGCTGAACAACCTGCTGGCCAACGCCGAACGGCATGCCGCCGGGCAGGTCATGGTCACCGTACGGCGGGACGGCTCGGAGGCCGTGCTGGAGGTGCGGGACGACGGCGGCGGCATCCCGGAGGCCGATCGTGAGCGGGTCTTCGAGCGTTTCGCCCGGCTCGACGAGAGCCGCGCCCGCGACCCGCACGGGACGGGGCTGGGGCTGCCCATCGCCCGGGAGATCGCCACCATGTACGGCGGGACCCTCACCGCCGAGCCCAACCCGCGGGGTGCCCGGCTGGTGCTCCGGCTGCCGCTGGCGGCCTGAAGTTTTGCCGGGTGCCGTCACCGCCCCGGTCTTCCCGTGAGCCACCCCCGGGAACCCTCCGCCAGAGCCGGGACACAGGAACGCCTGAGCCGGAGTCGAGCTTGAGGAGCCCTCACCCGGAGCCGGGCGTGGGAGCCCACAGCCGAGCCGGGGCTCTTCGGCTCGGGTCCCGGAACCTTGGGCTCGGGCTGAGCCGGGGTGGGCCGAGGATGGAGCGGTGGCGTGATCGGGCGGGACGGTTTCGGCAGGATCTGGCCTCGCGGCGGGCACCGCTGGAGCCCCTACACCCCCTCGCCCCTGACCGGCGACGGCATCGTCGACCCCGACGAAGCCCCCGCCATGCTGCGGTTCGTCCTCCACCTGGGCGAACAGCTCTTCCGCTCCGGCGCCGAGACCGGCACCGTCGAGGCCGCCGTGCTCGCCGCCACCCGCCACCTCGGGATGGGCCACCTCCAGATCGACTTCGCCGCCCGCTCCATCCACCTGCAGTACTCGCCCCCCGGCGAACGCCCCATGGTCATGCTCAGGACCATCACCACCGACGGCGCCCGCGACCTGCACCGGCTGAGCCGGCTGCACCGCGTCGTGGGCCGCCTGCTGGCCGGCGAGCTCGACCTCAAGGGGGCCTCCGCCGAGGTCGACCGCATCGCCGGAGCCGGTGCGGGCCGCCCCTGGTGGGTGGACGTCGCGGGCGGCGCCGTCCTGGCCGCCATGATCTGCCTCCAGGCCGGCGGCACCCAGGGCGGTGCGGTGCTGGCGGCGCTGCTGCTCGTGCTGGTCAACCGGGTCGGCCGGCTCTTCGGCCGCGTCGGCATCCCGGCCTTCTACACCACCGCCGCCCAGGCCGCCCTCACCGTCGGCGCGGGCGCTGTGGCCTTCGCCGCCGGCCTCAGCGGGCAGGCCGTCGCGGGCATGCTCGCCGCGAACCTGGTGCTGCTCCTGCCCATCCTGTCGGTCGTCTCGCTGGCCGAGGACGCCATCATGGGCTTCCCGCAGATCGCCGCCGGGCGGGCGATCACCGTGACCATGCTGGTGGGCGGCATCATCGCCGGTACCGCGATCACCGGGTCGCTGGTGCTCGACCGGTCCGGCTTCGAGCTCGCCGCCTACGGGGTCAGCTTCGCCGCCCTGCCCTTCGGGCTGAGCCTGCTGTCGTCGGCGGTGGGCGCGGCGGGGAACACGCTGTTCAACGGGGGCAGTGTGCGGCTGGTGCCGCTGGGGGTCGCGGCCGGGCTGCTGGCGGGGCTGGTCAACCAGCTCATGCTCGCCCTCCTGCACAGCCCGCCGCTGGCCGCGCTCGCCGCCGCCACCGTCCTCGGTGCCTGGGCCGCCGTCGTGGGGACCTGTTTCGGCGTGCCTTCGGCCGCCACCACCCTTCCCGGCGTCACCGGCGCCCTCCTGCCCGGACCGACCGTCTACGCCAGCCTCGTCCAGTACGCCAAGGGGTCCGCCGCCGCGCCGGGACTCCTCCTCTCCGCCCTCGCCACCACGGCCGCCATCGGCGTCGGCGTCGTCCTCGGCACCCTCCTCGCCACCCGCCCGTCCAAGTGAGAGGCAGGCCCGCGAAGGCCGGGACAGAGAGTCGGGGAGCCCGCGACGGGCCGAGAGGGCCCGGAAACACCAAGAGGTGCGGTAGCGAAGCTCGCAGCAGAGACGGGAACGATGGCCGGGGCACCGGAAGGAGAGCAGGCTGAAACGGAAGGCCGGGGGCGGGCCAGACCGGGAACCCGGGGTCGAGAGGTGGAAAGGGTCAGCGGTAGGCGTCGGCCTGGAGGTTGTAGAGCTCGGCGTAGAGGCCGGCCAGACCGATGAGGTGGCTGTGGGTGCCCTCCTCGACGACCTTGCCGTGGTCGAGCACGTAGATCCGGTCGGCGTAGCGGACGCTGGCCAGCCGGTGGGTGATGAGCAGGACGGTACGGCCGTCGGCGTGGGAGCGGATGCGCTCGAAGAGGGCGTGTTCGGCGCGGGCGTCGAGGGCGGCGGTGGGCTCGTCGCAGATGAGGAGCGGAGCGTCCCGGTGGAACCCGCGGGCGACGGCGATCCGCTGCCACTGCCCGCCGGACAGCTCCTGCCCGTCCTTGAAGCGGCGGTCGAGCAGGGTGCGGTAGCCGTGGGGCAGGTCGGCGACGACCTCGTCGGCCCCGGCGACGCGGGCGGCGGAGTCGAGGGCGGCGTCGCCCTTGTCGGTGCCCATGGTGATGTTGTAGCGCGCGGTGAGTGGCCAGCGGGTGTGGTCCTGGGCGATGACCGCGATGTGCGCGCGTAACGCCTCGGGGTCGACGGTGCGCAGGTCGGTGTCGTCCCAGCGGACGACGCCGCCGTCGGGTTCGTAGAGCCCGGAGAGGATCTTGGCCAGGGTGGTCTTGCCCGAGCCGTTCTCGCCGACGAAGGCGATGACCTCGCCACGGCCGATCTCGACCGAGACGCCGCGCAGGGCGGGGGAGTCGCCGCCGGGGTAGGTGAAGGAGATGTCCTCGGCGGTGATCCGGTGGAAGGCCGCCGGCGCGGGGACGGGACGGGCGGCGGGGATCCGGCGTTCGGCGTCGGCGCAGAAGTCGAGGAAGTCGGTGAAGTAGAGGCCCTCCTCGTAGAGCCGGTTGGTGGCGTACATGAGGTTGCTCAGCGACATCGACCCCTGCCGGATGGTGAGGACGGCCGTGCCGGCGACCGCCAGCGGGATGGCGGCGAGCGCGAGCAGGATGCCGAGGGCGAGGTAGACCAGGCCGGTGCCGAGCCCGCCGAGGGCCTCGCCGACGAGCCGGGCGACGGTCTGGCGGCGGGCCAGGCGCAGCAGGACCTCCTGCTCGGCCCGGGCGACCGCGTCGTACATCCGCTGCAGGAAGCCGCGCATGGTGAAGGCCCGCACCTCGGCGGCGGGGTCACGGTCGGCGAGCAGCTCGGCGATGATCCACTTGCGCCGGATGACCGGGACGAGGGAGTAGGTGGTGGTGTAGCGCATCTTGGCCGCGCGCACGGTCGCCCAGGCGTCGGGGAGGACGGCCAGCAGCAACAGCGGCAGCAGCACCGGGTGCAGGACCGCCAGCACGCCGGCCACGGCCGCCAGGCCGACCACGGCGGTGACCAGGTCGATGGCGGTGGCGACCACCACGTCGGCCATGCTCACCCCGCGCATGCGGGCGCGCTGCAGGGCGTCGTGGAAGTCGGGGTCGTCGAAGCTGACCAGCTCGACCCGGCTGGTCAGGCCGTACAGGCGTTCCTCGGTGAGCCGGCTGATCTGCGGGTCGAGCCGCGCCTGGGCCCAGCCGGCGGCGGCCTGCGTGGTGGTGCGCAGGGCGGCGGCCGCGGCGACCACGGCCAGGCTGGGCAGGGCCGCGCGCAGCCGGTCGGGTGTGGGGCCGTCGCGGAAGAGCGCCTCCAGGACGCCGGTGGTGGCCAGCAGGCCGAAGGCGGTGAAGACGCCGCCGAGCAGGTTGAGCGCGACGGTGGCCACGGTGTCGCGCGGGCTGGCCCGCCAGGCCAGCTCGGTGGCCTGGCGGATGAGGGTGGGCAGGCGCCGGGCGATGGTGAGGAACCGCACCGAGGCCATCCGGTCGCTGTGCGCGTGCCAGTCGGACACGGCGATCTCGCCGAGTTCGAGGGGGTCTTCGCTTGTCGCCGAGGGGGGTGGGTGGTCGGCCATGGGTCCAGTGTGCGATGCCGCACCGACACTTTCCGGGGGCGTGTGCATACCTGTCGCCCGCCGGCTACATGGGTGCGGATACCCCGGTGAATGGTGAGAACAGCTCATGTGCGGCGGTGGCCGGGCGGCCTACCGTCAAGGGTGCGATCGGCCGCGCGCCCGTCATCGGCTTCAGCCTCCCGTGCCCCGGGCGAGCTCGTGCGGGGCGGGCGGCGGCCCGATCCGCGGACGTCGCGCGTCACTGCCGGCCCGGCCTCCTCGGAGGGGTGGGGGTCTCGGCCGGCGACGTGCGACAGCGGGTCCGAGTCGCGCAGGGCTCGGACCCGCACACCTGCCGCCCGCCCGTCCAGGGGTTCCGGTACGGCTCGCCCGGCCGCTCCGGTGGAGGGGGCCACGAGGGGGGACGCGCCCGGGCAGGAGGGATCCGGCACGCGGACCCTCTGGCCGGGCGGGCGGCATAGGACACCGGCACCGACCTCGGCTCTGCGCACGCGGCGACCCGGGCCCGGCCGACGAGGCGGTCGCCACGGCGTTGTGCATGCTTCGCCGTACGGTGCATAGGAGCGGTGAACATCACGATTCGGCGGGCTCCCTTGCCCCCTCCACCGGGACGGCTACAGTCGAGAGAGCGTTCTCCCGAGGTTGCGGACCTGTTACCGGGACCACCTTGACGCCAGAGACCGCGAAGTGGGTTGATTGCCCTACTGACAACGTTGTCACCTGATGAACCGCTCGGGGTTGCGAAAGGGACGGTGTGCGATGCGACGACGGTGGTTAGCGACCATCGCCATGGCCGGCATGATGAGCCTGGCCGCCTGCGGAGGTGGCGGGACGGCTCCCGCCGGCACCCAGGCCACGGGTGGCGCCGGCGGGGACGCCAAGAAGCAGGTGGAGGTCTTCTCCTGGTGGACCGGGCCCGGCGAGGCCGACGGCCTGAAGGCCATGAAGGAGATCTTCGAGAAGCAGAACAGCGGCTTCACCTTCTTCGACGCCGCCGTCGCCGGCGGTTCCGGCGACAAGGCCAAGGCGCTGCTGAAGACGAAGCTGGACGGCAACCAGCCGCCGGACACCTTCCAGGGCCACGCCGGCGCCGAGCTGCAGGGCTACATCAAGGACGGCAAGCTCGAGGACCTCAACGCCCTCTACGACGAGCTCAAGCTCAAGGACGTCTTCCCGGCCGACCTGGTGAACCAGATCAGCGTGGACGGCAAGATCTACTCCGTGCCGGTGAACATCCACCGCTCCAACGTGCTGTGGTTCAACCCGACCGTCCTGAAGGACGCGGGCGTGGCCGGCCCGCCGAAGAGCATCGAGGAGTTCATCGCCGCGCTGGAGAAGGTGAAGGCCAAGGGCAAGATCCCGCTCTCGGTCGGCTCCGAGTGGACCGTCGCCCACCTGCTCGAGAACGTCATGCTCGGCTCGATGGGCACCGACGCCTACAACGCGCTGTTCAAGCCGGGCGCCGACTGGGCCTCGCCCGAGGTGACCAAGGCGCTGGAGAGCTTCAAGACGATCATGTCCTACGCGGGTGACCCGCAGGACGACTGGCAGCCCGCCGCCAAGCAGGTCGCCGACGGCGAGGCCGCCTTCAACATCATGGGCGACTGGGCCTACGGCTACTTCCACAACCCGCCGGACGGCGGCCTCGGCAAGACCTCGAAGACCGACTTCGACTGGGCGCCCGCGCCCGGCACCGAGGGCACCTACCTGTGGTTGTCGGACAGCTTCACCCTGCCCAAGGGCGCCAAGAACCGCGAGGGCGCGCTGGCGTGGCTGAAGGTGGCCGCCAGCAAGGAGGGCCAGGACGCCTTCAACCCGAAGAAGGGCTCCATCCCCGCCCGCAAGGACGCCGACACCGCGCTCTACACCGACTACCTGGCCGACGCGCTGAAGGACTGGAGCAGCAACAAGCTGGCCGGCTCCATCCAGCACGGCGTCGCGGTCAGCCAGCCGCACCTGGCGGCGATCGGTGAGGCCGTCGGCCTGTTCCTCGGCACCAAGGACGTCGGGGCGCTGCAGTCGGCGCTCGCCGACGCGGCCAAGGCCAACCTGCAGTAGGTCTACCGCGGGGGGCGCCGCCCGCGCCCCCCGCCGGAAAGGGATGCACATCGTGAGGCGGGCACGCACGTGGTTGCCCGGGCTGCTCCTCGTCACGCCGTCCATCGTGGCGATCGGCGTCTTCGTGTACGGCATGCTGGGCTGGAACTTCCGGCTGGCGATGACCGACCGGCACACGAGCCGCCAGCCGGAGGAGCAGTTCGTCGGGCTGGACAACTTCATCAGCCTCTGGGACCAGCCCAGATGGCACCTGTCGGTCAAGCACGCGATCCTCTTCACGATCGTCTTCGTGCTCGGCGCGCTGATCCTCGGCTGGTTCCTGGCCTTCCTGATGGAGAAGGGCATCAGGGGCGAGGGCGCCTTCCGCACCATCTACCTCTTCCCCATGGCCATCTCCTTCGTCGCCACCGGCATCGTGTGGCGCTGGCTGATGAACTCCGGGCAGGACGAGCGCGCGGTCGGGCTCAACCGGCTGTTCGACGCGATCGGGCTGCCACAGTGGGCGTGGTTCCGTGACCCCGACTGGGGCATGGCGGCGATGGCCATCCCCGCGGTCTGGCAGATGTCCGGCTATGTCATGGCGCTGTTCCTGGCCGGCTTCCGGGGCGTCCCCGAGGAACTGCGTGAGGCGGCGCGCGTGGACGGCTGCACCGAGTGGGGCGTCTACCGCCACGTGGTGCTGCCGCTGCTCCGGCCGGTCACGCTCTCCGCGCTGATCATCCTCGGGCACATCTCGCTCAAGGTCTTCGACCTGATCATGGCGGTGTCCGGCAAGCAGATCATCACCGACGTGCCCGCGGTCTTCATGTGGGTGACCGTCTTTGACTCCGACGACCCGGCCAAGGGCGCGACCATCGCCGCCTACATCGTCCTGGCCGTCGCGATCTTCGTCATCCCCTACCTGATCTGGTCGGTCCGCAAGGAGAAGCGCTCGTGAAAGCCGTACGCTTCGGGCTGCTCCTGGCCTTCGTCCTGATCATCCTGATCCCGGTCTACGTGTTGCTGGTCACCAGCTTCAAGCCGCTCACCGAGGCCGATCCGTCGCAGGCCTGGAACCTGCCGCGCACCTGGACCTTCGACGCCTGGGCGGTGGCGTGGGAGAAGTTGCGCCCGGGCATCGTCAACAGCTTCCTGCTGGCCGTGCCCGGCTCGCTGCTGGCCTGCGCGCTCGGCTCCATGAACGGCTACGTGCTGTCGAAGTGGCGCTTCCCGGGCGCGGACGTGCTGTTCACGCTGTTCCTGTTCGGGATGTTCATCCCCTACCAGGGGGTGATGATCCCGCTGGTCCAGCTCCTGATCAAGATGGACGAGGTCACCGGGCTCAACGGCGTCTTCTACGGCGGCCTGCCCGGCCTGGTCCTCGCGCACGTCGTCTACGGCATCCCGATCTGCACGCTGATCTTCCGCAACTACTACGTCACCATCCCCGGCGAGCTCATCGAGGCCTCGCGGGTGGACGGCGCGGGCATGTTGCGCACCTACTGGTCGGTCGTCCTGCCCGTCTCAGGGCCGGCCATCGCGGTGGTGATCATCTGGCAGTTCACCTCGCTGTGGAACGACTTCCTGTTCGCGGTCTTCCTGGCCAGCCCGCAGAACTGGCCGACCACGGTGATGCTCAACAACATCGCCGGGGCGCAGGCCACGCCGTACAGCCAGCAGATGGCCGCGGCGATCCTCAGCTCCATCCCGACGATGCTGATCTACGTCTTCCTCGGCCGCTTCTTCATGCGCGGCCTCATGGCCGGAGCGTTGAAGGGTTGATCAGCGCCTTCCCCAGGGGAGTGCGCGAGTAGTGCACGTGCCGCCCGGCCCGGGCCCCGGTGACCGCACCGGCCCGGCGCAGGGCGGCCAGGTGCTCGCCGACCGTGCCGGGGCTCTGCCCGAGCAGCGCCGCGAGCTGGGTCGTCGTGGCCGGTCCCGACAGCTCGGCCAGGATCCTGGCGCGGCTGCGCCCGATCAGCCCGGCCAGGTCGCGGTGCTCCCGGCTGGCCGCCGCCACCCCGCGCGCCGGGTAGATCAGCGCGTACGGCCAGGCCTCCGCCAGGTAGGCGCCCACCTTGGGACCGAAGACGCTGGGCAGCAGGAGCAGCCCCCGCCCGCCGAGGCTGATCTCGCCCTCGCTGTGCATGTCCACCTCGATGTGCCCGCTGCTGATCCAGCGCACGTGCTCGCTGAGGTCCTCGAGCGCCTCGGCCCAGCCGTAGGCGGCCAGCCGCCCGGCGCGGTGCGCGATGTCGCGCTGCAGGACGGCGTGGAAGCGCGGCCACCCCGGTGAGACGATCTCGGTCCAGAGCGCCTGCATGCCCTCCGCCAGCAGTTCGACGATGTCGGCCCCGAACAGCAGCCGCCGGGTCGGCTCGTCCACCGGCGGTCGCAGCGCCAGCGCCTGCCGGATCTCGGCGTGCGCCTGCTCCAGCGGCACCGCGCGCATCTTCGCCAGTTCGGTCTCGAACGGCACGTCCACGCCGGTGGGCGGGGGCGCGAGGAAGTCCACGTTGGCCACCCCCTTCGCGCCGATGATGGCCGCCATGACCTGCAGGCCGTGGTGCCGGGCCCGTAGCCGCCGGTACGGCTCGCGCCATCGCTCGGCCCAGTCGGTCAGCAGCGGGGCGGGTTGCCGGCCGTCCAGGACGAGCTGGGCGTGCATGGTCTCGACCAGCGGCGAGATGGCGAAGCGGCTGGTCACCAGGTCCTGCGGGGTCAGCTCCAGGCGATACACCTTTCGGTTATATCCGAATAAGTGTTGTCGAGCGGCTCCCGGCTTCATCCTCGAATCGGCGGCCCGACCTCCCTCCGGGCCGCCTCCGAAGCGAGAGAGAGTGCTCCTTGGCAACGTCCACCCCCGCCCGTGGCGCGACCTTCGGCGAGGTCTTCGCCGTGCGGGAGTTCCGCGTCCTGTTCGGCAGCTTCGCCCTGCTCGTCGCCGGCGACTCGGTGAAGATGCTGGCCCTGTCGGTGCTGGTCTTCGACCGCACCAACTCGCCGGGCCTGGCCGCGACCGCCTACATGGCCGGCTGGCTGCCGTTCGTCTTCGGCGGGCTGTTCCTGCTGTCGCTGGCCGACCGGGTCTCGCCCCGGCTGCTGATGATCCTCGGCGAGTTCGTCCGGATGGCGGTCTGCCTGGTGATCGCCCTGACCGGGGCGCCGATCTGGGTGATGCTCGGCCTGGTGCTGCTCAGCGGGCTGTTCACCCCGGTCTTCATGGCGGCCAGGAACGCGATGTTGCCCGAGGTGCTGCCGGGCGACGCCTTCGTGCTGGGCCGGTCGGTGTTCGGCGTCACCGCGGCGGGGGCGCAGATCGTCGGCATGGCCGTGGGCGGCGGCTTCATCGCGACGGTGGGGCCGGAGCCGGCCCTGCTGGTCACGGCGGGGATGAGCGCGGTGGCGGCGGTGGTGTTGCGGGCCGGCCTGCCGTACCGCGAGGCCAGGGGAGGCGCGGGCGGCACCTGGCGGGTCAACCGGCGGCTGTTCGCCGACCGGCGGGTGCGGCGGCTGCTGCTGGCGCAGTGGACGCCGGTCATGTTCCTGGCCGGGGCGGAGGCGATGCTCGTGCCCTACCTGGGGAGCCGGGCGGGCCTGGTGCTCGGCTTCGCGGCCGGCGGGATGGCGGTCGGCGAGTTCCTGGTGGGCCGTTTCGCCACGCCCGCGCTGCGCGAGCGGCTGGTCCGGCCGCTGGCGGTGGCGATGGGGGTGCCCTGGCTGTTCTTCCTGCTCGAGCCCGGCACGGCGGTGGCCGCGGCCTGCGCGGCGCTGTCGGCGGGCTGCCTCGGGTACACCCTCGGGTTGCAGCGGCCCTTCCTGGACGCGGTGCCCGAGCGGGTGCGCGGGCAGGCGTTCGGGCTGCAGAACACCGGGCTGATGACCGGCCAGGCGGTCGGCGCCGCGCTGGTCGGCGGGGCCGGTGAGCTGGTCAGCCCGCACCTGGCGATCGCCGCCGCGGGGGCGGTGGGCATCCTGGCCGCCCTGCTCACCGTGCGCGGCCTCTTCACCACCGACACCCCGGCCACCGACGCGGCGGTCAGCGGGCGACCGAACCCCGCGGGATGAGGCGGACCGGCAGCTCGACGTGCTCGGCCGGCCCGGTGTCGCCGCCGATCCGGCGGAACAGCAGCTCGGCGGCGACCCGGCCGAGCCCCACCGGATCCTGGGCGACCACGGTGACGCCGGGCGTGAGCAGGTCGGCCAGCTCGAAGTCGTCGAAGCCGACCAGCGGCATCCAGCGCCCGGCCAGCGCGCGCAGCACGGTCACGGTCAGCCGCCCGTTGCCGGTGAACAACGCGGTGGGCGGGTCCTCCAGCGCCAGCATGCTCTCCAGGTCGGCCCGCACCCCCTCCAGGACGGGCGCGCGCATGGAGACCAGGCGCCGGTCGAACAGCGGGCCGAGCGCCTCGCGGTATCCGCGCAGCCGCTCGGTGGCGGTGAAGATCGCCGGGCTGTCGCCCAGGAACGCGATGCGCCGGTGACCGTGCTGCCTGAGGTGCTCGACGGCGAGCGCCGCGCCGCCGGCGTTGTCGCACACCACGGTGTCCACCGCGACGCCGGGGCCGGGCGGCCGGTCGGCGAACACCGCCGGGGTGCCGGCGTCGAGCTCGGGCCGCAGGTAGGTGTGGTCGCCGCCGGCCGGGACGATGATCAGCCCGTCCACCCGGCGGCTGCAGAACTCGCGCACCAGGTCGCGCTCGCGCGCCGGGTCCTCCCCGGACGAGCCGCTGAGCAGCAGGCAGCCGTGGCGCAGCGCGGCGTCCTCGACCGCGCGGCTGAGCCCGGCGTAGAAGGGGTCGCCGACGTCCTCGATGACCAGGCCGATCGTCGCGGTCCTGCCCCGGCGCAACATCCGGGCGCCCTCGTTGCGGCTGTACCCGAGCCGTTCGATGGCCTCGCGCACCCGCCCGGCGGTGACCTCGTTCACGCCCGGCTCGCCGTTCACCACGCGCGAGACGGTCTTGAGCGCCACACCCGCCGCCCGGGCCACGTCCTTCATCGTCGGTCTCACGACAGGATCATAGACAACGTTGTCAACGCCGCCTACCCGGCCCGGTTTCAAGCACGTTACGGCGAATGGGAGAGTAGTCGCGCTATGTGGCTGAGATCTGCTCTGTTGGTCGCCGGGCTCGTGCTCGCGGCGCTCAACCTCCGTCCCGCCATCGCCGGCGTGTCCCCGCTCCTCGACGAGATCATGACCGACGTGGGCCTCACCGCGGCCGGGGGTGGTGCCATCACCACGGTGATGGTGATCTGCCTGGGCGTCTTCGGCCCGCTCGCCCCGCTGCTGGCCCGCCGGATCGGCGTCGACCGCACGCTGCTGGCCGGCCTGGCGCTGCTCGCCGTCGGCGTGGTGATCCGCAGCCTCGACGGGCCCGTCCTGCTGTACCTGGGCGCCGCCGTCGCGGGCACCGCCATCGCGATCATGAACGTGATCATGCCCGGCGTCGTCAAGCACCACTTCCCCAGCCGGGTCGGCCCGTTCACCAGCGTCTACGTCTCCGCGCTGGTGCTGGGCGCCGCCGCGAGCTCCGCCTTCGTGATCCCCCTGGAACGGCTCACCGGGTACGGCTGGCGCGGCGTCTCGGCGCTCGCGGCGGTCCCGGCCCTGCTGGCGGCGGTGCTCTGGCTGCCCCAGGCGCTGGGCC
Source organism: Nonomuraea sp. NPDC050310 (assembly GCF_040655795.1). Classification (NCBI taxonomy): domain Bacteria; kingdom Bacillati; phylum Actinomycetota; class Actinomycetes; order Streptosporangiales; family Streptosporangiaceae; genus Nonomuraea; species Nonomuraea sp. NPDC050310. The sequence goes on along the minus strand of NZ_JBFAKP010000011.1, from coordinate 142,928 downwards.
GGCAGGCCGGCGGCAACGGCGGGGCCAGGCCGTTCCGCGCCATCCTGCGCAGCCGGGTGACCTGGTACGTGACGGCCTTCATGGGGCTGCAGTCGCTGACCTACTACATCATGCTCGCCTGGCTCCCGACGATCTTCCAGGAGTCGGGCGTCTCGGCCGAGAACGCCGGCTATCTGCTCAGCCTGTCGGCCGTGGCCCAGGTCGTGGGCACCTTCGGCGCGCCCATGCACGCCGGCGGCCGGGGTTCGCAGGTGCCGCACGTGGTCGCGGCGACCCTGCTGACCGTGGCCGGGTACCTGGGCGTGCTGATGGCGCCCACGGTGCTGCCCTGGCTGTGGATGATCGTGCTGGGCGTCGGCCAGGGCGCGACGCTGGCGCTGGCCCTGCTGATCATCACCATGCGCGCGGCCGACCCGGCGTCGGTCACCGCGCTGTCGGCGGTCGCCCAGTCGGCCGGCTATCTGCTCGCGGCGGCCGGTCCGGTGCTGGTCGGGGCGCTGCGCGAGGCCAGCGGGGGATGGGACGTGCCGCTGCTGGCGGGGCTGGCGTTCTGCCTGATCCAGGTGGTGGCGGGCTGGCTCGCCGGACGCCCCGTGCCTCGTTAAGGTTAGCCTTGCCTATATAGGGAAGGAGTTCTGGGTGCTCACCACGGTGCTGGAGCGGTTCGCCGCGGAACGGGGCGGGGTGCTCGGCGTGGTGCCCGGCCTGGTCATCGAGCCGGACGAGAGCTGGACCCCGGCCTCGGCGCTGCTGTCCGGCCCCGACCTCGACGCCCTGGTCGACCAGACCGCCGCCCGCTGGAACGCGCCCCGGCACGTGGGGGCCGCGTTGTTCTGGAAGACCTACTCCTACTGGCACACCCTGCCCATGGCGGTCGGCTGGGCCCTGGACGGCCACGTACCGATCATGAAGTTTCGTGACACGTGGTTCAAGGTCTCCGACGCCGGCGTCACGCTGGGCGCGAGCGAGGTCTCCTGGGGCGACGCCGGCGACATCCGCCCGGCCCTCCTGGAGTCGCAGGAGCCCCTCGTCAAGCGGCTGTCCACGATCGCCCGCGTCGGCGAGCGCACCCTGTGGGGCTCCACCGCCGAAGCCGTGGCCCACCCGCTGAAGGTCTACGTCCCCGGCGACTACATGAGCCTGCTGGAGCGGATCGGCCCGCCCGTGCACGGCCTCATCCAGCCGGGCGGCGACGGCTACTTCCGCCGCACCTGCTGCCTGTGGATCACCCTGCCGGACGCGGAGCCCTGCGGCACCTGCTGCATCCTCGCCAAGGGCTGAGCTACCGTCGCCGTGTGATCGTCATCGCCCACCGCGGAGCCAGCGCACTGCGCCCCGAGCACACCCTGCTCTCCTACGAGTGCGCCATCGTTCTCGGCGCCGACTACATCGAGCCCGACCTGGTCGCCACCCGCGACCACGTGCTGGTCGCGAGGCACGAGAACGAGATCAGCGGGACCACCGACGTGGCGGCCCGGCCGGAGTTCGCCGACCGGCGGGCCACCAAGGAGATCGACGGCCGGCCGGTGACCGGCTGGTTCACCGAGGACTTCACCCTCGCCGAGCTCAAGACGCTGCGGGCGTGCGAGCGCGTGCCCGAGCTGCGGCCGGCCAACACCGCCTTCGACGGGCTGGCCGAGATCCCCACCTTCGACGAGGTGCTGGCGCTGGCCCGGCGGCACGGGGTGGGCGTCTACCCCGAGACCAAGCACCCCAGCCACTTCGCCGCGCTCGGGCTGCCGCTGGAGGACCTCATGCTGGAGCGGCTGGCGGCGACGCCGGTGCCCCGCGTGTTCCTGCAGTCGTTCGAGGTGGGCAACCTGCGGGAGTTGCGGGGCAAGACGTCGTTGCCGCTCATCCAGCTCATGTACGCGGGCGGCCGGCCGTACGACTGGGTGGTCTCGGGGGAGGAGACCCGCGGCTACGACGAGCTGCTCACCCCCGAGGGCCTGCGTGAGGTGGCGACCTACGCCGACGGCATCGGCGTGCACACCGGGTGCGTGGTGCGCGACGGCGAGCCGACCACGCTGGTGCGCGACGCCCACGAGGCGGGGCTGCAGGTGCACGTCTGGACGATCAGGAACGAGAACTCGCAGCTCCCGCCGGAGCACCGGCTGGGCGACCCGGCCAGCCCGGCCTACGAGCGCGCCACCGGGGACGTGGCGGGCTGGCTCGGCCGGCTGCTCGATCTGGGGATCGACGGCGCGTTCTGCGACGATCCGGGTCTGGCCTCGGCGGTGCTCAGGCGACGATCGGCCTGAGCTCGTCGGCGTAGCTCACCGAGACGCGGCGCATGAGCCCGGTGTCGTCGATGGAGTACTGGCCGAGCCGCCACAGCGGCGGCGAGTAGGCGTGGATGGAGACGCTGCGGTCCACCGCGCCGGTCAGCCGGTGGATGTGGTCGGGACCGAAGGAGAAGGACTGGCCCTCGCCGACCACCGTCTCCAGGTGCTGGCCGCCGATGCGCGGGTTGCACTCCAGGAGCGCGCCCCGCACGACCCGCACCGCGCCGGAGCTGATGTCGTGGTCGTGCCAGCCGGTGTCGTCCTCCGGCCGCCAGCACAGCAGCCAGACGTCGACGTAGGCGTCACGGTAGAGCGAGGCGTAGTGACGCCCCTCGCCCTCGGGGAACTCGACCTGGTCCTGCCACCGCGCCGGATCGGCGGCGAGTTCTTCCACCAGGTCTCGCAGCTCCCTCCGGTCGAGGTTGCGCTCAGGGAGCGTGTTCACGTGCGGATCTCCTTCCGTGCAAGAGGCGATGCGGATTGGTGACGCGGATGGCGTGGGCGGCGGCCTCGCCGAGGCCGGGCCCGAGGTCGGGGGCGGTGGCGTAGGGGGCGTCGGAGCCGTTGACGACGACGTCGATGCCGAGTTCGCGGACGATCGCGTCGATCGCCTTGGGTCCGTAGCTGGAGGTCTCGACGAAGAAGCCGGGGTCGACGCGCCCCCGGCCGCTGCGGCCGCCCCGGGCGAGCAGCCGTTCGGAGTGCAGCGGGGCCAGCCCGGCCAGCAGCGCGAAGCAGACGCGCAGCCGGGGGTGGCGGGGCCGGACCACCGCGTGGAAGTAGTGCCAGGAGGCGTGCATCTGCTGGACGTACGGCACGACCGCCGGCCACCAGGGCGTGGGCGACGGCCCGGCGGCCGGTCCGGGATGCACGAACAGTGGCAGGTCCCGTTCGGTCAGTACGGCGAGCAGCTCGTCGGCCGGTTCGGCGGTCGCCGGGATCTGCAGCCCGGCGAACCCCCGGTCGAGGTCGGCGGCCAGCCGGTCGGGGTCGGGCGCGCTGTGGCAGGTCGAGGCCCAGGCGCCGAAGCCGGCCGGGAGCGCGAGCGCGCCGTCGTGGTAGGCGTCGAGCAGCGGCCAGGCCTCCTCGGGCGGGAGCGCCTCGATGCCCAGCGGGCTGGAGAGCGAGACGAGGGCCAGGCCGCCGGTCTCGCGGGTGGCCGGATCATGGTCGGCGGGGTCCACCTCGTAGGGCGGTTCGCCGTCCAGGAACAGGGTCCAGCCGTCCAGCCGGGGAGCGCGGGCACGGCGGCGCAGCGCCTCGACGAAGGCCGGGGTCCAGAGGTGCTGGTGCACGTCCATGCTCACACTCCCTTCATTTCCGACTGATTTTATAGGTAAACCAGGTCGGTTGCGGAACACATCGGTGTGAAACGGTTCAGTGATACGGTTCAGTGAACCGCTTCACCCGCTTCTGTGTCAATGGGGGTTAGGCTGGCCCGATGCCGCGGAAACGAGCGACGATCCGTGAGGTGGCACAGGCGACGGGCTTGTCACCCGCCGCTGTGTCGTACGCGCTGCGTGGCCTGCAGGTCTCCGAGGAGACCATGCTCCGGGTGCGCGCCGCCGCGGCCGAGCTCGGCTACGAGGCCGATCCCATCGCCCGGGCGCTGGCGAGCGGCAAGACCGGCACCATCGGGCTGCTGGCCGGCTCCCTCGAAGACCTCTGGCAGCAGGCGCTCGTGGTCGGCATCGGGCGCCGCCTGCTCGCCCACGACCGCTACGCGCTCATCCTCGACGCCGCCGGTGAGCCCGCGCGCCAGCGGACCCTCGCCCAGCAACTGCGCGACCAGCGGGTGGACGCGATGATCGTCCACCCGATCGACCCGGCTGCGGAGTTCTGGGCGGAGTTGTGCGAATCGGTGCCGGTCGTGGCGATCGGTGACTCGCTGCCGGGAACCGCCGGAGAAGTCGTCTTCGACAACCGGCGAGGCGTGACCCTCGTCCTCGAACACCTCCTGGCGCTCGGCCAGCGCCGGATCGTGCTGCTCACGCCCACCATGGCCTCCACCCCCGACCGGCCCGCCGACGTGCACGTGCTGGCCGAGGGCGAGCGGCTCGGCCTCGCCGTCGAGGTCCGCACCGCGCCCCAGGACCTCGGCGGGGCCACCGCGGTCGCCCGCGAGGTGCTGGAGGCGGGCGCGCAGGCGGTGTTCTGCTTCGCCGACTCCATCGCCTACGGCGTGTACGCGGCGGCGGCCGAGCTGGGCAGGAGCATCCCGGACGACCTCTCCGTCATGGGATACGACAACCACCCGATGTCCGCCTTGCTCACCCCCGGGCTGAGCACGGTCGACTGGGACATCGACGGGATCGTCCGCTCCTCGGTGCGGCTGGTGGTGGCCGCGGCCGACGGCACCATGCGGCGGCGGCGCTCCATCCAGCAGCCCACCCTCATCGAGCGCGGGTCGGTCAAGGGGCTCTGAACGTCGCCCGCGCGGCGTCGAGCTCGCCGTCCAGCGGGCGGTCGGGGCCGGGAGTGCCCAGTGCGCGGGTGGCGGCGACCAGCTCGCAGGCCAGCACGATCTCCAGCGGCTCCACGCAGCGCAGCGCCAGCCGGGCCGCCTGCGTGGCGAACGAGGCATGATCCTCCACGCCGCGCGACAGCACCGCGCTTCCGGTCGACACCGGGCCGGCCAGGTGCCGCAGCTCGGCCAGCGCGTCGTGCGCCACGTACTCCAGGATCATCGCCCCCGACGCGCCCGGCGCGGCGGCCAGGAAGGGCAGCCTGCCGGTGTACTCCGGCTCCATCAGCGTGGCCAGCCTGGCCGCGCTCAACTGCGCCACCGAGCACACCGCCGCCCGGAGCGTGTCCAGCGCCAGCGCCACCGAGGCGGCGTGGAAGTTGCCGTTGTGCCAGGCCAGCGACTCCGCGATCAGCGGGTTCTCGGCCGCGGCGTTCAGATCGATCTCGACGGTACGGCAGGCGTGCCGCACCGCGTCGAGGGCGGCGCCGTGCACCTGGGCGAAGGCGCGGTAGCCGTACGGGTCCTGGAGCCTGGCCCCCTCGACGCCCAGCATCGGCCGCAGCGCCTCGGCCGCGGCGACCTGGCCGGGCTGCGGCCGGGCCCGCTGCACGGCGAGCGCCAGCGGCTCCGGCGAGGCGCCGACCGCGGCGAACGCCTTCGCGGCGACGGTGACGGCGGCCTCCAGCAGGTGCGCCACCTGGTGGCAGGCCAGCGCGGCATCCGCCAGCGTGGCGGCTCCCGAACTGATGAAGGGCAGCGCGTCGGCGGACGTGAGGGCGAACCGCGGACCTTCGGCTTGGTCGTGCCAGGGTAGTTCGCCGAGCAGACACAGCGCGGTGGTCGCCAGCGCGGTGAGGTCGCCGGTCCCGATCGCGCCGTAGGTGCGGACCGGCGGGACGAAGCCGCCGTTCACCGCCTCGACCAGGACGGGAAGCACCCGCGGATCCACCCCGGACCCGCCGGCGAGAAGCTGGTTGGCCCGGACCACGAGCATCGCCCGCACCCGTTCGGCCGGCACGAGCGGCCCGGCCCCGCCGGCGTGGCTGCGCAGCAGGTCGAACCCGCCCTGGGCGACGTCGACATCCTTGTTGGCCCCCACGCCGGTGCTCTGGCCGTACACCGGCCCGGTGAGGTCCTGCGCGCTCTCCCAGGCCCGCCAGGCCCGGTCGAGCGGCCCGAGCCCCACCCGCGCGCCGCCGTACGCCACCGCGTAGAGCTGCGCGCAGGTCAGGCCCGAGCCGGTCAGTTCCATGGTCAGTCGGGGATGATCAGGTCGATCACCCAGGTGACCACGCTGATGATGATCGAGCCGAGCACGGCGCCCGGCCAGAAGGTCTCCACGGTGAAGGGCACGTCGAGCTGCCCGGAGATCCAGCTCGTCAGCATGAGCATGCCGGCGTTGATGACGATCAGGAACAGCCCCAGGGTGAGCACGACCAGCGCGCAGCCCAGGGCCTGGACGATCGGCTTGACGATCGCGTTGATGACGCCGAAGATCAGCGCCACGATGAGCAGGGTGCCCCAGTACTTGGCGGTGCCCCCGGTGGAGCTGACGACGATGTCGTCCGGCAGGAGCTTGGTCGCCACCCAGAAGGCGACCGCGGCTGCCAGGATGTTCAGGATGAATCTCACGCTGCTAGATCCTCGCATTCTGCTCGGCGGCGCGATAGAGCCGTAGGGCCGCCAGTGGATAGATCATGACGCTGATGACACCCGCGGTCACCATGGCCGCCGCGGTGCTGGTGGTCAGCACACCCTCCTCTACTCCAGTGTTGGTGATCACGACGATGAGTGGGAGCGCGGCGGCGGCGAAAAGCCCGAGCGCGCGCGGCTCGCCCAGCCGCAGCTCCGGGTCGCGCCGGTTGAGCAGGTAGGTCGGCAGGCCCCGGACCAGCAGGAACAGCAGCAGGAAGACGGGGATCAGCAGCAGGCTGGCCGGACTGGCGAACATCGCCTTCAAGTCCAAAGTGACGCCGCTGATCACGAAGAAGAAGGGGATGAGCATCCCGAAGCCGATGCCGTCGAGCTTCGAGGCGACGATCTCCTCCTCGCCGGGCGGGCCGGAGTTCACCGCCAGCCGGATGACGATGCCCGCGGCGAACGCGCCGAGCAGCACGTCGAGCCGGAAGGTGGCGGCCAGCCAGAGCATCAGCACCAGGACGAACATGACGATCCGCACGCCGAGCTGCCCGCTCGTGCTCATGGTGACGCTGACCAGCTCGCCGAGCCGCGGATCGCGCGGCCGGGCCGCCCAGGCCGCGGCGGCGATCGCGATCAGCGCGAAGAGCGCGATGACCAGGACGGTGTGGATCTTCTCGTCCTCGGAGAAGACGAAGGCCATCACCACGATCGGCCCGAACTCGCCGAGCGCGCCCATGGCCAGCACCCGCCCGCCGAACGGCGAGCCCAGCGCGCCGGCGTCGCGCACCATGGGCAGGATCGTCCCCAGCGCGGTCGTGGTCAGCGCCAGGCCGATCACCTGGGCGGCGGTCCCGAACCCGAACAGCGCCAGGCCGATCGCCATCCCGGCGGCCAGCGAGATCAGCCAGCCGAGCACCGCCAGCCGGATCGGCCGCCCGCGGATGCGCTGGAACTCGATCTCGAAACCGGCCATGAACATCAGCATCGCCAGGCCGAAGTCGGAGATCGCGGCGACCAGTCCGTCCACCCGCACCCAGCCCAGGACCACCGGTCCGACCAGCACGCCCAGCAGGATCTCCAGCACCACGTTCGGCACCCGCACCACGCGTGCCGACGCCGCGGCCAGGATCGGCGCGAGCATCGCCGCCAGCGCCACCACCAGCACGCTGGTCAGAGCATGATCGGACATGCACGCTATGTGCCCAACGATTACGCCGGGTAGTCGTTACTCATGCTGTTTCGCGGGAACAGCGCAACCATGGACGTCGAGGAGCTGGAAGCCCTGCCCACCAGCGAGCTGCACGAGCGCGCCGTGCGCTATGCCGTACGCCATGGGGACTTCGCCTTCCTGTGGGATCTGCTCAAGGTGATCCCGGCGGCCGAGGCCGCGAGCGGTCACGGCGGGGAGTCGGCCAACGACCTCAGCCGGGTGTCGGCCCTGCTCAGCGACGCCATGGCGGCCGGTGAAGGCGAGCTCGGCGAGGCGCTCAAACCGGTGTACGTCGAGTACCTCGCCCAGCATCCGGACGCCTAGCCGACCAGGAGCCCCTCGTCGGAGGAGGCGATCACCTCGTAGTCGGCGCCCGGCAGCCGTGCGGCGGCCGGGCGCATCCGCGGCAGCGCGAGCGCCCAGGCCATGGCCACCCCGAGGTCGGGCCCGCAGACGGTGACCTCGTCCACCGTGGCCACGGCCAGGTCGTGCGCGCTCAGCACCCGGCGGACGGTGCCCTCGCGCGGGTCGCGCACGCCGATCCGCCACGCCCGTCCGGGCGAGGCCGAACCGCGCACGCGGATGTCGCCGCCCACGTCGATGCGATGGTCGACCGCCCCGGCGTTGGTCAGCGCCCGCGACAGCCGCTCGATCGCCCAGCCCCTTATGTAGGCGGGATGATCCGCCTTGTCGAACCAGCCGCCGGTGGCCTCGTACAGCTCGTCGCAGCGGTGCAGGACCTCGATGAGTTCGGGGAGCTGCTCGATGGTCTGGCCGCCGTGGAAGCGGTCCATCTCCGGGGCCAGGGTCTCGCCCGCCCAGCGCAGCCAGGCGAACGCGTCGGCCATGACCGGAACGAGCTCTCGTTCCGGCAACGCGGTCCGGATGTCCACCATGACCGGGATGCCCATGACCACTTCCATCCGGGCAGTTCCAGGGAACGTCATTCTGCCTCCTCAGACTCAGAGATCACGCTTTCATAACGACCGTAAGGCCGGGCTAAACGCTTTGCCTCCGGAGGCGCCTGAGTGAGCCGCGGACGTATCTGCGGAAGGGCTTCGGGCCGGCCAGCCGTACCTTCCGGCGGGTGATGTCGGGGAGCAGGCGGCTGAGGCCGGAGGCGCTCACCTGCTCCTTGGCGCGCGGATCGTGCTCCTCGCCGACCACCAGGACCACGCCGCGGCGGGCCTGGAGCTCGCGCAGCTCGGGGGTCACGCGGGCGGTCCTGACGAGGGCCGGCGCGTCGGGCGGCAGGTCGGCCAGCAGGGCGCGGAGCTCGGCGGCGTCCACGTCGGCGGCGATCAGAACGGTGCTCGTCATGTCTTCGACGGTGCGTCAGGAAGATGAGAGCGCTCTTAGTGGTTCCTGTGGACATGGCTAATGTACGCGTCGAACGAACCACCGAAGGCGGCTTCCGCGCCGTCAACGCCCGAGGCGCCGAGGTGCGCATCGGCGCCGGCGACGAGGAGGGCGTCTTCTCCCCGGTCGAGCTCCTGCTGGCCGCGGTCGGCGGGTGCAACATCGTCACCGTCGAGCCGCTGACCGCCAAGCGGGGACACCAGCTCGTACGGCTGGCCATGACCGTCGAGTCGGAGAAGGTCGAGCCGAACCTGCTCGGGCCGGTCACCGTCACCTACGACGTCGAGCTGCCCTCCGAGGCGGCCGACCAGGTCTACCGCGCGGTGGCCGAGCGGGTGCACGAGAAGTACTGCACCGTGAGCCGCTCCCTGCAAGAGGGGACCAAGGTGAACCTGGAGCTTCCTTAGGGGCGTTTATGCCGGGTTATGAACCGTCCGTGACGTTCCGCTCGGTAGCGTGGTAGCAGGTCAAGGGTGCTGCGACTGACTTGCAGACTTTTGCCGATGCGGACGCGGAGGGGGACCGCTGTCTGCTTTGCGGGGCCGCCGGTGCTTTGGGGGAAAGTACCGGCCTGGACCGCATCTGGGAGGCCGGGTGGTTCTTGGGGGAGACCACCCGGCCTCCGCTTTTGTACCGGCCGGGCGGTTCTTGGGGGAGGCCGCCCGGCCTCTACTTTTGTCCTATGACTGCTCTGATCCTCGACTGTGACCCCGGCATCGACGACGCGCTGGCCCTGGCGCTGCTCGCCGGCTCCCCCTCGGTGGAACTGGTCGGTGTGACCACGGTCGCCGGGAACGTCGGGCTCGACCGGACCACCGCCAACGCCCTGGCCCTGCGGGAGTTCCTGGCGCTCGGCGACGTCCCGGTGCACGCCGGGGCCGGCCGCGCCCTGCTCCGCGACCAGATCCACGCCGCGCACGTGCACGGCGACAACGGCCTGGCCGGCGTCGACCTCCCCGCCCCCGCCCGCGGCGCCGACCCGGGGCACGCGGTGGACTTCATCATCTCCTCCCTGCGCGCCCGCCCCGGCGAGATCACCCTCGTCGCCGTCGGCCCGCTCACCAACATCGCGCTCGCCGTACGCCTGGAGCCCCGCATCGTCGAATGGGCTCGCGAGCTGGTCGTCATGGGCGGCACCTTCACCCGCGGCAACACCAACCCGGCCGCCGAGTTCAACATCCTCACCGACCCCGAGGCCGCGGCCATCGTCTTCGGCGCCGGCTGGAAGGTCACCCAGATCACCCTGGACGTCACCCTCACCGCCCTGGTCACCACCGCCGTCCTCGACCGCATGCGCCCCCTGGGCCGGCTCGCCGACCTCGTCGTGCCCTGCTGCCAGTTCTACGGCCAGGTCACCACCGACGGCGGCCCGGCCCTGCACGACGCCGTCGCCGTCGCCTACGCCCTCGACCCCGGCCTCGTCCACCTCACCCCGGCCCAGGTCGACGTCGAGACCGCCGGCCGCTTCAGCTCCGGCATGACCGTCACCCGCTTCACCGCCGACGGCGGCAACGCCCTGGTGGCCACCGGGCTGGACGTCGGCGGGTTCTGGGAGCTGCTGATCGCCTCCTACGAAAGGCTGGCCGAACGGCTTGGGTGATGTGCGAGTGGTGGCTGAGGGCTGGTAGAGTTCTTCTCGTCGCAAGCGCCGCTAGCTCAGTTGGTTAGAGCAGCTGACTCTTAATCAGCGGGTCCGGGGTTCGAGTCCCTGGCGGCGCACAGACGGAAAACCCCAGCTCAGAACTGAGCTGGGGTTTTCTCGTGTCGGCGCCTCAAGCGCGTCGCCCCGCTTGTCACAAATCCTCCTGCTGTCTTGTCCATGTGTCGGACCGGCCCATGCACAGCGACAGGAGCTCCACCGTGCCTGCCCCCATCATCTCCGTCCGGATCCGGCTGCGGATGAGCTCGCGGCCCATCGACGAGCCGCACCGGGTGTCGAGCCAGCTCGAGCTGCTGTTCGACCTCACCTTCGTGGTGGCGGTCGCCGCCGCGGTCGCCCAGTTCGCACACGCCGTCGCCGAGGGGCACGCGCTCGGCGGGCTGGTGCCGTTCCTCCAGGTGTTCTTCGCGATCTGGTGGGCGTGGATGAACTTCACCTGGTTCGCCTCGTCGTACGACACCGACGACGTCCTTTACCGGGTGCTGACGATGACGCAGATGGCCGGGGTGCTCGTCCTGGCCGCCGGGGTGCCCGCGGCGGTCGAGGACGGCGATCTGGCGATCATCACGGTGGGCTACCTGGTCATGCGCGCCGGGCTGATCGCGCAGTGGGTGCGGGCGGCGCTGGAGGACCCCGAGGGCCGCCGCACCGGGTTGCGGTACGCCCTCGGCATCGGCCTCGCCCAGGTGGGCTGGCTGCTCCGGCTGGCGCTGGCGGACAGCGGCGTGCTCCCCGGCTCCGCCCTCCTGCCGCTCTTCCTCGTGCTGGCCGCGCTGGAGCTGGCGGTGCCGAGGTGGGCGGAACGAGCGCGGCCCACGACCTGGCACCCGCACCACATCGCCGAACGCTACGGCCTGTTCACGATCATCCTGCTCGGCGAGAGCGTGCTGGCCGCCAGCAGGGGCGTGGAAGGGGCGCTCGCGGCGGGCGAGGTCGGCTGGCGGTTCGTCGTGATCGCCGGGGCCGGGCTGATCCTGCTGTTCACGCTCTGGTGGCTGTACTTCCTGGTGGAGGCGGGTCAAGGGCTCAGCGACCGGCGGCACCGGTCCTATTGGTGGGGCTACGGGCACTTCGGCGTGTTCGCCGCCCTGGCCGCCCTCGGCGCCGGGCTGGAGGTCGCGGTGGAGCAGAGCGGGCACCACGTGGCGGCCTCGCCGCAGGCGATCGGCTACGCCGTCGCGATCCCCGCCGCCGGCTACCTCGCCTCGCTCTGGGCGGTCCACGCGCTGGCCGCCGGCGCGCCGGTCGTGCGGGCGCCGGCCCTGCTGCTCTGCCTGGCCGCGCTCCTGCTGCTGCCGCTCACGGCGGCATGGGCCGGTGTCGCCGCCGTGGTCGTGCTCGTCGCCCTGGCCTGCGTGGGCCTCCTGGCCGCCACGCTGTGGTCCGTTTCGCGGGCGGTTGTCACGGAACGCGCCGCCGTCCGGTCTTGATGCCGACCGCTCTCGTCGCGCGCCGGAGGAACAGCCATGACCGAGCACAGGATCGCCACGTCCGTCCTGGTGATAGGAACCGGGGGAGCAGGACTGCGGGCCGCGATCGAGCTGGCCGAACGCCGGGTCGACGTGCTCGCGGTCGGCAAGCGGCCCAAGGCCGACGCGCACACCGCGCTCGCCGCCGGCGGCATCAACGCCGCGCTCGCCACGATGGACCCCGAGGACACCTGGCAGCAGCACGCCGCCGACACGATCCAGGAGGGCTACCACCTGGCCCATCCCGAGATCGTGCGGATCGTCACCGAGAACGCCGCCCGCGGCATCGCGGACCTCGAACGGTACGGCATGCCCTTCGCCCGGGAGGCCGACGGCCGCATCTCCCAGCGCTTCTTCGGCGCCCACACCCACCGGCGCACCGCCTTCGCCGGCGACTACACCGGCCTGGAGATCCAGCGCACCCTCGTCGGCCGGGCCACCCGGCTCGGCGTCCCGATCCTCGACTCGGTGTACATCACCCGCCTGCTCGTCCGCGACCAGGCGGTCTGCGGCGCCTACGGGTTCGACCTGGCCGACGGCAGCCGCTACGTCATCCACGCCGACGCGGTCATCCTGGCCGCGGGCGGGCACACCAGGATCTGGCGGCGCACCTCCTCCCGGCGGGACGAGAACACCGGCGACTCCTTCCGCCTGGCGGTCCTGGCGGGCTGCCGCCTCCGCGATCCCGAACTGGTGCAGTTCCACCCGTCCGGGTTGATCGCGCCGGAGGACGTGGCCGGCACGCTGGTCTCGGAGGCGGCGCGCGGCGAGGGCGGGATCCTGCGCAACGCGCTCGGCGAGCGGTTCATGGGGCGATACGACGCCGAGCGCATGGAGCTGTCCACCCGTGACCGGGTGGCGCTGGCCGCCTACACCGAGATCAAGGAGGGGCGCGGCACCCCGGACGGCGGGGTGTGGCTGGACGTCTCGCACCTGCCCAGAGAGACGATCATGAACCGGCTGCCGCGCGTCTACCAGACGCTGCTGGAACTGCAGATGCGCGACATCACCAAGGAGCCGATCGAGATCGCGCCCACCGCGCACTACTCGATGGGCGGTGTGTGGGTCCGCCCCGCCGACCATCGCACGGACGTCGACGGCCTGTACGCGATCGGCGAGGCGGCCAGCGGCCTGCACGGCGCCAACCGGCTCGGTGGCAACTCGCTCATCGAACTGCTGGTGTACGGCAGGCTCGCCGGCCAGGCCGCCGCCGCCCATTCGGCGGGGCTGACCGCCCAGCGCCGCTCGGCCGAAGCCCTGGCCGAGGCCCGCGCCGAGGTGGACGGCCTGCTGGCCGCCGACGGGCCGGAGAACGTGCGCGTCCTGCAACGCACGCTGCGTGACACCATGACCGAGCACGCCGGCGTCGTCCGCGACGAGGCCGGCCTGCGCAAGGGACTGGCCGAGCTCGACGAGGTCGAGGCCCGGCTGGACGGGCTGGGCGTGCACCCCGACCTCGCCGGATTCCAGGATCTCGCGCACGCCTTCGACCTCAAGTCGTCGCTGCTGGCCGCCCGGGCCACCGTCGAGACCGCCCTCGAACGCCGGGAGACGCGCGGCTGCCACAACCGCTCCGACTACCCCGAGGCGGACCCCGCGCTGCGCGTCAACCTCGTCTGGTCGGGGCCGGGAGCCGTCGAGCGCGAGGCGATCGCGCCCGTGCCCGCCGAGATCGCGACGCTCATGGCGGAGGTCTCCGCCGACGGCAAGCTCGTCGAGTAGCGAAGACCGCCCGGCCGGTGTCACAGCTTCGGGAGCTGCCTTGTCTTAGCTGGTGACCGGGTGCCGCGTGGTGCGCCCCGGCAGCCAGAAGGGGGTCGGCAGTGAAGATCGTGGTGATCGGCGGTACCGGGCTGATCGGATCGAAACTGGTGAAACAGCTCGGCGAGCAGGGCCACGAGGCGGTGGCGGCCTCGCCGGGCACGGGCGTGAACACCCTGACCGGGGAGGGGCTCGGCGAGGTCCTGGCCGGGGCGCGGGTGGTGGTCGACGTGTCGAACTCGCCCTCCTTCGAGCCATCGGCGGTCATGGACTTCTTCGTCACCTCGACGCGGAACCTGCTGGCGGCGGAGGTGGCCGCGGGGGTCGGGCACCACGTCGCCCTGTCCGTCGTGGGCACCGAGCGCATGCCGGAGAACGGGTACTTCGCGGCCAAGATCGCCCAGGAGCGGCTGATCGAGAACTCCGGCGTGCCGTACTCGCTGGTGCACGCGACGCAGTTCTTCGAGTTCGTGCGGAGCATCGCCGACGAGGCGACCGTGGACGGCGAGGTGCGCATCGCGCCCGTGCGCTTCCAGCCCGTGGCGGGCGACGACGTGGCGGAGGCCGTCGGCCGGGTGGCGCTCGGCGCCCCGCTGAACGGCCGCGTCGAGGTCGGCGGCCCGCAGCAGGACCGGATGGACGAGTTCTTCCGCAAGGCGCTGGCCGCCTGGGGCGACGAGCGCGAGGTGGTCACCGACCCGCGCGCCCGCTACTTCGGCAGCGTGCCGGGCGAGCGCACGCTCGTGCCGGACGACGGTGCGACGCTCGGCACGACCACCTACCGCGGCTGGCTCGACCGTAATGCCTGATCACTCGCACCTGGAGGAAGAGATGCACGAGAACGAGGCGTTGGTCGAGCTCAGGGTCGAGGTCGAGGTCGAACTGACCATCGCCGAGTCGAGCCGGCCCGAGGAGGAGATGGCTCTCCCGATCACCGAGTGGAGGTTCGACCCGGCCGACGTCGAGCGCGAGGAGATCGGCCTGCGCGGCCTGCACGACGCGGTCGAGGCGCTGGAGGAGGGCCACCGGCGCGACGACCTCGTCTGACACGTGGCGGGCGGCGTCTCCGTGCGGGAGACGCCGCGGCGCGCCGTACGATTCCCTCGTGGTGCCTCGACGCCTGGAGCGCGTGGCGGGCTGACGACGAGGTGGAGGCGCGGGCCGAGATGCAGATCGGGCTCCCGGCGGAGGCGGACGACCTCGAAGCGGCGGCCTCGGCCTTCGTCGAGCTGCGGCCTCGGCTGTTCGGCATCGCCTACCGCATGCTGGGCAGCGCGACCGAGGCGGAGGACGTCGTCCAGGAGGTGTGGCTGCGCTGGCAGGCCACCGACCGGTCGGTGGTGGAGAACCCGCCCGCCTTCCTCGCCCTGATCGCCACCCGGCTGTCCATCAACCTCGCCCGGTCGGCGCCGGTCCGCCGGGAGGCCTACGTCGGGCCTTGGCTGCCCGACCCGATCGACACCAGCCTCGACCCGACCGTCGGCGCCGAACGCGGCGAAGCCCTCGAACTGGCCTTCCTGCTGCTGCTCGAACGGCTCACCCCCGCCCAGCGCGCGGCCTACGTCCTGCGTGAGGCCTTCGACTACCCCTACCCGCAGATCGCCGAGATCCTGCGGCTCAGCACGGCCAACGTCCGCCAGCTCGTCAGCCGGGCACGGAAGCACCTCACCGCCGTCCGGCACGAGCCGGTCGACCGGGCCGAGCACCGGCGCCTGCTGGCGGCCTTCCTCGACGCCGCCAGGAACGGCGACGTGGCCGGGCTCGAAGCGCTCTTCGCCGCGGACGTGGTCAGCACCTCCGACGGCAACGGCCTGAGGGGCGCGGCCCGCTTCCCCGTGCCGGGCCGCAACCGGGTGGCGCGGTTCATGGCGGCGTTCGCGCCGCGTTTCTGGCAGGGCGTCGAGCCGGACTGGGTGGAGCTGAACGGCCGGCCCGCCGTCCTCGTCCCGCGCGGCCGCCACGGCCGGGCACTGCTGACCATCGACGCCTCGCCGGAGGGCATCCACCAGCTCCTGTGGGTGGTCAGCCCCGACAAGATCGAGACCTTCGAGCGCTCGCGCACCCGCACGGGCCGCTGAGCCCGCGGGATCGTCTGCTCACATGCCGAAGGCGCCGCCCCGGGACAGGGACGGCGCCGGCGGCGTCTCGGGTGTTACTTCAGGAAGTCGAGCAGGGCCGCGTTGACCTGGTCGGCGTGGGTCCAGCCGATGGCGTGCGGGCCGCCCTCGACGACCACGTACCGCAGGTCCTCGATCAGGCCCTCCAGCCGGTTGCCGGTGGCGTCGATCGGCAGGATGCGGTCCTGGTCGCCCTGGATGACCAGCGTGGGCACATCGAACGCCGCCAGGTCGCCCCGGAAGTCGGTGGCCCAGGTCGGGACGGACTTGACCGTCGCGGTGGCCGAGGCGGCCGCCGCGACCTGGAAGCTGGCCTGCCACGCCTGCTCGCTGACCAGGGTGCCGCCCAGCACGTCCATGTTGTAGAAGTCGTCGAGGAACGACTTCAGGAAGGCGAACCGGTCGGCCTCCGCGGCCTTCATGGTGTTCTCGAAGACCGAGGCGTCCAGACCGGCCGGGTTGTCCTCGGTCCTCAGCAGGTACGGCTGCAGCGGGGCGATCAGCACCGCCTTGCTCACCCGGCCGGATCCGTAGGCGCCGAGGTAACGGGTCACCTCGCCGCTGCCCATGGAGAACCCGACGAGGGTGACCTCGAGCAGGTCGAGCCGCTCCAGCAGGGCGTTGAGATCGGCGGCGAAGGTGTCGTAGTCGTAGCCGCCGACGGGCCGGCTCGACCGGCCGAAGCCGCGGCGGTCATAGGTGATCACCCGGTGGCCGGTCTCCAGCAGCGCGCGTTCCTGCTTCTCCCACGAGTCGCCGTTCAGCGGATACCCGTGGATGAGCACGACCGGACGGCCGCTGCCGTGGTCCTCGTAGTGCAGCTCGACGGGCCGGGAGTTCTCCTGGCCGACCTTGATGAAGGGCATGTCAGTCCTATCTCTGGAGGTGGGAACGGGGTGTGGTCACACGCCCGCGCGTTCGAGCCGGAGGCGGAGCCGGCGGCGCTCCGCCGGGGTGGTGCCGCCCCACATGCCGTCGGGCTCGCCGGTCTCGACCGCCCAGGTCAGGCAGGGCAGCCGGACCGGGCAGCCCAGGCAGATGAGCCGGGCGGTGTCGCTGCGCCCGGCCGGCAGTCCCTCCCAGGTGAGCGGGAAGAACAGGTCGGGATCGCTGGTGCTGCACGCCGCGCGGGCCGTCCAGCCCAGGCTCGGCGTGGAGCCGGAGGCGGCCTCGTGCCGCCGATCGATGATCATGGTCGCCGTCCGGTGGTCGGTGCCGGTGGGAAGGTGATCCGGCCCGCCCACGTGGAGCCGGATCGTGCTGTCGCGCAGAGGCCGGCCCGCCCCCTCGCGGGCCGGTCCGCCCGGGCTCAGCGAGTACGGCGAGCCGCGGCGACGATGACGTCGGTGACCGCGCCCGGGTGGCTGACCGAGACCGCGTGCGAGGACTTCACCTCGACGGTGTGGGCCTTGGCACGGGCGGCCATCCAGCGCTGCCCGTCCGGGTCGATCGCCCGGTCCTGGGTGGCGACGAGCGCCCAGCTCGGAACCGTCTTCCAGGCGGGCGCGGCGGAGACGCCGGTGTAGGCGGCGACGGCGAACGGCCGCTGCGTGGCGCCCATGACCCGGCTCTGCGCGGCGGGCAGGTCGGCGGCGAAGACCTCGCGGAAGCTGGCCTGCTTGATGAACAGGTCGACGCCCTCGCCCGCGGTGTCACGGTAGGGGCGCTGGTCCAGCGTGGCCGGGCCGAGCAGGCTGCCGGGGAACTTCGCGGGGTCGAGCGCGGTCTGCGTGCTCTCGCCCTCCTCCGGAAGGTAGGCCGCGACGTACACGAGCGCCTTGACGTTGGGCGCGTTGCGGGCGGCGTTGGTGATGACCGTGCCGCCGTAGGAGTGGCCGACGAGGATGACGCCGCCCTCGACGTTCTTGACGACACTCGCGATGTACTCGGCGTCGCCGGACAGGCTGCGCAGCGGGTTGGCGGCGGCGATCACCGGATAGCCGCGCTCCTGCAGCCGGGACACCACGCCGTTCCAGCTGCTCGCGTCGGCGAAGGCGCCGTGGACGAGCACCACCGTGGGCAGCTTGCGCGCCTCCTCGCCGGCCAGGGCGGGGGTGGTGGAGAGCGTGACGGAGGCCAGGCCGACGGCCAGGGCCGCGGCTCGCAGGGCAGTCGATCGTCGAAGCATGACAACACCTTTCTCAGGGGTTCTGGCGGGGAGTTCCGGCGGCTCGGGTGTCGCCGCCGGCCTGTGTCCCACCGTTCCAGCCGCCGCCCCGCGCGACATCGCACGAAGACTTGAGGTCGCTCCGCCGCTCTTCAGCGGCCGTGCGCCCGCCCCGATCGGGGGCGAGGCCCCGGCCCGTGCTCCAGATCCGCCTTGGCGCCCGCGCGCGGGGTCACGCATCCGTGCGATGTCGGCCGATCCGGTGCGGCGTTTCCTGGGCCCACCGACCGGCGCCGACCTCTCGACTGGAGACCGCCCATGCCCGACTTCCGCGCCCGCGCCCTGACCGTCCTGGACTGCCCCCGCGACGCCGACGCCGCCGTCTTCACCTCCGCCCGGCCACGCCTCCACGCCATCGCCAGGCAGTTCCTCGGCGACGCCGCCGAGGCCGAGGACGTGGTGCAGGAGGCCTGGCTGCGCTGGGAACGCACCGACCGCTCGGCCGTGCACAATCCGCCGGCGTTCCTCGCGTTGACGACCACCCGGCTGGCGATCAACGTGACCCAGTCCGCGTGGAAGCGCCGGGAGAGCGCGGCGGGTCCCTGGCTGCCCGAACCGCCCGACCCGGCCGACGGCCTGGACACGGTGGCGGAACGGCACGAGGCGATCGAGGCGGCGGTCCGCCTGCTGATGGAGCGCCTGACGCCCGCCGAGCGGGGCGCCTACCTGCTGCGCAAGGCCTTCGACTACCCCTACCGGCAGATCGCGGAGGTGCTCCAGCTCGGCGCCGACCACGCCCGCCAGCTCGTCCGCCGCGCCGGCGAGCGCCTCGGCGGCGGGCGCCGCCAGCGGGTGGACGGCGTCGCCCACCGCCGGCTGGTGCGTGCCTTCTCCGCCGCCGCCCAGGACGGCGAGCTGGCCCCGCTGGAGGAACTGCTGGCCGCCGCGCTCCCGGTCAGGAAGGCACGCTGAGGCAGGCGGCCGGCGTCATCGGCCCTGCGCCAGGAACTGCAGGAGGGCGCGGTTGAACCGCAGCGGATGGGTCGTCTGGCAGCCGTGCGGCGCGCCCTGGATGACTTCGACCGTGCCGGCCCCGACCAGCGCGCCGGTCGCCTCGAAGGGGGCGATCTCGTCGTGCTCCCCGTGCACGACCAGCGCGGGCACCGGGAGCGCCAGCTCATGGCGCAGGTCGCTGCGGGCCAGCGTGGCCAGCGCGGCGTCGAGCGCGTGCGGGGCCGCGCTCGTGCCCAGCGTCCGGTAGTGGCCGCGGTGGGCGTCGCTCAGCAGCACCCGGCCGTCCGCCTCGAACATCTTCGAGGTGTAGGCGTCGAGCTCGGCGAACCGGTCGGCGCCCAGCCGGGTCCGCATCCGGTCGAACAGCTCCGGCGACCAGGGGCCGCGCGGGTTGTCGTAGGAGCGGTAGAGGTACGGCAGCGCCGCCCCCGCCAGCACCACGCCCCTGATCCCCGCCGGGCCGTACCGGGTGAGGTAGCGGACGATCTCCGCCGCGCCCATCCCGGCCCCGACCAGGGTCACCTCGCCCAGGTCCAGCCGCTCGATCACGTGGCGCAGGTCGCCGGCCAGGCTGTCGTAGTCGTAGCCGTCCCACGGCCGCCCGGAGTCGCCGAACCCCCGCCGGTCGTAGGTGATCGCCCGGTACCCCGCCTCCACCAGCGCCGGCAGTTGCGCCGCCCACATGTGCCTGGACAGCGGCCAGTCGTGCAGCATGAGGACGGGACGGCCGTCACCGTAGTCCTCGTAGCAGAGGTCGGCCGGGGTACGGCCACGGGTGGCGCCGCCTGGCAGGTGAGCCATGAGGCCGCCGCCTCCTTTCCGATGTCGCGGTCAGCCGTCGTGTTCGACGACCACCCTGGTGAGCTCGACGCGCGAGTTGACGTCGAGCTTCGTGTAGGCATGGCGCAGGTGGGTGTTGACCGTGTGCGGCGAGACGAACAGCCGCTCGGCGACCTGGCGGTTGGTGGCTCCCTGCGCGACCAGCCGGACGACCTGCAGCTCGGCGGCGGTCAGCGCGCCCCAGCCGTGGGTCGCGCCGGACGCCCGGCCGCGGCGGCGGATCCCGGCCTCGCGCAGCCTGCGCCGCAGCCGCGCCGCGTCGCGCTGGGCGCCGGCCGCCTCGTACAGGTCGAGCGCCGCGGTCAGGTGCCGGACGGCCGCCTTCGGGTCGCTCGCCCCCAACGTACGGCCGGCATCCTCCAGGGCCGAGGCGCGCACGAGCGGCCTGGCGAAGCCGCCGAGCTCCTCGCCGGCGCGGGCGAGCCGGGCGGCGTCCCCGTCGAGCAGGCCGCGGGCGTGCGCGGCGAGTGCGGCGAAGAAGGGGAACTCCGGGTTGCGGGCGGCCCGCTCCTCGGTCAACCGGACCATCCGGGCCGCCGACTCGCGGTCCCCGGCCTGGAGGGCGATGCGCACGAAGACCACGTCGTCGGCGGGGTCCAGGGGCGTCGCCGTGAGCTCGCCGCCCGGGGTGGCGACGGCGGCGTGCGCGTGGGCCAGGGCCGAGCCAGGATCGTCGCCGGCGTCGGCGGCCAGGGCGAGCAGCCAGGATCCGGCCCGCGCGGTGAACGCCGTCCCCTCCTCCGTCATGCGCCGGGCCTCCGCGGCGAACGTGGCCACGCCCTGCTGGTCGCCGGCGTGGATCGCGGCCCGGCCGAGCGCGTACCCGGCGGTGAGGTCGGCGAGGGCGCCGCGCTCCCCGCCGGCCAGGACCGACTGCGCCTCGGCGCGGGCCTCGGCCAGCCGTCCGGCGTCGAGCAGGAGGCGCGCCCGGTACATCGACCAGGTGGCCGCCGCGGCGGCGCGTCCGTGCTCGCGGGCCTGGCGCAGCCCGGCGTCGGCCTCCTCCAGCCCGCGTTCCGGCCGGCCGGTCGATCCCCAGAGCAGGCTCTTCCACGACGGGTCGGGCAGCCACAGCGAGTGCAGGACGCCGACGCCGGTGGCGAGCCGTACCGCCTCGTCCTGGCGGTCGAAGGCCCGCCCCCAGTCCATGCGCTGGACGGCGTCGAGGGCGCCGAGGGCGATCGCGGTGGCCTCGACGGCGTGGTTGCCGCGGGAGTCGAGCGTCCACACCGCCGACTCGGCGCCCCGGCCGAGGTCCTCGCCCTCGCCGGCCAGGGCGAGCAGGAGCGCCCGCAACGCGAGCAGCTGGGCCCGGGTCGCGGGCGACGGGCCGGTCAGGGCCAGGGCCAGGTCGCACTGCCGGAGCGCCTCGCGGGGCGAACGCCCGCCGGACACCCGGGCGAGGCTGAGCCGTACGAGGGCTTCGGACTCGGGGGCGAGCGGGCCGGCGAGCGCGTCCTCGGCCATGGCCAGCGCGTCCGCCTCGCGGCCGGCCAGCCACAGCAGGACGACGGTCTCGGCGATCAGCGCCGGGCGGTCGGGGTGGTCGGCGGGGGCCAGGCCGGTGGCGCGGACGCTGAGGTCCAGGGCCGTGGCGGGGGAGTGGCCCGCGAGGTCGGTGGCGGCCCGGCGCAGCAGCGAGACGGCCTCGTGGTCGCCGGGCCGCGCGACCGCGGCGAGGTCGCCGGCGACCTCCATGACCGCCGCGCCCCGGCGCAGCCGGACATCGACGGCCTGGCGGCGCACGAGATCCTGGAACGCCGCCGGCACGCCGACCCGGACCGCCTCACGGACCAGGTCGTTCCTGAGCGCGAGCCGTCCGTGCCGGTCGGTCAGCAGGTCGGCGCGCAGGGCCTCCTGCAGTGGGCCGATGAGGTCGACCGCCGAGCAGCGCAGCAACTCGGCCAGGACCTCGACGTCCACGTCGGGACCGAGCATCGCGGCGAAGCGCACGCTGTCCCGGGCCAGCGGCGAGAGCTGGTCGAGCCGGTGCCGGACCGACGAGCGGAAGCGGAGCGGCATCCGCCCGGCCTCGCGCAGCCGGGCGATCCCGTCCGCGACGGTGATCGCGCCTTCCTCACGGATGCCGTTGAGCAGCTCGACCAGGAGCATCGGGCGGCCGTCGGCCTTGCGGGCGAGCTCCAGCAGGGCCGGCTCGGCCACGGCCCGCAGGAGGTCGTGGGCCAGGAGCGCCACGGCCTCCGCGGACAGCGGCCGCAACACCAGCCGCTCCGCCGGCCAGGCCCGCGAGGCGCCCGGCTGCTGGTGCTCTCGGGTGGCCAGAACCCACAGGATGGGGCAGCCGGCCAGCCGGGACGGCAACGCGCGCAACGCGCTTCGCGTGGCCGCGTCGCACCACTGCAGATCGTCCATGACGATCACCAGCGGCGCCTCGGAAGCGGCGCGCTCCAGCTCGTGCTGCAGCTCGCGCAGCAGCCAGAACCGCTGGTCCACCGCCGCGCTGAGCGCCAGGAGCCGCCGCCGCGCCACCAGCGGTTCGCGGCCTGCCAGCAGCGCGTCCAGCAGCGGAGCGAACGGGACGGCGTGGCCCTCCCTCGTCCCGGCCCCGGCGTGGACGCTCAGGCCCTGGCTCGTGGCCAGCTCGGCGACCTCGGCGAGCAGCCTGGACTTGCCCGCGCCCTGGGGCCCCTCGATGAGGACGGCGCCGCCCGACCCCCGGCGCAGGGCGTGCAGCCGGTCGCGCAGTACGCGCAGCTCCGCCTCCCGCCCACGCAGCGGCAGCGCCGGGGCGGCGCCGGCGGGGCTGGACGGGGTGGGCTCGGAAGGGGCGAAGCCCGCTGTCGCCAGGCTGGTGCGGCTCATGTGCACGTCCGTTCCGGGAGAAGTCGCGTAGGACAATGGAAGCAACCGTGGTGGTTTGCGACGAGGCGGAACGACAGGCAGAAGTAGGCGGTCCGCCCTCTGCCTGAACCGGGAGGCATGAGGTGACGGGTTTCGGTGCGCTGCTCAGAACGCATCGTCAGGCGGCCGGACTGACGATCGAGGAGCTGTCGCACGCCTCGGGGGTGAGCGTGCGGGCCATCGGCGACATGGAGCGCGGGGTCAGCCGCGGCCCGCAGCGCCGCACCGTCGCCGCGCTCGCCGAGGTGCTGCAGCTCTCGCCCGACGATCACGACGCGCTCCTCGACGCGGCCAGGGAAGGACGTCCCCGGCCGGCTCCCGCCGGCACCGGCCTGTGCGAGCTGCCCCGCCGCATCGGGGACTTCACCGGCCGCGAGCACGAACTCGGCCTGCTGCGCGGCCTGGTCCCACGCGATTCCGGCGACGCCGTGGCGGTGGCCGTCTGGGGCGTGGCGGGCATGGGCAAGAGCGCGCTCGCCGTCCACGCCGCCGGGCAGCTCGCCGACCTGTTCCCCGACGGCCGCTTCTTCCTCGACCTGCGCGGCATGGACGCGGTTCCGCTGGACAGTTCGAGCGGCCTGGCGCGGCTGCTGAAGGCGCTCGGCACACCCGAGCGGCGCATCCCCGCCGACGAGGACGAGCGCGCCGGGCTGTACCGCGCCCAGCTCGCCGGCCGGCGCTGCCTCATCGTGCTCGACAACGCCGCCGACGAGGCACAGGTCCGTCCCTTCCTGGTCTCGGACGGCCCCAGCATGACCATCGTCACCAGCCGCCGTCCGCTCGGCGGCCTCGAAGGCGTGCACCGGATCCCGCTCGCCCAGCTCGGCGCGGACGACGCGGCCGCCCTGCTGCTGTCCATCGTCGGGGAGAACCGGGCGGCCGCCGAGCCCGACGCCGTCGAGGAAGTGGCCCGCCTCTGCGGGCACCTGCCCCTCGCGCTGCGCATCGCGGGCAACCGGCTGCAGAGCCGTCCCGGCTGGACGATCAAGCAGCTCTCCGCGCGGCTGGGCGACGAGGAGCGCCGCCTCGACCATCTCACCGCCGGAGACCTGCACGTCGCCGCGGCCTTCGCCCTCTCCTACGAGCAGCTCAGCCCCACGGCCCGGCAGGCGTTCCGCTGGCTGGCCGAGACCGCCGCGCCCACCTTCGGCGTGCCCCTGGCCGCGGTGCTGACCAAGCTCGACCTGGACGACGCCGAGGACGCGCTGGAGGAGCTGACCGAGCTCGGCCTGCTGCAGTCGCCGTACCCGGCCAGGTACCGCTTCCACGACCTGGTCCGCCTCTACAGCCGCGCCCGGCTCGCGGCGGAGGAGACCGAGGAGGTGCGCGAGCGGGGCCGCCGGAGGATGGAGGCATGGCTGCTGGAGACCGCGGTGGTGGCCGGCCGCTGGTTCGAGCCCGAATACGGCGCGCCGCCCCCCGGCTGGCGTTCCCTGGTCAGCCTCGGCAGCCGGGAGGAGGCGGGCGACTGGCTGCAGACCGAGGGCACGGCCTGGCTGGAGGCCCTGCGCTCGGCCGCCCGCCGGGGCGAGCACGCCACGGTGGTCGAGGTGGCCGAGTCGATGCACTGGTTCTCCGACCAGTGGATCGCCTGGGGGAACTGGCGGGAGATCTTCGAGCTGTCCTCGACCGCGGCCCGTGCCATGGGCGACAAGCTGCAGGAGGCGGTCCACCTCAACTACCTGTCCTGGGCGTTGCGGATCTGCGAAGGCCGGGCGGCCGAGGCCGAGGCCGCCGCGCTGCGGGCCATGGCCCTGGCCGAGGAGATCGGCGACCTCCGCCAGCAGGGCTGGGCGCTGGTCTACGCGACCTGGGCGATCGACGACGACCCGGCCAACTGGGCCCGCGAGCTGGACTACATCTCCCGGGCCGGCGAACTGCTCCGCCAGGCCGGCGACCTCGAGGGCTATCCCCAGGCCGAGACCGGGCACATCTCCGTCCTGCGCAGGCTGGGCCGGCGCGAGGAGTCGCTGGAGCGGAACCTGGCGCTGGTGGCCACGCTGCGCGACCCGGAGTACGGCGGTTCGCCGGCGATCGTCGCGTTCAGCCTCGGGACCGCCCTGGACCACCTCGGCGACAACTACGCCGAGCTCGGGCGCTGGGCCGAGGCGATCGACTCCTACGAGCAGGCGTTGATCGAACTCCAGGCGCATCCGATCGGCCTGGCGTTCGGCCGCTCCCGGCTCAACCTGGCTCGCGCGCTGTGGCACGTCGGCCGGGCCGGCGAGGCCCGCGCGGCGTTCGCCGAGGCGGCCCGGCAGTTCAGGCTCTCGGGTGACGTCCAGCGGGCCGACGCGATCCTCGTCGAGCTGGAGGAGCTGGCGGCGTGAACCGGTGAACATCGCACGTTCGTGCGATGTGCCGCCTCGCGTTCCGATGGCACGGTGGACGGCACCGCCTCCCGCCGGGGGAGGAGGCCGACATCGGGCAGGACGTATGGCGGTCTGGTTCGTCACGGGGGCCGCGCGGGGCATCGGCCATCAGGTCGCCCGCGAAGCGCTGCGGCGTGGGCACCGGGTGGTCGCGACGGGCCGTGACCGCACGGCGGTGACGGCGGCCTTCGCCGGTCTGGCCGGGGAGGTGCTCCCACTGGGGCTCGACGTGCGCCGTCCGGAGGCGCCCGCGGCGGCCGTGGAGCGCTCGATGCGCCGGTTCGGGCGGATCGACGTGCTCGTCCATGACGCCGTCCGCACCGTTCGCGCGCCGTTCGCCGAGATGACGGAGGCGCAGGCTCGTGCGCTGTTCGACGTGAACGTGTTCGGGCTGCTCGCGGTGGTGCGGGCGGTCCTGCCCGTGCTCGCCGCGCAGCGGACCGGCCGCCTTGTCGTGGTCGGGTCCGTGGCGGGGTTCTCCACCCCGGCCGGCGCGGGCTGGTACGGCGCGTCGATGGCGGCGGTCGAGGCGGTGAGCGAGGCCCTCCGTGCCGAGCTCGCCGAGGCAGGGATCCGCGTCACCGTCGTGGAACTGGGCCGCCTCAGGGCTCTTCCCTCGGACCGGGGCAAGGGGGGTGACCCGGTCAAGGGGGGTGCGGCGATCGTCGACCTGCTGGAGGCGGAGGACCCGCCGATGCGGCTGCACCTCGGGGCGGACGCGGTCGCGGCCGTCGAGGCCAAGCTCGAACGGGTGGCGCAGGACCTCGACGCGTGGCGGCCGGTGTCGCTCAGCACGGACGCCCCCCACGAGCCACCCACCCAGAACAGCCAGAGCGACCAGAACGGCTGGAACGGTCAGAACGGCTGGAACGGCCACCGGCCGCCATCGGTCCGATGACCGGCCACCCGGCGCCCGACACCCGGACCCGCACATACCCCACCCGCACACACCCCACCCGCACGCACCGCATCGAGCGGTGCCGCCGTTGATCGGAGGGCAGCTTGAACGCACGTCAGTCGAAGGCAGGCGCCGCGGCTGAGCACGGCCGCCATCGGCTGCGCGGAAGACAGCACGAGGTGGCCGGCCTGCGCGCCCACCTCGCCTCGTTGTCCCAGGGCCGGGGCACCACCGTGCTCGTCCAGGGCAGCCCCGGCCTCGGCAAGACCAGGCTGCTCGCCGAGGCCCGGCAGATGGCCGAGGAGACGGGCCTGCGCGTCATCCACGGCGGCGGGGACCCCGACAGCCAGACGATCCCGTTCGGCGCACTGCTCGGCGCGCTGCACTCGGCGCCGCACCACATCCTGCCCCCGGACGCGGTCCAGGACCCGCCCGAGACCTCGGCGAGCCGGTACTGGCTGCTGCAGGAGGTCCACGAGCATCTGGAGCGCGCCGCCCTCGCCGCCCCGGTGGTGATCGTCCTCGACGACCTCCAGTGGTGCGACGAGGGGACCCTGCTCGCGCTGCGCACCCTGCCGCGGCGGCTCGCGATGCACCCCGTCGCCTGGATCCTGGCCACCCGCACCGGGCCTCTCGCGCCGGACGTGCGCGCCACGCTCTCCGCGCTCGACCTGTCCGGCGCGCACCTGCTCACCCTCGCGCCGCTGGGGAGCCGGGCGGTCGCGGCGATGACCGGAGACCTGCTCGCCGCCACCCCCGACGACGCCCTGCTGGAGCTGGCGCAACGCGCTCAGGGCCAGCCGCTGCTGCTCAACGAGCTGATCAACGGCGTGCTCGACGAAGGCGCGGTCGCCGTCGCCGGCGGCGTCGCCCGGCTGACCAGGCGGCGGCTGCCGCTGCGGTTCCACGCCTCGGTCCAGCACCGCCTGGAGCAGGTGTCGCCGTCCGCGCGCAAGGCGGCGCAGATCGCGGCCGTCCTGGGCCGCGCCGTCGCGGTCGACCAGCTCGCCGAGCTCACCGGGGAGCCGGCGGCCACCCTGCTGGACGCGCTGGAGGAACTGCTGCAGGCCGACCTCCTGACGGAGACCGGCGGCAGCCTCGTGTTCAGCCACGACCTCATCCGCGAGGCCGTCCGGGCGGCGTTGCCGGCCACGCTGCGCAGGGCGCTGCGCCGCGAGGCCGTCGACTTGCGGCTGGCGCAGGGCGTGCCGGTCGTGCGGGTGGCCGCCGACCTCGCCGAGATCGCCGAGCCGGGGGACCACAGCGCGGTCGCGCTGCTCAGGCAGGCCGCCCGGGAGCTCGCGAGCATGACACCGTCGGCGGCGGTCGAGATGAGCCGCCGGGCGATCGAGCTGTCCGCGCCCGATCCGCTGCGCCAGGCCGCCCTGATCGCCGAGGCGCTGCCGCTGTTCTCCCAGACCGGCCAGGCCGGTGAGGCGTACGCGCTCGCCGAGAGCGCGCTCGCCCGTCCGCTCCCGGTCGAGGTCGAGGCGAACATCAGGCTCGGGCTGGCCCTGGTGGCCGACCAGCGCTCCGTTTCTGAAGCGGTACGGCAGAGCCGGGCCGGCCTCGCGCTGCCGGGGCTCCCGGCCAGGACCCGCACCCAGCTCCTGGCCACCCTGGTCGTCAACCTCGCGCTCCTCGACGAGGACGGGATCGCCGAGGCGGGCCGGCTGCTGCCGGAGGCTCTGGTGGCCGCGACCCAGGCGGCCGACCAGGCCTCGCGGGCGACGTTGCTCGGCGTCGGCTCGATCATCGCCGAGCACCGGCTGGAGGTCCATCGTGCGCTCGACCTCGCCGACCAGGCGGTGTCCGTGGCGGGGGACCTGCCGCAGGGTGAGGCGCCGTGGCTGCCGCGGGTCTGGAAGTCGCTGCTGCTGAGCGCGCTGGGGCAGGTGGAGCAGGCGCTGGCCGAGGCGGACGACGGGGTGCGCAGGGCGCGGCACCTCGGGCAGACCGGGCTGCTGCCCTGGGGGATGGCCCGCTGCCGGATCTTCCTGGACGCGGGCCGGCTCGGCGACGCCCGGGCCGAGGCGGAAGCGGTCCTGGCGATGGCGCGCGAGCTCGGCCCCGGCAGCTTCGACGAGGCCGCCGTCCGGCACGTGCTCGCCCGGATCGCCCTCCACACCGGCCACCCAGAAGAGCCGGACCAGGGCCGGGCACCCGCCGGGGTCCTTCTGGCAGCCGAGGCCGGACAGGGCCGGGCGGTTCTGGGGGCGGAGGCCGGTGGGGGCGGCCGGGGCGTGTCGTTGTTGTTGCATCCCGGCGACCCGGTGGACGAGGTCGTGCTCGTGCGCAGGGCTCTGCGCGCCGGTGACCGGGCCGGCGCGATCGGGGCCACCGAGTTCGCCGAGACCCGGCATCGGGCCAACCCCGGCATCCCGATCTTCACCGCGACCGCCCTCCACGCCCGCGCCCTGCTGGCCGGCGACCGCGCGCTCCTCGCCCGCTCGGTCCAGCACTACCGCGACCTCCCCCGCCCGCTCGTGCTCGCCGCCGCCCTGGAGGACACCGGCACGATCGACTGCCTCGACGACGCGCTGAGCCTCTACGAGCAGGCCGAGGCCGTGCGCGACGCGGCAAGGGTGCGCGAGCGGCTGCGGTCCCTGGGCGAGCGTCGCGCCCGCACGGTGGCGAGCCGTCCCACCGAGGGATGGGACAGCCTCACCGCCTCCGAGCTGCAGATCGTCCGGCTCGTGGCCGGCGGGGCGACCAACAGGCAGGTGGCCGAGCAGCTTCACCTGTCCCCGCACACGGTCAGCACCCACCTGTGGCACGCCTTCACCAAGCTCGGGATCAGCTCCCGGGTGGAGCTGACCCGGCTCGTGCTCGACCACGACGTCCCTACACGGTGATCCGGCGGCTTCGCCGTACCGACCGCAACGGGCTGCGGTCGGCGTAGCACCAGCCGCCGCGGTCGCCCGGCTCCAGCGAGGCGGTCGCCGGGTGCGCCGTGGCGGCCCAGTGGGCGGCGGCGTGCCGGCCCGGCGAGGTGTCGCAGCAGCCCACGTACCCGCAGGTGAGGCATTCGCGTAGTTCCACCCACCGGCCGCCGGAGGTCGAGCACTCCTCGCAGACGTCGGCGTGGCCGGCCGGCACGGCCGGGCGCGAGCCGTACACGTGGGAGCAGAGGGCTTGGAGATCGTTGTGCATGCCTCGACTGTGCGGCCGGCGGCCCGCGCCGACATCGCACGAAAGCGTGAGCGCCCGGCGAGCGGCGGACGAGCCGGAGATTTTCCCGCCCGTTGTCACGAACGCGGACTGCCGTCCGGTCTAAGCAGCGACCGGGCAGCAGGGGCTGCCCGGCGGTCCACAGGAGGTTCGCATGAAAGTCGTGGTCATCGGTGGAACGGGTCTGATCGGGTCGAAGCTGGTGCGCAAGCTCGGCGAGCACGGCCACGAGGCGGTCGCCGCCTCCCCGGACACCGGCGTCAACGCGCTCACCGGGCAGGGCTTGGCCGAGGTCATGGAAGGCGCCGGCGTCGTGATCGACGTGTCGAACTCGCCCTCCTTCGCCCCCGCCGACGTGATGAACTTCTTCACCACCTCGACCGGCAACCTGCTCGAGGCGGAGAAGCGGGCCGGCGTCGGCCACCACGTCGCCCTGTCCGTCGTCGGCACCGAGAAGATGCCGGAGAACGCCTACTTCGCGGCGAAGATCGCTCAGGAGCGGCTGATCCAGGACTCGGGCATCCCGTTCTCGCTCGTCCACGCCACGCAGTTCTTCGAGTTCGCCCGGCGCATCGCCGACGAGGCCGCGGTGGACGGCCAGGTGCGGATCGCGCCGGTCGCCTTCCAGCCGATGGCGGGCGAGGAGGTCGCGCAGGCGGTCGGCCGCACGGCCGCCGGGTCCCCGCTGAACGGACGGCTGGAGGTCGGGGGACCGATCGAGTACCGGATGGACGAGTTCTTCCGCAAGGCGCTGGCCGCCTGGGGCGATCCGCGCGAGGTGGTGACCGACCCGCAGGCGCGTTACTTCGGCAGCGTGCCCGGCGACCGCACCCTGGTGCCGGGCGAGGGCGCCCAGCTCGCCAAGATCACCTACCGGGAGTGGCTCGACAGCGGCGCCGGGAAGTAGGGGGAGCCGGACATGAACGCCCATCCGTCCAAGTCGCGATCGACGGCCTGGCAGACCGCGCTCACCGTGCTCCAGGAAGCGCAGCCGCCGTTCATCCCCGACGGCGCGCACGTGATGACCGTGCTCGTCGAATACCCCGCCGGCGACCCCGGCGCACCGCCGCACCGGCACCCGGGCCCCGCCTTCGGCGTCGTGCTCGACGGCGAGATGCTGATGGAGCTCGAAGGCGAGCCCCCTCGCGTGATCCGCGCCGGCGAGGCGTTCTGGGAGCCGGGCGGCGACCTCATCCACTACCGCGACGGCAACAACCGGGACGACGTGCCGCTGCGGTTCACCGTGACGATGCTCTGCCCGCCGGGGCAGCCGATGTTCGTCCTCGTCGGCGAGGACGAGCTGCGGCGGAAGGCCGAGGTGCGGGGCGGATGAGCCGCGAGCCCATCACCACGCTCGCCGGCCTGCGCGAGCATCTGCAGTGGGCGGTCGAACTGGAGCACGCCACCCTTCCGCCCTACCTGGTCGCGCTCTACTCCCTCGACGCCGAGCGCAACCCGGAGGCCGCCGAAGCCGTCGAGGGCGTCTTCATCGAGGAGATGCTGCACCTGGCGCTCGCGGCGAACCTGCTCAACGCCGTCGGCGGGCGGCCGGAGCTGGACAAGCCCGGCATGCTGCCGCCGTACCCCAGGACGTTGCCGCACGGTGATCCCTCCCTGGAGCTCTCGCTGCTGCCCTTCGGGCCGGAGGCGCTGGAGATGTTCCTGCGCCTGGAGCAGCCGGCCCCGGCGGACGCGCCCGCCCAGAGCGACCGGTACGAGACCATCGGCCAGTTCTACGCCGCGGTCGAAACCGGCCTGCGTCATCTCTGCGAGCGGTACGGCGAGCGGGCCGTCTTCAGCGGCGACCCGGCCCGGCAGCTCAGCGGAGCCCGGTTCCGCCACACCGCCGGCGAGGTGTTCGCCGTCGAGGATCTGGACTCCGCGCTCGGCGCGCTCAAGGAGATCGTGGACCAGGGCGAGGGCGCCTCGCACGGTTCGGTCTGGGACGGCGACCGGAGCGTCTTCCACCCCGAGCGGGACGAGCTGGCCCACTACTACCGCTTCGAGGAGCTCAAGCTCGGCCGGCGCTACCGGCGCGGTGACACGCCGCGGTCGGGCCCGACCGGGGAGAAGGTCGCCGTCGATCCGGACGGCATCCGTCCCCTGGCTCGCAACCCGCGGCCGGCCGAGCCCGGAAGCGAGGTCAGAGCGGCGCAGGACCGGTTCGACGAGACCTACTGCGAGTTGCTGCGGATCCTGGAGCAGACGTTCAACGGCGAGCCCGGCCGGCTCGGCGAGGCGACCGGCGTCATGTTCGAGCTGAAGGCCGAGGCGCAGGCGCTCATGCGGCTCACCGACGAGGAGGGTTGCGCCGCGGGGCCGACCTTCACCTACCTGCCCCGGCGGGAGCGGTGACGCCGAACTCGGCGCCGAGGCGGCCGCGGAACTCCGGCGCCTGGACCGAGCGAGGCCCGGGCTAGTGCGGGCCGGCGGTGGTTTCGGTGCCGCAGGGGCCGCCGCCCTCGGCCTCGTCGAAGTGGATCTCCCGGCCGTTCATGGTGAGGGTGGGGTACCAGGCGGAGATGCGTTCGGTGGAGCGGCCGGCGTAGTGGCAGATGAAGCTGCGGCGGAAGCGGTCGGCGGTGGTGTTCGGCTCCGAGCCGTGCACCAGGCTGCCGTTGAAGAAGAGCACGTCGCCCGGCTGCATGTCGACCGGGACGCGCTCCAGGCCGGGCGGCGGCGGGACGTACTCGCGGGTGAAGGAGCGGTCGTCGTCGGCCTCGTCCGGGCAGAACAGGTCCATCAGGTGCGTGCCGGGCACCACTTCGAGGCCGCCGTTGGCCCGGTCGACGACGTCGAGCGCGACCCAGGCGGCGATGCAGGTGCCGGGCTCCACCTTGAGGTAGAAGTTGTCCTGGTGCAACGCCTGCCCCTTGGCGCCGGGCGGCTTGAAGTAGAACATGCTCTGGGCTGCTACGGGCTCCTCGCCGAGCAGCCGGCCGACGATCGCGCCGAAGCGGGCGTCCAGCAGGTAGCGCAGGGCGACGCCGCTGACCTGGTGCGGGTGCATGACGCGTGGGTAGTCGCGCAGCGGGTCGTAGGGGCCCGACTCGTCCTGCGGCCTCGGCGTGAAGTGGCCGGGGATCGGCCCGCCGGCGTGCAGAGCGGTGAACTCCTCGCGCAGCTCCTCCACCTCGGCCGGGCCGAGCAGCCCGGGGACGACGAGGTAGCCGTGCTCGTGGAAGGCGGCGAGATCGATGGTCGCGGTAGCTTCGCTCATGACCTCAACGGTAGGGACGTGATCGGGTGGACGGTATGTCTGCGACGGCTGACGACATGTCTGTTCCTGCTACCGAGCTGGTGCTGCTCTGCCACTACGACAAGGCGCCCGGCTACTCGGTGCGCCGCGCGGAGGGGTCGCCGAGCTGGCTGCTGATGTGGACCGAGGCCGGGGCGGGCTACGTCGAGCAGGGGGAGTGGTCGCACACCACGGGGCCCGGTGACCTGGTCGTTCTCGGGTCGAAGGTGGCCCAGCACTACCGGGTGGCGCCCGGCGCGGACGGGTGGCGGTTCTGGTGGATCCACTTCCAGCCCCGGCCCGCCTGGCACACCTGGCTGGCCCCGTACGCGGTCGGCGGGAGGTGCTCGTTCCTGCCGTCCCTGCCCGAGGCGGTGCGCGAGCGCGTGGACCAGGCCTTCCGCCGGGCGCACGCCGACGCCCGCTGGCCGGGCCACGGCCCGCTGCCGCCCCTGCCCGACGAAGACGCCGCCGACCGGCCGGCGGTCGCCGAGGCGCCCGCGGCCCGCGAGCTGGTGCTGGGCGCCGTCGAGGAGGTGCTGGTTCTGGCCGCCTCGACCGCCAGGCCGCAGGACGAGAGCGCCGACCTGCGAGTACGGCAGGCACAGTCGCTCATCGCCGCCGAGCCGGGCGCCCCGCACACGGTGGACTCGCTGGCCAGGGCGGTGGCGTTGTCGCCGTCGCGGTTCGCCCACCTGTTCTCCGCCCAGACCGGCCGCACGCCCATGCAGGCCGTACGGGAGGCCAGGCTCAGGCACGCCGCCCGCCTCCTGGAGCTGACCGACCTGGACATCGGCCGGATCGCGGCGGCCTCCGGCTTCGTCAGCCCCTTCCACTTCAGCCGGTCCTTCAGCCGCGAGTACGGCCTGCCGCCCCGGGACTACCGGGCGCGGGTCACGGGAAGTACCCCACGCCGGTGACCCCCCGCTGCCGGAACTCCGTGGGCGTCTGGCCGAGCGAGCCGGCGAAGGCCCGGTAGAAGCTCGACCGGGTCTGGAACCCGCTGGCGTGCGCGACCCGGTCGATGCCCCAGTCGGTGGCCTGCAACAGCCGGCACGCGTGGGCGACCCGCAGCCGGGTGACGTACTGCCAGACGGGCATGCCGAGGGCCTGCTTGAAGGCCAGGGCGGCGTAGGTCGGGTGCACGCCGGCGGCGTCGGCGATCTCCTCGACGGAGAGCTTGTCGGTGTAGCGGCGGGCGACGACGGCGAGCATGCGCTCGGCCGAGCCGGCCGCCGCAGCGCCGGAGCCCGACCTCTCGCCCGGGTCGCCGCCGAGCCGGGCCAGCCGGGCGTGCATCTCCATCAGGCAGACCTCGGCCACCGGGCGGGGCGGCTCGTGGCGCAGTTCGTGGTCCCAGCGGCTCATCAGGAAGCGGTCGTGCTCGCCCTCGGCGGCTGTGCCGTACAGGAACTCGCCGGACAGCGCCCGCTCGACGGCGCCGCGCAGCGGGTCGTGGCCGATGACGGCGCTCAGCGGGACGGTGGCCCACAGGAGGTCGACGCGCTCGGCGGTGAGGAGCCGGTGCGGGTAGCCGCCCCAGAAGACGGCGAGCCGGCCGCGAGGCAGGTCCACCTCGCCGCTGACCGTCGCGTACCGGGCGGTGCCGGACAGGACGAGGTTGAACTCCAGCTCGGGGTGGATGTGGGCGCGGGGCATGGAGCCCGCCGTCTCGTGGAACGCCTGCAGGCCGACGACCTGCACGAGGGAGGACACGCCTTGAGGATATGCGACAGGTCGGCGAGTTCGGGTGGATGACCGGGGCGAGGCGGCCGGGGGAGAGTGGCGGCGACCCACCACATCCCGGTCTCACCACATCCCAGTCCCACCACACCCCGTCTCGCCACATCACGGAGGTTTCCTGACATGTCCGAGCTCGATGACTTCATGTTCGACCTCAACGGCTACCTGATCCTCAAGAACGCCGTCGACGCCGATCTGCTCCAGCGCCTGAACGCGGAGTTCGACGCCTTCCCGCGCGACCTGGCCAGGGGCGACTGGTACCGGGGCGCCCAGCGCCGCGACTACACCCCCGAGACCGGCTTCGAGCTGCACCAGGCGGTGGCCGCCGGCCGGCCCTTCGAGGAGCTGATCGACCACCCGAGCTGGTTTGACCTGGTCAAGCACTACGCGGGGGAGGAGGACAGCTACATCCCCGGCGTCTTCGTCGACGAGACGATCGCCTCGATCCGCGAGTCGGGCGGGCACCACCCGGTGCACTCGGGCGGTTATCGCACCGCGCTGCGCTGCGGCTACCGCTACGACCACGGCGTCTTCCGCTGCGGCCAGGTCAACATCATCCTCGCGCTGACCGACATCGGCGAGGGCGACGGCGCCACGATGGTCGTGCCCGGCTCGCACAAGTCGAACTTCAAGCACCCGCTGGCCGGCGACTACGCCAAGGGCGACCGGATGGACACCCTGCCCGGCGCGATCCCGGCCTACCTGGAGAAGGGCGACGCGCTGCTGTTCGTGGACGGGCTGATGCACGGCGGCTCCACCCGCACCAACCCCGGCGAGCGCCGCGTGGTCATCTACCGCTACGGCCCGGTGTGGGCGGGCAGCCGGTACGGCTACGTCTACGACGACGCCTGGCTCAAGGACCTGACCGAGCAGCGGCGCAACGTCCTCTACCCGGTCCCGCGGGTGCACATCGGCGACCCCTGCCCGGCCGAGCCCGGCGACCGGTGATCGGCGCCGCCCCCGCTCAGGGGCCGGTCGCCGGCGGCAGGGCCTGCACCGGTCCGGCCTCGGTGGTGAAGTAGTGCCGGTCGACGTGATCGACGGCGTAGTCGATCGCGCCGAGCACCACGCACTCCTCGCCGAGGGTGGAGGCGCGGACCTCGGGCGGGCGCATGCAGGAGCGTTCGAGCCGGGCGCGCAGCGGTTCGAGCAGCACGTCGGCCGAGCGGGAGAAGCCGCCGCCGAGGATCACGACCTCCGGGTCGAGCAGCAGGGCCATGGCGGCGGCGCCGACGGCCAGGTCGTCGAGGTAGCGGTCGACCGCCGCCATGGCCAGGGGCTCGCCTCGCCGGGCGGCGGCCAGGGTGTACCCGGCGGCGTCCTCCGGCGAGGTGCCCTCGGGGACGATCTCGCACTCGTTCAGGTGTCCCGTCGCGCGCAGCCAGCGGACCTCGGGCAGCATCACGAGCTCGCCCGCGGCCGCGCCGAAGCCGCGGTGGAGCTTGCCGTCGATGATCAGGCCGGCCCCCATCCGCCTGGCGACGTGCAGGAACACCACGTCCTGCGCGCCACGGGCGGCTCCGCGCCGGTTCTCGGCCAGGGCGGCGAGGCGGCTGTCGTTGTCGACGAGCACCGGGCAGCCGAACAGCTCGCGCAGCCGTCCGGCCAGGTCGAGGCCGGTCCAGGAGGGGATGGTGGCGGAGTAGGCGACCCGGCCGTCGGGGGTGACGATGCCGGTGGTGCCGACCGCCACCGCCCACAGGTCGCAGAGCTGCTTGCCGGCCAGGGCCAGGCAGCCGGCCACCGCCCGCTCGATCGCCGCCAGGCGCTCCTCGCGCGGGGCGAGCGGCAGGACGGGCTGCCTGGTCTCGGCCAGGATCTCGCCGTCGAGGTCGGCCAGGGCGGCACGGACGTTGTGCCCTCCGATGTCGAGGCCGATCAGGTGCCCGCGGTCGGCGCGGAAGCGGTAGCGGCGGGCGGGCCGGCCCATGCCGCCCGCCGATGGCGAGACCTCGGCGACCCAGCCCAGGTCGATCAGCTCGCCGAGGACCTCCTTGGTCGAGGGCCGCGACAGGCCGGTGCGCTCGGCCAGGGCGGACAACGTGACGGCTCCGGCTCCGCGCAGGGCGTTGACGGCCGACAGCGAGTTGAGCCGGCGCAGCCGGGACAGGTCGCCACCGGTGGGCGGAGGGTGCGGCATTGGAAGGTTTCCTCTTTAACTCGCGGGCTGCCAATGATCATAGATGTCGAGATTGACGAAGCCAGGTGCGATGTGGCGTGAAATTAGGCATTGCCGAGCTTTGCTCGCCGATGCTACTAATGAAGCGCTCCTTCGAAACTCTCCGAAAGGAGAAGCCTGATGCCGTTCGCTGATGTCGGCGAAATCACCGGCCACCCCCAGCAGGCGCTGATCTTCGAGCACGGCTGGCAGTCGTGGAGTCCCACGGGCGCCTACCGCGTCGGCGATAGCCCGCCGAGGCCGGCGAGCGAGACCATCCAGACGCTCTGCTACCGCCCCGAGACCCCGATCCCGCCCGGAGCGTTCCAGGGCGAGGGCCTGATCGCGGTCGATCCCGGGGACGGCGCGCCCGTCTCGCTCTGGTCGGCGGCCAGCCATCTGGACGTCCCGTCCATCCGGGTCCGCGAGGAGGGCGGCCGCCTGGTCGTCTCCGCCGACGGCCCGGTCCGGCACACGCAGGTCGACGGCCCGCTCGACGCGGCCCTGCGCACCTGGGCCGAGATGATGGCCGAGGGCGTGGCCCCGCCGAGCTTCCCGGCCGTCCCCCCGATGTGGTGCTCCTGGTACGGCTACTGGGACAAGGTCACCGACCAGGACATCCTCGACAACCTGCGGCTGGCCGAGCAGCACGGCGTCGAGGCCGACATGTTCCTGATCGACGACGGCTACGAGGCCGAGATCGGCGACTGGCTGGAGTTGCGCCCCGAGTTCGGCTCGCTGGAACGCGCGGTCGGCACCGTCCGCGAGGCCGGCAAGCGCGGCGGCATCTGGCTGGCGCCCTTCCTGGTCGGCCACCGCAGCCGGATCTTCCGCGAGCACCCCGACTGGCTGGTCGGCGGCGCCGACGCGGGCCGGATGTGGGACCAGGACCTCGCCGTTCTCGACGTCACCCACCCCGACGCCGCCGCGCATCTCGTGCACGTCTTCGAGACCCTGTCGGCCATCGGCCTGACGCACTTCAAGCTCGACTACCTCTACGCCGGAGCGCTCCCCGGCCGCCGCCACGAGGACCTCACCCCGATCGCCGCCTACCGGCGCGGGCTCGAGCTCATCAGGCAGGGGGCCGGCCCCGCGGCCACCATCCACGGCTGCGGCGCCCCGATGTTGCCGAGCCTCGGCCTGGTCGACATCATGCGGGTCAGCCCCGACATCGCCCCGACGCTCCTGCCCAGGTCGGGCGACATCAGCCAGCCCTCGCAGCTCGGCGCCCGGCTGACCGGCGCCGCCCGCGAGTTCCTGCACGCGCGCTGGTGGGTCAACGACCCCGACTGCATCATGGCCCGCCCCGAGGTGGAGGCCCGCGAGGAGTGGGCGGCGCACATCGACGCCACCGGCGGCCTGCGCGGCTCCAGCGACCCGATCGCCGCCCTGGACGACTGGGGCCTGGCCACCACCAGACGGCTGATGGTCCCGACCAGGACGGATCCGTCGTGACGGTCGGGACGGCGCCGCCACCGGTCCGGACACCGGTACGGCCCGCCGCCAAGCGCCGCAGGCCAGGCCGGTGGTACCCGTACCTGTTCATCGGGCCCAGTCTCTTCGGCGTCGTCGCCTTCCTGCTGCTGCCCGTCGTCATCGTCTTCGTCCTCAGCCTCTTCGACTGGGAACTGCTGTCCGACCCGACCTTCGTCGGCCTGGACAACTACCGCAAGCTGGCCGCCGACGGATCGGTCTGGAGCTCGCTCGGCACGACGATCGTCTACGTCCTGCTGGCCATCCCGCTCCAGACGGTCCTGGCCCTGCTCCTGGCGCTGATGCTGAACCAGCGGGTCAAGGGCGTGAAGTTCTTCCGCGCGCTGTTCGTGATCCCCTGGATGGCCACGCCGATGGTGCTCGGCCTGGTCTGGAGCTGGATCTTCGATCCGAAGGACGGCGCGATCAACCAGTTGCTCGACGTGTTCGGCATCACCGGGCCCGCCTGGCTG
The DNA here is from genome assembly GCF_040655795.1 of Nonomuraea sp. NPDC050310. Lineage (NCBI taxonomy): Bacteria > Bacillati > Actinomycetota > Actinomycetes > Streptosporangiales > Streptosporangiaceae > Nonomuraea > Nonomuraea sp. NPDC050310. The sequence continues at coordinate 104,610 of NZ_JBFAKP010000011.1, read as the reverse complement.
TCGGAGTCGTCGCTGGCCCTGCCGGCCGTCGCGCTGGTGAGCGTGTGGCAGCACACCGGCTACAACATGCTGTTCTTCCTGGCCGGGCTGCAGGGCATCCCGCAGGAGCTGTACGACGCGGCCGCCTGCGACGGGGCGACGCCGGTCCAGCGCTTCTTCCGGGTGACGCTGCCGCTGCTCAACCCCACGATGTTCTTCGTCACGGTGACCAACATGATCGGCGCCTTCCAGGCGTTCGACACCATCTACTCGATGACCGCGGGCGGGCCCAGCGAGTCCACGACGGTGATCAACTTCAAGATCTTCCACCTGGCGTTCAGGGAGTTCGACTTCGGCTACGCCGCGACCGTGTCCATCGTGCTCTTCCTGATCATCCTGCTGGTGACCTCGGTCCAGATCAGGTTCTTCAGCAAGCGCACCACCTACGACATGAGCTGAGGGACCCATGAAGCGTTTTCTGCTCTACGCCACGCTCATCGTCGGCTCGGTGATCACCGTCTTCCCCTACATCCTCGTGGTGCTGACGGCGTTCAAGTCGCAGGAGCAGTTGCACACGACCGCGCCGTGGCTGCCGGGGGTGCCGCCGACCACCGACAACCTCACCAAGCTGCTCGGCGGGGAGTTCCCGCAGTACATCCTCAACACGGCGCTGATGACCGCCGCGCTGACGGTCGGGCAGCTCGTCTTCACCACCTTCGCCGCCTACGCCTTCGCCCGGCTCAGGTTCCGTGGCCGCGAGGTGCTGTTCTGGCTGTTCGTGGCGACGATGATGGTGCCGGTCGCGGTGACGGTGATCCCGTTGTTCCTCATCATGAAGGAGCTCGACCTCATCAACACCTGGGGCGGGCTGCTGGTGCCGTACCTCCTCGGCTCGCCGTACGGGATCTTCCTGATGCGGCAGTTCTTCCGCGGCTTGCCCGCGGGCCTCGAAGAGGCCGCGCGGATCGACGGCGCGGGCCCGATGACCATCCTGGTGCGGGTGCTCCTGCCGCTGTGCAAGCCCGCGCTCGGCACCCTGGCGATCATCACGGTGATCTCCTCGTGGAACAGCTTCATGTGGCCGCTGATCATCACCAGCGGCGACGAGACGAAGGTCATCACGGTCGCGCTGGCCGCGCTCAAGGTCGGCATCGGCGTCGACTACACCGCGATCATGTCCGGCGGGCTGATCGCCCTGGTGCCGACTGTCGTGATCTTCATCTTCTTCCAGCGCTACATCGTCCGGTCGGTCGTCCTGACCGGTCTGAAGTGAAAGGCACGAGTATGAAATCCCCCCGCATACGCCTCACCCTCGCGGCCCTGCTGGCCCTGCCCCTCGCCGCCTGCGGCTCCGGCGGCGGCTCCTCGGAGAGCGCCGGCCCGGTGACGCTGACCTACCGCCTCTGGGACGAGCAGCAGAAGGTCGGCTACGACAAGGTCATGGCGGCCTTCGAGAAGGCGAACCCGAACATCAAGGTCAAGATCGAGGTGATGCCCTACGACGACTACTGGACCAAGCTCACCGCCGACGCCGTCGCGGGCAGCGCGCCCGACGTGTTCTGGATGCAGGTCAGCTACTTCCCGGCCTTCGTCACCAAGGGCGTCCTCGCCGACCTCAGCCCGCTCAAGCTCGACCCCGCCAAGTACCACCCCAACGTCGTGGCCTCCAACACCTACGAGGGCAAGCTGTACGGCGTGCCCAAGGACTGGGGCATGCCGGGCCTGCTCTACAACAAGGACCTGTTCGAGAAGGCCGGCGTCGAGATGCCGGACAAGCTCACCTGGGCGCCCGACGGCTCCGGCACGCTGGTCGAGCTGGCCAAGAAGCTCACCGTGGACGAGGCCGGCAAGCACCCCGGCGAGGCCGGCTTCAACCCCGACAAGATCAAGACGTACGGCTTCGCCTCCACCAACCACTCCCAGACCCAGTGGATGAACTGGATCGAGTCCAACGGCGGCAAGCTGGTCGACAAGCCCTTCGGCAAGTACGTCTTCAACGACGCGGCCTCCGCCGAGGCGGTGCAGTTCGGCGTCGACCTGATCACCAAGCACCACGTCTCGCCGCCGGCCACCCAGACCAACCCGCCCACCGGCAAGGCCGCCGACATGTTCAAGGGCGGCCAGGTCGCCATGTACCCGGCCAACAACGCCCTGCTGCCCTACGTCGCACCGGAGATCAACTTCGGCATCGGCGTCGCGATGATGCCGGAGGGCCCGAAGGGCCGGGCCGTGAACATCAACGGCCTCGGCGAGTCGGTCTACGCCAAGAGCAAGCACCCCGAGGAGGCCATGAAGCTGGCCAAGTACCTCGCCGGTGAGGAGGCCCAGAAGTCGATGGCCGACCAGGGCTACATCTTCCCCGCGCTGGTGGGCGACAGCCTGGCCCAGGGCTACATCGACTTCTGGAAGAACAACGCCAAGCCGGTCGACGTCACCCCCTTCCTGGAGCAGTCGAAGGGCACCACCTTCAACATGCCGATCGTCACCGGCTGGACCGGCTTCGAGCAGAAGCTGACCGGCATCTTCAACGAGGTCTACCTCGGCAAGATCACCGCCCAGCAGGGCGTCGAGCAGGCCGTCACCGAGGGCAACGCGACCATCAAGTAGGAGCCCCCCGCATGATCACCCGGCGTTCACTCATCGCCGGGGGCGCGAGCCTGGGCCTCGTCGCCGCACTGGACACCGCACCAGTGCGCGCGGCGGCCCGGCGTGCCCCCCTGTCGGATGTCTTCCAGTTAGGCGTCGCCTCCGGCGAGCCCGATCCCCGTGGCATGGTCCTCTGGACCCGGCTGGCCATGGACCCCCTGGCCCCGGACGGTCTCGGCGGCATGCCCGACCGGCCGGTGCCCGTCCAGTGGCAGGTCGCCAAGGACGAGAACTTCCGCCACGTCGTGCGCGGCGGCGTCGAGGTGGCCCGGCCCGAGGCGGCGCACAGCGTCCACATCGAACTGGACAGCCTCGCCCCCGGCGCCGAGTACTTCTACCGCTTCCGCGTCGGCACCGAGATCTCCCCGGTCGGCCGCACGCTGACCTCGCCCGCCCCCGGCGCCGGGAGCCGCGAGCTCAACCTCGCCTTCACCTCCTGCGCCGACTACCAGACCGGCTGGTTCACCGCCTACCGCCGGATGGCCGAGGACCACCCTGACCTGATCGCCTTCCTCGGCGACTACCTCTACGAGTACGGGGACTACAAGTACCCCGTGCGCGACCAGGCCGGCGGCGAGTGCTTCGACCTGGCCGGCTACCGGCTGCGGCACGCCCAGCACAAGGCCGACCCCGATCTGCAGGCCGCGCACGCCATCGCGCCGTGGGCGGTGGTCTGGGACGACCACGACATCGAGAACGGCTGGGCGGCCGACATCCCCGAGCAGCCCGACCCGCCCTTCCTGCCCCGCCGGGCCGCCGCCTTCCAGGCCTACTACGAGAACATGCCGCTGCGCCGCGCCCAGCGGCCGGACGGCTGGAAGCTGCGCCTGTACCGCAGCATCCGCTGGGGCGCGGTGGCCAACCTGCACCTGCTCGACACCCGGCAGTACCGCGACCTGTACGCCTGCACCGGCCGGTCGGGCAACATCGGCCCCGACTGCCTGGAGGCCTTCGACCAGAACCGCACCCTGCTCGGCAAGGAGCAGGAGGCCTGGCTGGAGGGCGAGCTGAAGAACTCCGGCGCCACCTGGGACCTGCTCGGCCAGCAGGTCTTCATGATGGAGATGGACTGGTCCAACGGCCTGGCCAAGTCCTTCTCCAACGAGGGCTGGGACGGCTACGTCGCCTCCCGCAACCGCCTGGCCGCCGCCCTCGACGACAACAAGCGCAACGGCGTCGTGCTCACCGGCGACGTGCACTCGCACTGGGCCGGCGAGCTCAAGCGCGACCACAAGGACCCGGCCTCGAAGTCGGTCGCCGTCGAACTGGTCACCACCTCGGTCACCAGCGCGGGCAACGGCTTCGACGAGTACCCCAACACGCAGATCCTGCTGGACGAGAACCCGCACGTGAAGTTCTTCAACGGCCGCCGCGGCTACGTCAGGACCCGCATCTCGCCGACCGAGATGAAGGTCGACTTCCGCTCGCTCGCGGTCGTCACCCAGCCGCACGCCCCCGTCTACACCTCCGGCAGCTTCGTCATCGAGCCGGGCAACCCGAGCCTCAACCCAGCCTGACGGGACCCTCCCATGCGCAAGATCACGGCCGCCCTGTCGGTGGCGGCCCTCCTCACCATGCCCTTAGCCAGTGCCGACGCCACCACGTCCGCGCCGCCCGCGATCGAGACCCCGCCGATGGGCTGGAGCAGCCGCACGCTGGGCTGCGCCGTCTCGGAGGCGACGGTACGGCAGGCCGCCGACGCCATGGCCACGCTCGCCCAGGCCGGCTACACCTACGTGATCATCGACGGCTGCTGGCAGGGCCCCGACGGCAACGCCGACCCCGCCCGCTTCCCCTCGGGCGTCAAGGCGCTGGCCGACCACCTGCACGGCAAGGGGCTGAAGCTCGGCCTGAGCCTGTCGGCCGGCACCAAGGCCTGCGCCGGCGCCGGGCGCGGCTCCTACAAGAACGAGGCGGCCGACGCCGCCCTGGTCAGAAGCTGGGGCGTCGACTACGTCAAGTACGACTGGTGCAACGTCCCGGTCGCCGACTTCCCCGGCAAGACCTCCCGCGACATCGCCGAGATCCTCTACCCGCCCATGCGCCAGGCCCTCGGCGACTCGATCGTCTTCGCGATGAACAACGAGGACGGCAACAGCGTCCCCTGGCTCTGGGGCGGGCAGGTGGCCACCACCTGGCGCACCAACGTCTACAACCGGCCGATCGCCGACACCTACGCCGGCATGGCCGGCCTCTGGGAGACGAACATGCTCCGCGTCGACTACGCGGGCAAGGGAAGCTGGGCCGACCCCGACCTGATCCAGGCCGGCCGCGGCGGGATGAGCGAAGCGGAGTACCGCAGCCAGTTCAGCCTCTGGGCGATCGGCGCGGCCCCGCTGATCCTCCAGGCCGACCCGGCCAAGGCGCCCGCCTCGATCGTGGCCAACCCCAAGGTCATCGCGGTCAACCAGGACCGGCTCGGCCTCATGGGCCGCTACGCCCAGACTGACGGCTGGTACCACGTGCTGGTCAAGCCGCTGGAGAACGGCGACCGGGCGGTCGTGCTGTTCAACGAGAGCGACCGGCAGGCCACCATCTCGGTCAAGGCGAGCCGGCTCAAGCTGCCCGACACCGGGCGCTACCGGGTCGAGGACCTGTGGACCGGGGCGGTCTGGTCGAGCGAGGGCGACCTGTCGGCGGCCGTGCCGGCGCACTCCTCGGTCATGTACCGGGTGAGCGCCGGCCGGGAGCGGGCCCCTTCGCTGGTCTCGTTCGACGTCGACCCGGCGCGCTTCCTCGGCGACAACCGGCCCTCCACCCTCGAACCCGGCAAGGAGGCGGAGATCTCGGCCACGGTCACGAACGTCGGCCGCACCGGGACGCTTCGCGACGTGGAGGTGACGCTTGCCGTACCGGAGGGGTGGAGGGCGACGCCGCGCACGCCGGCCAGGACCGGCGCGCTGCGCGACGGCGAGAGGTTCACCGCGACCTGGGCGGTCACCGCACCGGCCGGCGCCGAGCAGAAGACCTACGACCTGACCGGCAGCGTCCGCCTCGGCGACGCGGGCACCCTCGCCGGCGGCGCGGTCGTCCGGGTCGCGCAGGCTCCCGGGCCGGGCACGAGCTACCTGAGCGACCTGACCTGGACCAAGGCCGCCAACTACTGGGGGCCCGTCGAGCGCGACCAGAGCGTGGGCGGCAAGGGCCAGGGCGACGGCGCGCCGCTCACCATCGGCGGCGTGCGCTACGCCAAGGGGCTGGGCACACACGCGCCGGCCGACATCGAGTTCTACACCGCCGGGCGCTGCTCGGTGGTCGAGTTCCAGGCCGGCGTGGACGACCAGGTCGGCGACCTGGGTTCGGTCGACGTCGAGGTCTGGGCCGACGGCGGCCGGGTGGCGCACTCCGGCGTCGTCACCGGCGCGCAACCGGCCAGGAAGGTCACCGCGAACGTCCAGGGCGCCGGTCACGTCCGCCTGGTCGTGACCAACGGCGGCGACAACGCGCAGTCCGATCACGCCGACATCGCCGACGCCACCATCACCTGCAAGTAGGAGGTCACACTTGATGATCGTTCCCAAGCCCGTCCGGTCCGAGACCAGACCAGGCACCTTCGTCCTCACCGGCCGGACGGCGCTGACCGCCGATCCCGCGCTCGGCGAGGTGGCCGCCTGGCTGCGGGCCGAACTCTGCCCCTTCACCGGAGGTGAGCTGCTCCCGAGCGGCCCAGGCCCGGGAACGATCACGATCGGCCTCGGCGACCTGCCGCCCGAGGCCTACCGGCTGACGGTGGCCGAGGACGGCGTGGCCATCGTCGCGGGCGGCCCGGCGGGGGCCTTCTACGGCGCGCAGACGTTGCGTCAGTTGCTTCCGCCGGAGGCCTTCCGGCGGGCGGCGGCCGGCGGGTCCTGCGAGGTGCCGGCCGTCCACATCGAGGACGAGCCGCGGTTCGGGTGGCGTGGCTGCATCCTCGACGTCGCCCGACATTTCATGACCAAGCATGACCTGCTGCGGTTCATCGACCTCATGGCGATGCACAAGCTCAACGTCCTCCACCTGCACCTCACCGACGACCAGGGCTGGCGCCTGGAGATCAGGCGCTACCCCCGGCTGACCGAGGTCGGCTCCTGGCGCAAGGAGAGCCAGACCGGCTGGAACGGCACCATGGACGGCCGCCCGCACGGCGGCTTCTACACCCAGGACGACATCCGCGAGATCGTGGCCTACGCCGCGCGCCGGCACATCATGATCGTGCCGGAAATCGACCTGCCCGGCCACACCCAGGCGGCCATCGCCGCCTACCCCGAGCTCGGCAACCTGAGCACGCCGCTGGAGGTGCGGACCACCTGGGGGATCGGCGTCAACGTGCTGAACGTCGAGGACAGCACGATCACGTTCTTCCAGAACGTCTTCGACGAGGTGCTGGAGCTGTTCCCGAGCCCCTACGTCTGCGTCGGCGGCGACGAGTGCCCCAAGGACCAGTGGCGCACCAGCCCCGCCGCGCAGCGGCGGATGAGCGAGCTGGGGCTGACCCACGAGGACGAGTTGCAGAGCTGGTTCATCCACCAGTTCGACGACTACCTCACCGCTCGCGGCCGGCGGCTGGTCGGCTGGGACGAGATCCTGGAGGGCGGCCTCGCGCCCGGCGCGGTCGTCGCGTCCTGGCGTGGCGACCTGGGCGCGGTGGCCGCCGCCAAGGCCGGGCACGACGTGATCACCTGCCCGAACACGGCCGTCTACTTCGACTACCGGCAGGGGCCGGGGGAGGACGAGCCCGTGCCCTTCGGGACCGTGCTCACCCTCGACGACGTCTACGCCTTCGAGCCGATCCCCGAGGAACTGCGCGGGGAGGAGGCCGCGGCCCGGGTGGTGGGCTCGCAGTGCGGGGTCTGGACCGAGCTGATCGACTCCAACCGGCGGGTCGACTACATGACCTTCCCCCGGCTCTCCGCCTTCGCCGAGACGGTGTGGAGCTCGGCCGGGCGGGACCTGGCCGACTTCCGGCGGCGGCTGGCCGCGCACCTGCCGAGGCTCGCCGCCATCGGCGTCGAGTACCGCCGCGAGGACGGGCCGCTGCCCTGGCAGACCCGGCCCGGCGTGCCCGGACGGCCCGAGGACCCGGTCGAGTGGCAGGCCCAGCTCGACGCCTGGACCAGCAACCTGCGAGAACCCCGATGAGCACGCTGTCCTGGCCGGGGTGTGCGAATGCCCGGGATCTGGGAGGGCTCCCCGCGGCGGGTGGCGGGCGGGTCCGGCCCGGCGCGCTGATCCGCTCCGACCGGCCACGGCCGGTGAGCGTCGAGGCGGTGTTCGGCCACGGCATCACCCTCGTGGCCGACCTCCGCCTGGCCGCCGAGTGCCGGGCGGACCCGAGCCCCCTCGCCGCCCACCCCGCCTACCGCAACCTGCCGGTCCTGCGGCCGGAGGACACCGTGCTGGAGGAGATGGCCGACTCCCTGCCCGCCATCTACCGCGCCATCCTCGACCGCGGCGCGCCACTCGTCGCCGAGGCCATGGCCGCCATCGCCACCGCCCCCGCAGGTGGCGTGCTGGTGCACTGCCACTCCGGCAAGGACCGCACCGGCCTGATCGTCGCCCTCTCGCTCAGCCTGGCCGGGGTGGCCGACGAGGACATCGCCGCCGACTACGCCCTCACCGCCGACGCCCTGCGCCACGAGGCGCAGTTCGCCGCGACCACCCGGTCCAGGCGGCTGTTCGCCGAGGTCACCGCGGCCACCATGCTGGCCACGCTCGCCTACCTGCGCGAGCGGTACGGCGGGGCCGAGCCGTACCTGCGCGGGGCGGGGCTCGGCCAGGACGAGATCACCTTGCTGAAAGCCCGACTCATCGACCCCTAGGAGAGGCCATGGCCACCCGATTAGCCGCCGTCCTGCTCGCCCCCGCCCTGCTCGTGGCGGGACTGCTCGGCCTGCCCGCCCCCGCTTCGGCGGCGACCGGACCGGCACTCACCGCGGCGCAACTCGCCCAGGTGAACCCGCTCGTCTACACCGACGGCAAGGCCCAACGCGACGCGGTCGCCGCCGCCTTCCCGGTCGGCAGGACCGACCTGAGCGCGGTCATCGCCGCCGGAGGGCACGCCACCCGCGCCATCTGCCACCCCACCAACCTGCGGGTCAGCGTCCCGGTGAGCGGGTTCTGCTGGAACGGCACCGACGACACCACCGGCAACTGGTTCCCGCAGGGCATCACCGGCAGCGGCGACGGCATGAACGGCTCGGTCCTCTACCCGCCGTGCGCGGGCTGCCCGGGCCGGAAGATCGTCGCGGTGAGCTGGCGCAGCGGCTCGTCCCATCCGCACGGCGCCAACCGGCTGGCCCGGGTCACCTTCGCCGACGTCACCGCCGGGACGGCCGGCGCGCCGTACCGGCACGCGCTGCTGGTCGAGCCGGACGGCAGCGCCGAGGGCTTCCGCGAGATCGCCAGCCACGCGGACGGCCTCACCTGGTACGGCAACAAGCTCTTCGTGTTCAGCGGCGGGGACACCCCGGGCCTGCCCGGCGCCGACCGCGTGGTCAGGGTCTTCGACCTCACCCAGTTATGGCGGATGAACTCCACCGCCTCCGGCAACGTCGGCTGCGCGGCCGGGGTGTGCTCGGCGGCCTGGTCGGAGTTCGCGCTGCCGCAGATCGGCTTCTACCGGTTCGCCGCCCCCGCCGGGTGCGACTCCAGCCTGGCGCGGCCCTGCTTCCACGGCGTCTCGCTCGACCGCTCGGGCGCCGACCACCTGGTCACCGTCGAGTACCGGCAGGGCGCCTCCGGCGGCAAGATCCTGCGCTGGCCGCTCGACGCGAGCACCGCCCTGCTCAAGCCGGACGCCGGCGGGGTGGTCCGCCCCACCGAGGGATGGACCAGCCCGGTCTGGGACATGCAGGGCAGCGCCTTCACCGGCGGCCGGGGCGTGCTCGAAGGGCTCTGCCCCGAGGGCATGCCGCCGGTCAGCTACATGCCCGACCAGGACGGCCGGTCCGTCGTCGGGGCCTTCCGCAAGTCCTGCCTGCACCGGGTGAGCATCGCCGCGGACCGCTCGGCGATCGAGGTGCACGTCATGACGACCGCGCCCGGCAACGCCCAGAACCTGTCCTACTGGCCGGGCAGCGGCGAGCTCTGGCTGGTCAACGAGTTCAAGGGAGACTACGACAACATCTACGGCAGCAACCGGCTCGTCCTGGCCCTGACCTGCCCCGACCTGGCCTGTTAGCGCCGCGATGGGCCCGCCCCGCCGCGCGATGGCGGGCCCATCGCGGACGCATCGCTGATCTATCAACGCGGGGGCGCACTCTGAGGTTGTCAGCAGGACAGCCACCCAGAAGGAGCCCAAGATGGCCGCCACCACCACCCCCAAGACCTTCGAAGGCTTCTCGGCCGAGGAGCGCGCGGCGATGAAGGCGCACGCCGAGGAGCTCAAGGCCAGCGCGCGGCGCGGCGCCAAGGCCGACCCCGAAGTGGACGTGCTCGCCAAGATCGCCGAGCTGGAGGAGCCGGACCGCATCCTGGCCGAGCGGATCCACGCCCTCGTCAAGGAGCACGCGCCCAGCCGGGCCGGTCGAGCGGCCCGGGCGCCGGGTGGGCCACTGCCCAGGAACCGGCTAGTTCACCCGCGCCACGAGGCCGAGCAGGCCGGGCTTGGTGAAGTCGGGCCGCGCCTCCGGCACCCGCCAGGCGTCCACCGGCACGATGCCCGGCTCCAGCAGCTCGAACCTCTCGGTCAAGCCCGCGAGCTCGGCGGCGGTGCGGCTGTGCACGCCGCCCGCGCTGGTCCCGGCGTACACCCGTTCCCCGGCCCGCAACCGCGCCGGGTCCACCTCACCCGCGAACGCGTTGGAGACGACCACGTAACTGCCCGGCGCGAGCACCTTGCGCAGGGCGGTGAGGATCTGCGCGGGCTCCTCCCGGCCGGGGACGAAGTGCAGCATGGCCAGCAGCAGTACGGCGACCGGCCGCTCGAAGTCGAGCAGGCCGCGGATCTCGGGATGAGCCAGCAGCTCGTCGGGCGCGCGCATGTCCGCGTCGACGACGATGGTGTGCACGTGGTCGGCCAGCAGCGCGCGCCCGTGCGAGAGCACCACGGGATCGTTGTCCACGTAGGCGACGCGGGCCTCGGGGGCCACCGACTGGGCGATCTGGTGGGTGTTCTGCTGGGTCGGCAGCCCGGAGCCGATGTCGAGGAACTGGGTGACGCCCCGCGCCGCCAGCAACCGCACCGCCCGGCCGAGGAAGGCGCGGTTGTCGTGGGCGATCTGCCGGACGCTGGGCACCAGGGCGACGATCTTCTCGGCGGCCTCCCGGTCGGCCGGGAAGTGGTCCTTGCCGCCGAGGTAGTAGTCGTACATCCGAGCGACGCTGGGGATGCTCGGGTCGATCTCGTGCTCGCGGCTCACGCCGGTCCTCCCTCGCCTGGAATCCCCGAACCGTCCCCACTATGACGGATTTTCCGCGGCGAGGGCAGACGATCAGCAGGCCGGCGCGAACTCCCGGTAGCGGCCCGAATGGAAGACCAGCGGCTCCCCTCCGGACCGCCGGTAGTCCTCGACCTCGCCCACGAAGATGTGGTGGTCGCCCCCGTCCAGCACCCGCACGGTACGGCAGGCGAAGGTGGCCAGCGCCCCGGCGAGCATGGGCAGCGGCGCGGCCAGCAGCTCGACCCCGGCGAACTTGTCGGCCGCCGGCGTGGCGAAGCGCCGCGACAGCTCGTCCTGCCCGGCGGCCAGCACGTTGACCGCGAAGTGCCCCGCCCGCAGGAACACCCGGGCGCTCGGCGCCCGGCCGGCCAGGCACCACAGCACCAGCGGCGGGTCGAGCGAGACCGAGGTGAAGGAGTTGACCGTGACCCCGGCCCGCTCGCCTTCGGGGCTGACCGCGGTGACCACCGCCACGCCGGTGGCGAACTGCCCGAAGGCGTCACGGAGCGCTCTCATGCCGCCACCCGGCTCAGGTAGGCCTCGGCCTTGCCGGCGTCGAGGAACCAGTCGCCGTAGTCGGCCGGGTCGTCGAAGCCGTTGACGAAGCGGGAGGCGATCTCCGGGACCTGCCCGGCCGCGCCGAGCAGCGCCAGGTGGTGCGGCTGCGCCGGGGCGAGCAGGGTGTTGGTCCAGCTCGTCACGTGCTGAGCCTGGCTCCAGAAGCGCTCGAAGGTCTGCCGCATCCAGGCCGCGTCGAACGGCTGCGCGCCGCGCTCCACGATGGCGCGCAGGTAGACGTCGGCGCACTTGGCGGCGTTGTTGCTGCCCTGGCCGGTGATCGGGTCGTTGAGCACCAGCACGTCGGCCACGCCCAGCACCGGCCGGCCGGAGGGCAGCACCGCGACCGGGTGGCGGACCGTCGGCGCGAACCGCCCGGTCAGCACGCCGCCCGCGTCGGTCAGCTCGATGCCGTCGCACCGCTCGGCCTCCCACGGCAGGAAGCGCTCCAGGATCTCGCGGCTGCGCGCCAGGTGCTCGGCGGGGCCGCGCACGTCGCCCCAGCAGTCCATGGGCCCGCCGGGCACGCCCTCGAAGACCATGATCTCGCAGGGGCCGGTGCGGGTGAGCGCGGGGAAGACGAAGTACTCGCCCACGCCCGGGATCAGGTTGAAGCAGACCGCCGAGTGCTCCTCGCGCGGGCGCAGGCCGTGCACGTAGGTGACCGCCAGCGCCCGCTGCGGCGCCTGGTACGGCGAGCGGGCCGCGTCACGCTCGAAGAGCGAGGCGATCTGCCCCTTCCCGGCCGCCACCAGCACGAGGTCGTGGCGCTCGGCGTACCGCTCCAGGTCGGCGGGGGAGGCGTCGTGCAGCAGGAACTTGCCGCCGAGCCGTTCCACCTCCGCCATCCAGGCCGGCATCTTGATCCGCTGGTCGACCGAGCGGGCCGGGGCGTGCAGGCGGGCCGACCAGTGCAGGGCCCGGCCCCGCCCGTCCGGTGCGGGCACCGACAGCTCGATGCCGTCGATCGGCGGGCACTCGCCGGTCCACCAGTCGAGGCCGAGGGCCTGCTCGCAGGCCTGGGCGGTGCCGAACATGGCCTGGCCGGACATGACGCGGCCGTCGCGGATGCCCTCGGCGGTGCGGTTGCCGACGACGGTGACGTCGTAGCCCTTCTGGAGCAGTCCGAGGGCCAGGTGGAGGCCGGCCTGACCGGCGCCGACGACGAGGATGCTACGCATGGGTGGGTCTCCTTGCTGGTGAGAGGGTGGGTGGCGGCGCCTGCACTCGAAGGTACGGCCCGGCCGCCGGGCCGGGCCATCCACTGAGCGCGGGTCTCATCCACCAGACGCGGAGTCCGGCCGCGGGCTCAGACCGGGACGCCTTGGCGCAGGGTCTCCGACGGCGGCCGGCCGTAGGCCTCGCGGTAGAGGGCGGCGAAGCGGCCCTGGTGCAGGAAGCCCCAGCGGGCCGCGACGGTGGTCACCGTGAGCCGGGCCGGGTCGCCCGTCGCCAGTTCCTCGTGCACGCGCGCCAGCCGTACGCGCCGGAGGTGGGCCATCGGGGTGAGGCCGAGGTGGGCGCGGAAGCCCTCCTGCAGCGAACGGCTGCTGACCGCGACCGCGCGGGCGATGTCGTCGGTGCTGAGCGGCAGGTGCGCGTGACCTTCCACGAACTCCACCGCCCGGCGCACCACCTTGGGCAGCGCGGGCGGCCGGGGCGCGGTGAGCCGGTCGAGGTAGGTGGAGGGCTGGCCGGTCAGCAGCGAGGTGAGCAGCGCGTTCTCCAGGTGCGAGACGGCCAGCGGCTGGGACAGCAGCCCGTCGTCGTGCTCGGCCTCGCGCACGATGAGGTCGGCCATGCCCCGCCAGGCCCGGGCCCAGCCGGTCGTCAGGTCCACGCCGAGGTCGAAGACGACCGGCCGGTCCAGCGGCTCACCCAGGAGCTGCTCCATCGAGCGTTCGACCGCGTGCCGCTCGAACTTGACGATGAGCTGCGGGCAGCCGGCCGCCCAGCGCATGTCCAGGTGCCGGGTGGGCGAGGGCAGCGAGGCCAGCGCGGGGGTGGAGACGATCTCCTGGTCGCCCGCGCGGATCAGGCTGCGCCCGGCGAGCGGGATCATGACCAGGTAGAAGGTCTCCAGGTCGCCCGGCTCGATGTGCACGTCGGCCCCGTAGTCGAGGTAGCTGACGCGGACCGAGCCGAGCTGGACGGAATTGAAGTGCGCCGCGAGCAGGTCGGCCTGGCCGGTGAGGTCCAGGCGGTGCGGGCAGAAGATCTTGCCCACCTCGTCGCGGACCTCGTCCAGGTCGGTGCTCGCGAAGACGGGCCGGTTGCCGAGAAGCACACCAGATCATCGGCCGGGGAACGGGCCTCGTTCCAGGTAAAAATACCTATCCCAGGCTCGCTCCCACCGCGCTGCCGATGCCGTAGGTGACCGCGGCGGCGAAGGCGCCGAGCACGAGCTGGCGCAACGCCCCGGCCCACCACGGCCGCGCGGTCAGCCGGGCGACGATGCCGCCGGCCAGCAGCAGGCCCAGCACGCTGGCCAGGGCGGCGACCAGCAGGCCGGTGGCGCCGAGCGCGAAGGGCAGCACGGGTACGGCGGCACCGGCCGCGAAGGCGGCGAAGGAGGAGCCCGCGGCGAGGTAGGGCGAGGGCAGGTCGTCGGGGTCGACCCCGAGCTCCTCGCGCACGTGCACCCGCCAGGCGACCTCGGGCTCGGCGGTGAGCTGGCGGGCGACCTTCTCCGAGGTCTCGGCGTCGAGGCCGCGCCCGCGGTAGAGGGCGGTCAGCTCGGCCAGCTCGCCTTCGGGGTTGCGGGCCAGTTCGGCCTTCTCATTCTCGATCTCGGCCTTGGTCAGCTCGGTCTGGGAGGCGACGGAGGTGTACTCGCCGACCGCCATGGAGCAGGCGCCGGCGACGAGGCCGGCCAGTCCGGTGACGACCGCGACGGTGCCGGTGGCGCCCGCGCCGACCACGCCGCTGATGAGCGCGAAGTTGGAGACGAGGCCGTCCATCGCGCCGAACACGGCGGGTCGGAGCCAGCCGCCGGTCACGTCGCGGTGGTGGTGCTCTTTCATGATTTGTGACGGTATGGCGGGAAAAGATGATCCGCAAGCGAGGAGAGCCTAGCCAAAGTCCCCGAAAAACGGGGCTTGACCTGGGCTAATCCGTCAGACGCCGCAACATCCCCTGTTTCGCGGCGGCGAACTCCTCGTCGGTGAGCACCCCGGCGCGGTGCAACTCGCCCAGCTCGGCCAGGCGGCGCAACACCGCGTCGTGGTCGGCCGCCGGCTCGGCCGGGGCGAGCGCCGGCGGGGCCGCCTCCAGGCTCGCCGGACCGCGGTCGAGCCGGGCCAGCACCGCCGCCGCCACCAGCGCGGTCGTGCCGCCGAACTTCTGGATGCCCCACGAGACGCAGCGCAGGTCCTTGTCCGGCCGCTTGTCCGGGCCGCCGTCCTTGACCCGGAACCGCAGGCTGCCGTACCCCACGCCGGACAGCGGGCTCCACTCCACCCCCGTCAGGTCCGACAGCCGGTACTCCTGCGGCCCCGCCGCCTCCTTCGCCGAGGCGGCCAGCCACGTCCAGACCAGCCGCACCCACTCGCCGTCGAAGGTCACGGTGGCATCGCCCGCGGAGGCGGTGATCGGCACCTCCGGCGCGGGCAGCAGGTAGTGCTCGCACGGCCCCGCGGGCACCTGGTAGACCTGCAGCATGTCGCGGACCTCGTCCACCATGTAGTCCGCCGCGCCCCGCCGGTCCTTCGGCACCGCCAGCCGGTAGGGGTCGGCGGGCGCGCCCAGCCCGCCGGCGACCGCCTCGCTCAGCGGATCGGCGCCCTTGCGCAGCCGCAGCCGCAGGTGCCCGCCCTTCCGCCCGGGCTCGAAGGCCAGCCCGGCGATCGCCTCCAGCGGGATCGTCAGCTCGCCCAGCGTCTTGCGGAGCTCGTGGACGCCCGAGCCGATGCCCGGGACGATGCGCAGGACCTCGCCGTTGAACGTCCACGTGCCGTCGGAGCCAATGATCTCGGACATGTGGACAAGTCTAGGAGCACAACGGGCTCAGCGGCTGACCCCGTCGCCGCCGCCGGTGAGCAGCCGCAGATCCGACCGGCGCGGCAGGCTCTCCCAGTCGCCCTGCGAGGTCACCGCGAACGCCCCGGCCGCGCAGGCCGTGCTCAGCCGCTGCTCGGGCTCGGCCCCGGCCAGCCACTCGGCCAGCCAGCCCGCCGCGAAGGCGTCGCCCGCCCCGACCGAGTCCACCTCGGTCACCCGGTACGGCTCGGCCCGCCGCTCCACCCCGTCGGAGTGCTCCATCGCGCCCTTGGCGCCGAACTTCAGCACCACGTGCCGCGGCGGCAGCCTGCCCGGCTCGTCGCTGATCAGCCGGGCCTCCTCCTCGGTGGCGAACAGCACGTCCACCTCGCCGACGATGTCGCGCAACCAGGCCCCGGCCTCCTCCGGCGACCACAACGCCCGGCGGTAGTTGACGTCGAGCGAGACCAGCACGCCCGCGGCCCTGGCCTCCTCGACCGCATGCCGTACGGTCTGGCGGGCGGAGGCCGACAGCGCCGGGGTGATGGCCGAGACGTGCAGCACCCGGGCCGAGCGGATGAGCTCCGGGTCGAGGTCATCGGGCGACAACCGCGAGCCGGCGCTGGCCTGGCGGTAGTACCGGACGTCGATCAGGTCGGCGGTGCGCCGGCCCTTGATCATCAGCCCGGTCGGCGCCTCGTCGTCGGTGATCGCGTGCGTGCGCACGCCCTCCCCCCGGAGCGTCGTCCGGATCAGGTCGCCGAACTCGTCGGCGCCGACCCGGCCGATCCAGGCGGCCTCGCCGCCCAGCCGGGTCACCCCGATGGCCAGGTTGGACTCGGCTCCGCCGATGCCGAGGTCGAAGTCGCGGGCGAAGCGCAGCGGGCCGGTGCGGCGCGCGACGAACAGCGCCATGGTCTCGCCGAAGGTCACGAGCATGTCAGATCCTCGAAGGCTGGTCGGTCACGGCGATCTCGTGGTGGTCGCCGGGTGCCAGGAAGTCAAGCAGGCGGCGGGCCTCGGCGGCGACGGCGTCCAGATCGTGGATGGGCCGCCACTGGTGGATGGTCAGCGTCGTCGTGCCCTTGGCGCCGGCGATCGTCCAGTCGCCGGCGGGGAAGCCGTCGACCAGGACGATGCGCCACATCACGTTGGCGCGCACGAACCCGGCCGAGACCTCGGCCGTGCGCTCGTCGATGACCCGGCTGCGGTCGGCGTGGCCCAGGAAGAGGTTGTCGAAGTCGTACATGAGGCGCACCGGCACCGGCAGGTCCTCGCCGGGGCGCGGCGCGTCCGGCAGGTCGTACAGCGTGCGGCCGTTCTCGTCACGGAAGCGCGGCAGGTCCATCCCGGCGAAGACCTCGTTCAGCCGGGTCAGCCCCGACCAGGTCTGCATGTCCATCACCGAGGCCGGCCCGAAGGCGGCCAGGTAGCGGCGCACGAACTCCTCCAGGCTCATCGGAGGCACCTCGCGGCCGATCCACGACTCCGCGCTGGTGTGCGCGATCGGGCCGCTCCGCCCCCACAGGCCGCGCGGCGGCACCTGCACCAGCGGAACCAGCCAGCGCACGTACATGCTCAGCGCGTGCGCGTCGGCCTCCGGCCAGTGCTCGTGCAACGCCCGGCCCAGCTCGGCGAAGGTCATCGGCCGCTCCTCGACCAGCCGGCGGCCCACCTCGGCCAGCTCCGCCTCCGGCGCCCCGGCCACCTTCTTGCCGAAGGTGGTGCGCGTCATCCGCGCGGTCGGCGGCTCCAGCAGGGGCCGCATCGCCAGGCAGTCGTCCGCGGTGACCAGGTGGATGGTGCTGCGCTGCAGCGCGATCCTGACCAGGTCCCGCGAGGCGAGCAGGTCGGAGGCGGCCTCGGCGGTGAAGCCCTCGATGCGGTTCCACAGGCCGGTGTACCAGGTGTGCGGGGTCTGCGCCTGGAGGCCGGCGAGATGCGTGACCATGTCGAGGACGGACAGGTTCGAGCGGCGCACCAGCCACTGGCGCTCCAGGGTGGCGCGGTTGAGCGCCCGCCGGCTGAGGAGGGGATCCATGGCGAGCACCCTACTCAAGGGCCGGCCGGCGGGATCAGGTGCTCTCGAAGGTGAAGGCGGAGATCGCCGCCGTGATCGACCGTTCCACGTCGGCGGCGGCGGGCAGCCGGAAGCGGAACACCCCGGCCGGCTCGCCGGGCTGGAACAGGTGACCGGCGGGCGGGACGGCCTCGCCGTACAGACCGGGCAGGCGGCCGGCCAGGGCGACCGCCCAGCGCAGCGTGCGGCCGGGCCGGCCCGGGACCAGCAGGTAGCCGGCGTGCTCGACCGGAGGCGGGAAGGGTCCGGGCGCCTGGCCGAGCTGGGCGCCGATCCACGCCCGCGCCAGGTCGGCGCCGTGCACCTCCCGTAACACCTCGGCCGCGGGGCCGCCGGGATGCAGGTCGAGCCCCAGGAAGGCCGGGCCGCTCTCGGCCTGCACCAGCTCGGCCTGGAAGACGGCGTCGGCCACGCCGAGCGCGCGCAGGCAGGCCAGCGCGAAGGCGGTCATCGTCTCGGCCTCGGCGTCGGACCGCTCCACCGAGCCCAGCGGCTCGCCCCGCTCGTAGCCGTAACGGGTGCCCAGGTAGCGCGAGGCCCGGGCGAAGCGCGGCCGCCCCTGGTGGACCAGCCCGTCCACGTGCCAGACCGGTCCCGGCACGAACTCCTCGACCAGCGCCGGGCCGAGTTCCGGCGCGCCGAAGACGATCGCCGGGTCGAGCCCGTACGGCACGACCACCGGCCGCCCGCCGGCCGGCCTGACCACGGCCGCGCTGCCGAGCTCCTGCACGAACCGGCGCACCTGCGCCATCGTGGCCGCCTGGGCGAAGCGCGGCGCGGACAGCCCGGCCGCGGCCACCCGCTCCTTGGCCGCCGCGTCGTCCAGCACACCGCGCAGGAAGGCCAGCGAGTGGCCGGGCACCTCCAGGCGCTCGCGCAGCAGCCCGCCCAGGTACAGGTCCCTCGGGTCCAGCACGACGATCGCGTCCACCCCGCCGAGCGCCGTCACGCACAGCCCGGCCGCCTTGAGCACCAGGGCCGGATCGGACAGGTCCCCCACGTCCTCGATGTGCCTGGCCCACGGGATGACCTGCGGCCCCCCGCTGATCACGTAGGCCACGTCGTTGTCCCTGTGATCAAGCCCCGGCGCCTGATCCCCCCGGCTGACGATCACCACCCGCATGCGTCTCCCTCCGGCCCCCCGGTCGCGGCTTCAGCGTCCACCCGGTCTCAACGAGCGAGACCCGGATTCGTCGCGGTCTGCGCTCAGCACAGGTCGGTGCGGTAGGCCGTCTCCGGGATCCACCGCTCCCACTCCTGCCGGCTGAGCCCGCCCCCGGCCCGCTCGCAGACCTCGGCCACCGCCAGCGCCGGATCCACCGGCGAGTCCTGGACGGAGCCGTCGGGCAGCACGCCCAGCAGCCGGCGGCCGTCCTGGCTGAAGGCCAGCTCCCTGGAGTACTGGCCGATCGGCACCTGGCCCAGCTCGCGCAGCGTGGTGACCTCCCACAGCCGCACCCAGCGGCCGTTGACCGCCAGCAGCCGGCCGTCGGGGGAGAAGCGCAGCGCGTTCACGTTCTCCCCGGCCGCCAGGCTGCCCGCCTCGCGGCGCTCGGCCACGCTCCAGAGCTGGATCCGGCCGTCGTTCAGGCCGTAGGCCAGGCTGCGGCCGTCGGGGGAGAAGGCGATCGAGGTCGGCGCCAGCCGCGCCACTCCGGCCTTGTCGCGAGCCACCCGCCCGGTCGGCAGGTGGATGAGGTCGGCCCCGGCGGCGAGGGTCTGGCCGTCGGGGGAGAAGGCCAGCGCGGTGACGCGCTCGCTGCGCACCGTCCGGGTCAGCTTGGCCGCGCGCACGTCCCAGACCTGCACGTCCTGGTTGCCCGCCGCGGCCAGCGTGTCGCCGTCGGGGGAGAGGGCGATCGTGGTGCGGTACTCGCCCACGTCGAGCTGGGCGATGCGGGTGCGGTCGGCGACCGTCCAGACGGTGACCGGGTCCCCGGCGATCGCCATGACCTTGCCGCCCGCCGCGAACGCGGGCGCGCCCTTGGCCTCGATCCGGCCGAGCGGCCGGCGCAGCTCGGCGTCGGTGAGCTCGATCGTCGCCCCGGCCTCGGCCGCGACGACCTTGCCGTCGGCCGACAGCGTGGTGACCGCGCTGTCGGCGGCCAGCTCGGGCCGCGGGTCTGGCCGCTCGACCGCGCCGGAGACGTCCAGCGAGACCACGCTGCCGCCGTCCTTGAGGTAGGTGAGCCGCCGGCCGTCGGCGGAGAAGGCGAAGTCGCCCCCGGCCTCGTCGGCCGGGTAGCCGGCCAGCAGGTGGCCGTCGGACAGCCGCCACAGGTCGAAGCCCTCCTGGCTCTCGATCGCCAGGAAGCGCCCGTCCGGGCTGAACGCGGGCGCGGTGGCCGCCGTCGCGGCCAGCAGCTCGGGCTCGGCCCGGCCCTTGGCGGTGTCGACCAGCACGGTGCCCTGGCTGCCCACGATCGCCAGCCGCCGCCCGTCGGCGCTGAAGGCCGCCGGTGGCGGCCCCGCCTCGCGGGTGACCGGCGGCTCGACCTTCCCGGAGTAGGTACGGCGGCGCGTGCCGACCTCCCACAGCTCGACCCGGCCGGTGTGGTCGGCCACGCACACCCAGCGCCCGTCGGCCGAGGCGGTCACCGCCTTGCCGGTCACGTCGAGCAGCTCGTCGCCGGTGGTGGCCGAGTAGAGCCGGTCGCGGTCGGCGGCGGTGACGGTGACCAGCCGCCCGCCGTACAGCCACACGTAGTCGCCGGCCGGCAGCCCCTCGCCGACCTGGCGGCCGGTGGCCAGGTCGAGCACGCGGGTGGCGCCCTCCCGCACTCCGGCGATCAGCGCGCCGTCGGGGCTCAGCTCGCTGGCGCGCTGCAGGTCGGCCGGGACGGTGTGGTCGGCGATCCGGGCCCCGGTCGCCACGTCCCAGCGGGTGACCCGGTCGCCGAGCCATCTGACCAGGCCGCGGCCGTCGTCGGCGAGCTGGTAGCGGGCGCCGGTGTCGGCCTCGGGGTCGGTGAAGACGGCCAGCTCCGGCTGGGCGAGCGAACGCTGGAGCGCGGTGCGGGCCTCGAAGACCGGCGAGACCTTCCAGGCCGCCACGCTCAGCCGCATCGCCGCGCGCGGGTCGCTGCCGCGCACGCTGTCGGCGCGGGCGGCGATGGCCCGGGCGTTGGCCTCGGTGAGCTTCACGGACAGCTCGCCGTGCTGGTGCAGCACCAGCAGCGAGGCGGCCACCGCGACGGCCAGCATCGCGGCCAGGCCGATCGTCGCCATCGCACGGAACCGGCCGCGCCGACGGGCCTGGGCGCGGGCGGCGGCCAGGTAGTCGCGCTCCAGCCGGTTCGGCGCCAGATGCCGGCGGCCGGTCGCCGCCCAGGTGAGCGCCTCGTCGAGGGCGGAGCCGTGCAGCAGGTCGGCCCGCCGCCGGTCGCGCTCGGCCCAGCGCCGGGCCGCCTCCCGGAGCCGCCGGTGGGTGGGCAGGCCGTCGCGGTCCTCGGCCACCCAGCCGCGCAGCCGCGGCCAGGCGTGGAAGAGCGCGGCGCTGGCCGGCACGACCGAGCCGTCGCCCACGGCCACGAGCTTGCCGGTCTCGGTGTCGGTGGGCGGGACCGGGATGCTGCGCCGTAGCAGCAGCCCCTTTTCGGTCAGTCGTGAGATGAGCTCGGGATCGTCGATCTCGGCGGCGGGCAGCGGGCGGACGGAGTCCTCGCCGAGCATGCGCAACAGCAGGCCGGGCAGCGCTTCCTGCTGGGCGGGGGTGAGCGTGGCGTAGAGCTCCTCGGCGCGCTCGCCCAGCGGCCGAGCCGGCGCGGGATCCGGCGGCGGGGCCAGGTCGGCGAAGCCCGCCCGCTCCGGATCCTCCCCCTGGCTCGCCCCGCGGTCGAGCAGGCCGAGCAGGAGCTCCTCGGCGCTGGGCCGCTCGCCGGGGTCCTTGGCCAGCGCGCGGCCCACCAGCTCGCGCAGCGGCCCGCGCAACGGGCCGAGGTCGGGATCGACGGTCAGCACCCGGTGCATCACCCCGCCCAGGCTCTCGGCCTGGAACGGGTCCTCGCCGGTCGCGGCGAACAGCACCACCCCGCCCCAGGCGAAGACGTCGGAGGCGGCGCTCGCCCGCGCGCCGGTGAACACCTCGGGGGCCATGTAGGTGGGCGTCCCGGCGGCGAAACCGGTGCTGGAGGTCTGGCCGAGCCGGGCGACGCCGAAGTCGATCACCCGCGGCCCGTCCGGGCCGAGCAGCACGTTCTCCGGCTTGAAGTCGCGGTGCACCACGCCGGCCCGGTGCACCGCGGCCAGCGCGGTGGCCAGGGCCGCGGCCAGCCGGTCCAGCGCGCCGCCCTGGTAGGGGCCCTGCCGCTGGACCGCCCGGCGCAGATCAGGCCCGGCCACGAACTCGCTGACCAGGTACGGCTGCGGCCCCTCCAGGCGTACCTCGACCACGCGGGCGGTACAGAAGGAGGCGACCTTGCCGGCCGCCTGCGCCTCCTTCGCCATCTGGTCGGGCACGCCGTAGTGCAGGACCTTGACCGCGAAGCGCCGGCCCTGCTCGTCATAGGCCTCGTAGACGATGCCCTGGCCGCCCGTGCCGAGCCGCCCCGCCAGCCAATAGCCGCCGAGTCGCTCCGGATCCCCGGGAAGCAAGCGCATCGTCACTGCAGCTTAGATGCTCTCGTTCCGCGATTGGTTCTGTCCGATTATTCGGTGATCCCGGGCTTCGGGCTGTCCGAAACCAGGGCTTGGAGGATCTGCTCGGCCGCCTGTTCCGGCGTCTTCGAGCCGACGTCGACCTTCACGTCGGCCACCCGCTCGAAGTACGGCTGCCGCCGCGCCCGCATCACCGCCGGGTCGAAACCGGGGCGGTGCGTGCCCGACTTCATGCGCTCGCGGAGCACGGCGTCGGGCGCGTCGAGCCAGGCGACGAAGGCGCCGCTGTCGTGCAGCGCCTGCCGTACGCCGGGGTCCTCCACCACGCTCGCCGCGGCGGCGATGACCTGGGGCCTGCGCAACGCCTCCAGGACGTGCGCGGCCTCGCGGGCGTGCAGGACCGACGGGTCCTGGCCGGCGGCGAGTTCGGCGGCCGTGGCCCGGTGATGGTCGCGCAACCAGGGGTCGCTGTCGCTCAGGGGCAGGTCGAGGGCACGGGCCAGCAGTGTGCTGACGGTCGTCTTACCGGAGCCCATCAGGCCGATCACCACGACGGGTTTGTTTTTCGACATGGGGATAGAAGTTCCTCGGTGCTAAGGAGGTAATCCGATGACAATCGCCGGAAGCATCGTGCTCATCATGCTCGGCGCCATCCTCACCTGGGCGGTCGAGTTCGACATCGCGGGCCTGGACATCAACATCGTCGGCGTCATCTTGATGATCGGCGGTATCGCGATGATGCTCTTCGGCCTCTACCGGGTGCGGGTGACGAGGGAGATCGTGCATCCCACCGCGCCGGAGCGCACTCGCGAGACCGTGTACGAGGAGCGCCGCATCGTGGACCCGGAGGTGTGATCCCCCGATCGCCCCGATCCCGCCCGCCTCCCTCGGCCGGCCGACCACTCCAGGTCGGCCGGTTTTCCTTCGTCCCGCCGGAGCCGGGCGGACCGGCCCGATCCGGCGGGACGAAGGCTCAGCCGGCCAGGCGCCGGACGGCGGAGACGATGGCCGAGCGGTCGATGCCCGCCTCGGCGAGCTGCTCGGCGGGCGTGGCCGAACCGGGCAGGCCGCGCACGGCCAGCTTGATCACGCGGGGCCCGAGCTCGGCGACCGCGTCCAGGACGGCGTCGCCCAGGCCGCCCTCGGCCCGGTGGTCCTCGACGGTGATGAGCGTGCCGGTGGTGATCGCCGCCTCGCGCAGCGCCGCGACGTCCACCGGCTTGACCGAGTAGAGGTCGATCACGCCGACCGCGAGGCCCTCCTTGGCCAGCTCGTCCGCCGCCGCCAGCGCCTCGTGCACGGTCACCCCGGCGGCCACCACGGTGGCCCGGTCCTCCGCCGAACGGCGCAGCACCCGCGAGCCGCCCACCGGGAACCGCTCGCCGGCCGGGTAGATCACCGGAGTGTCGCCGCGCGTGGTGCGCAGGTAGGAGACCCCGTCCAGGTCGGCCATCTCGGCGACCAGCGCGGCGGCCTGGTTGGCGTCGCACGGGTAGAGCACGGTGCTGCCGTGCACGGCGCGCACCATCGCCAGATCCTCCAGCCCCATCTGGGACGGGCCGTCCTCGCCGATCGCCACCCCGGCGTGCGAGCCGATCAGCCGCAGATCGGAACCGCTCACCCCGGCCATCCTGATGAAGTCGAAGGCCCGGGAGAAGAAGGCGGCGAAGGTCGCCGCGTACGGCACCCAGCCGCGCGCCTGGAAGCCCATCGCCGCCGCGACCAGTTGCTGTTCGGCGATGTAGCACTCGACGAACCGCTCGGGGAACAGCTCGGCGAAACGTTCGGTCTTGGTGGAGTCGGCCACCTCGCCGTCGAGCGCCACCACGTCCGCGCGGGCCGCGCCGAGCGCCGCCAGGGCCTCGCCGTAGGCGGTGCGGGTGGCCACGCTCTGGCCGCGCTCGAACTCCGGCAGCTTGAGCGAGGCCAGCTCGCGCGGCGGCCGGGGATCGGCCGGGTCGGGCCGGCGCACCTCCACAGTCAGCCGGCGCTCGCCGCCGAGCTCGGTGATCGCGCGTTCGGGGTCCTTGAGCGGCTTGCCGTGCGCGCCCTCCCGGTTCTCCACCTCGTTGACGCCCTCGCCCTTGCGGGTGCGGGCCAGGATCACCGTGGGGCGGCGGCGGGTGCCGGCCGCGTCGGACAGCGCGTAGTCGATCTCGCCCGGGTCGTGCCCGTCGATCTCGATGGTGTGCCACCCAAAGGCGCCGAAGCGCCGGGCGTAGGCGCCGGTGTCCCAGCCGTGCCGGGTGGGCCCGCGCTGGCCGAGCCGGTTGACGTCGATGATCGCGGTCAGGCCGGCCAGTCCCTCCTGCCCGGCGTGCTCGGCCGCCTCCCAGACCGACCCCTCGGCCAGCTCGCTGTCGCCGCACAGCACCCACACGTGGCTCGGCGAACGTTCCAGGCGCGCGGCCAGCGCGACGCCGACCCCCACCGGCAGTCCCTGGCCCAGCGAGCCGGTCGCCACGTCCACCCACGGCAGGCGCGGTGTCGGGTGGCCCTCCAGCCGGGAGCCCAGCTTCCTGAAGGTGAGCAGCTCCTCGTCGCTGATCGCGCCGGCCGCCTTGTACAGCGAGTAGAGCAGCGGCGAGGCGTGCCCCTTGGAGAAGATCAGGTGGTCGTTGCGCGGGTTGCCGGGATCGGCGAAGTCATAGGTCAGATGGCAACTGAACAACACCGCCATGAGATCGGCAGCCGACATCGACGACGTCGGATGGCCCGATCCGGCCGCCTCCGAAGCTCTGATCGAGTCCACTCTGAGCTGTGCAGCCAGGTCGCACAGGAATTGCAGGTCTCGTTCGGGCATCGGGGCCTCCTCGTGGTCTTCCCGCTCGCGCCTACCCCCCGACGCGGCGGTTAACGTCAGGTAGGTCAGCGCCGGGTCACGCGCCGGGCGAGAATCGCTCCGCCGAGGGCCGCCACACCCGTCGCGGCGAGGGCCGCGCGGCGGTTGCGGCTGAACCACAGCTGAAGGCTGCGCGGGTGGGCCCGCTCGTCGAAGGAGCCGTGCGCGCCGAAGTCACGCGAGTCGTCCAGCGGCTCCCACAGGTTGCCGGTCCGGTCGCCGGGCGGCTTGCCGCCGCCGTCCTGCTGCGCCGACTCGCCGGTGCGGGCCAGGTAGCGGTCGAGCAGCGCGGGCGCGGCCCGGTTGGCCAGCAGCGTGAGCACCGTGGACAGGCCGGCCCAGTACTCCTTGCGCTCCGGGCGCTCGGCCGCCAGCAGCAACGCCTCGGCGGCCACCTCGGGCTGGTAGATGGGCGGCACGGGCCGCGGCCGTCCCGCGAGCTTGGAACGGACCCAGTCGAACTGCGGGGTGTTGAGCGCGGGCAGTTGCACCATGGTGACGTGCACGCCGCTGCCCTCGGCCAGCAGTTCGGTGCGGACCGACTCGGTGAAGCCCTTGATGGCGTGCTTGGCGCCGCAGTAGGCCGACTGCAGGGGGATCGCCCGGTAGGCGAGAGCCGACCCGGCCTGGACGATCGCGCCCCGGTCGCGCGGGCGCATGAGGTCGAGCGCGACCTTGGTGCCCCACACGTAACCGAGATAGGTCACCTTGGTGGTGCGCTCGTACTCCTCGGGGGAGATCTCGGTGAACCTGGCGAAGACGGAGGAGAAGGCGGCGTTGATCCACACGTCGATGGGGCCGATGTCGGCCTCGATGCGCTCGGCTGCCTGCCGTACCTCGCCGTAGTCGGCGACGTCGGCCTCGTAGACGACGGCCTCGCCCCCGGCGACGCCCACGTCCACGGCGGCGGCGCCCAGGCCGGTGGCGCCGCGGGCGATCAGCGCCACGCGGGCGCCCCGGGCGCCGAGTTCACGCACCACAGCGCGACCGACGCCCCCACTGGCGCCGGTCACGACCACCACTTTCCCGGCCAGACTCACCCGGCCTCACCCGCACCTCTGCTGCGCTGGCGGCGCAGTGCGAGGACGATGTCCACGATGGTGATCACCGCCACGATCCCGGCCGCCCAGGTCAGCCCGGGCGCGTGGGCGATGAGCCCGAGCACCCCGATGGCCAAGGCGAACACCAGGATGAACGAACCCACCCGGATGTGGACGACATCCCGCGGGGTCGCGGGCACCATGGGCTTGCCGGACTCCGAGTACTCCTCGGGCCGCACGTCCTCAGGGCGTTCATTCTGGGCCATATCGTTCCCTCCTGCCATTCGCTCTCCCTCTGCCCGCTACCCCCACCGTTTGTCCCATAACCCGGCGGGTAGCCCGTCCGACGTGCCCGAACTGCGTCCCAGCGATCAGAACGAGCCCGGAATCGTCCGCCGGAGGCGTGGCCGGGGGTTCAGTTACCACTACCCGGACGGCCGGCGCGTGCGCTCGGTCGCCGTGCTGCGCCGCATCCGTGCCCTGGTGATCCCGCCGGCGTGGACCGAGGTGTGGATCTGCGCCGACCCCGCCGGCCACCTCCAGGCGGCCGGCACCGACGCGGCGGGCCGCCGGCAGTACCGCTACCACGACCAGTGGCGCGAGCAGCAGGACCGGCTGAAGTTCGACCGGGTCCTGGAGGTCGCCGAGCGGCTGCCCGCCTTCCGCGAGCAGGTCGACCGCCACCTGGCCCAGCGCGGCCTGACCCGGGAGCGGGTGCTGGCCGCCGCGGCGCGCATGCTCGACGTCGGCTTCTTCCGCATCGGCACCGAGAGCTACGACACCTTCGGCCTGGCCACCCTCCGGATGGAGCACGTGACCTGCGCCAACGGCTCGGTGACCTGCTGCTACCAGGCCAAGGGCGACATCTCCCAGGAGATCGTGGTCAGCGACCCGGCGGTCTGCTCGGTGATCAGGTCGCTGAAGTCGAAGGCCGGAGAGGGCGAGCTGCTGCGCTACCGGACCGACGGCGGCTGGGTGGACGTGCGCAGCCAGGACATCAACGACTACCTGCGCGAGACGGCCGGGTGCGAGATCACCGCCAAGGACTTCCGCACCTGGCACGCCACGGTGCTGGCGGCGGTGGGCCTCGCCGTCTCCAAGCACTCGCGGGGCCGGCGGGCGGTCGCGCGGGTGATGAAGGAGGTCTCGGAGTACCTCGGCAACACCCCGACGGTCGCGCGCACCTCGTATGTGGATCCCAGGGTGGTGGAGGCCTTCGAAGAGGGTAGGACCATCCCGCTGGACAGCCTCGGCGACGGCACCGACCTGGGGCAACCGGCCACCCATGGCGCGGCGGAACAGGCCGTGATCAAGCTGCTGCGCGCCCGCCGGACGGTTTGACCCCGGTGCGGGCGGGCATGCGGCCCTTCTACCGAGGGAGGCGAGCGATGGAGGCTCCGCAGTACATCGCGGCGAGAGTGCAGAAGGCGCTGGCCGAGGACGGACGGACCCACGAGCTGGGCATCAGGGTCGACGTGCGCGGTGACCAGGTGTTCCTGCGCGGCCAGGTGTCCGGCGAGGAGCACCGCCGCGTCATCGGTGAGGTGGCCCAGGAGACGGCACCGGACCTGCACGTCCACAACGAGATCAAGGTGGTGGACGTGACGAGGCCGGGGGAGGATGAGCATCTTGACTGAGATCCGGATCGCAGCGGTCGGAGACGTGCACCTGGGCGAGGACGTCCGGGGCAAGTACCGTGAGCGCCTGCGCGGGATCGAGGAGCGCGCCGACGTCCTCATGCTCGCGGGCGACCTGACCCGGCACGGCACCGCCGAGGAGGGCCGGCTGGTCGCGCAGGAGTTCAAGGACCTGCCCGTCCCGGTCGTCGCCGTGCTCGGCAACCACGACTACCACTCCGACCAGCAGTACGAGATCGCCGCCGAGATGCGTGACCACGGCATCGTGGTCCTGGACGACGACAGCCACGTGCTGGACTGCGGCCCGGTCAAGATCGGCGTGGTCGGCGGCAAGGGCTTCGGCGGCGGGTTCGCCGGCAAGTGCGCCAGCGAGTTCGGCGAGCGCGAGATGAAGAACTTCGTCGCCCACACCCGGCACATCGCCGAGGCCTGGCAGCACGCGCTGAAGGAGGTCCAGGCGGACCGGAAGATCGTGCTGAGCCACTACTCGCCGGTCAAGGAGACTCTGGAGGGCGAGCCGCCCGAGATCTACCCCTTCCTGGGCAGCTACCTGCTGGCCGAGGCGGTGGACAGCGTCGGGGCCGAGCTGATCCTGCACGGTCACGCGCACAAGGGCGCGGAGAAGGGCATGACGCCCGGCGGGATCCGGGTGCGCAACGTCGCGCTGCCCGTGCTCGGGCGGGCCTACGGGGTGTACTGCCTGAATGACGAGTGAGGCTCATATTGGGCCTTGACGGCCCGGAGTCATGGGCACACGCTGGGGGCGCCCCCCAAGTAGCCCCGCGAGGTGCCCATGCTCCGTCGTGCCGCTGCCCTGCTCGCCTTCCTCCTGCTCTTCGCGCTCGCGCCCCCCGCTGCCTCGAGTACGGCGGCGCAGCCCGTTCAGGGGTACGTCGACACCCACAACCACCTGATGAGCCACGAGGCCTTCGGCGGCCGGCTCATCTGCGGCAAGCCCTTCCACCCCGATGGCCCGGCCAGGGCCCTGCTCGACTGCCTCGACCACCACCCCAACGGGGAACTGGCGTGGTTCGAGAACTTCACCCGCACCGGCTCCCCGACCGGCACCCACGACCCGGTGGGCTGGCCGACCTTCCGCGACTGGCCGGCGCACGACTCGATGACCCACCAGCAGAACTACTACGAGTGGATCGAGCGCGCCTGGCGCGGCGGCCTGCGCATCATGGTCAACGACCTGGTCGCCAACCGGCAGCTCTGCGCGATCTACCCGATCAAGACCAACTCCTGCGACGAGATGACCACCCTCCGCCTGGAGGCCCGGCGCACCTTCGAGCTGCAGGACCACATCGACGCCCAGGCGGGCGGACCCGGCCAGGGCTGGTTCCGCGTCGTGCGCAGCGCCGAGGAGGCCCGCGCGGTCATCGCCCAGGGCAAGCTCGCCGTCGTGCTCGGCATCGAGACCTCCGAGCCGTTCGGCTGCCGCACCACGCTGGGCATCCCGCACTGCACCCGCGCCCAGATCGACCGCGGGCTCGACGAGATGCACGCGCTCGGCGTGCGCTCGATGTTCGTCTGCCACAAGTACGACAACGCGCTGTGCGGCGTGCGCTTCGACTCCGGCACGCAGGGCGCGATCGTCAACGCGGGCAACTTCCTGTCCTCCGGAAGCTTCTGGCGGGTCGAGCGTTGCACCGGCCCGGCGCACGACAACACCATCGTGCCGGGCGTGCTGCCCAAGGAGCTCTCGCTCGGCATCCCGCCGCTGCCGCTGTACCCGCCCGGCCCGCACTGCAACGTCAAGGGCCTGACCGCACTCGGCCGGTACATGATCGAGGGCATGATCGCACGCGGGATGATCGTGGAGATCGACCACATGAGCGTCAAGGCCGCGGCGCAGACGCTGGATCTGCTGGAGTCACGCGGCTATCCGGGCGTCATCTCCAGCCACAGCTGGACCGACCCCACCTACTTCCGCCGCATCTACCAGCTCGGCGGCATGATCACGCCGATCAGCGGGCACGCGGAGGAGTTCACCAGGACCTGGCGGGAGACCAAGGCCCTGCGCGACGAGCTGGGCAGGACCGGATTCGGGTACGGCATGGACGCCAACGGCATGCACGCCCTGCCCGGGCCGCGCGCCGGCAGTGCGGTGACCTACCCGCTGCCTGGTGGGCTGGCCCGCCCGATGACGGGCCAGCGCACCTGGGACTACAACGTCGACGGCGTGGCCCACTACGGCCTCGTCCCTGACTGGGTCGAGGACATGCGGGCCGTCGCCGGCGAGGATTTTGTGCGGGACATGGCGGCCGGCGCCGAGGCCTACCTGCAGACCTGGCAGGCCGCCACGACCCGCGCTACACGTTGAAGATGGAGACACCGCCCGGACCCACGAGGAAGCCCAGGACGATCAGGACGATCCCCCACAGGAGATCGCGACGAGCCAGGATCACGTAGATCCCAGCGATGACGAGGATTACCGCGATGATCCAGAGCAAAGTAGCCATGAGCTCACATCTGCCCTCAAAGGCCGTGCCTTAACGCACACCTCCAGGGCAGATATGTCACATGACTACTTTCGGTTACTTCCTCAGCAGCGAGGAACACGACCCCAAGGAGCTCGTACGGCAGGCCCAGGCGGCCGAGCGGGCCGGCTTCGAGGCGCTCTGGATCTCCGACCACTACCACCCGTGGCTTGACGTCCAGGGGCAAAGCGGCTTCGTCTGGTCGGTCATCGGCGCGATCGCGTCGGTGACCAGCCTGCCCATCACCACGGCCGTCACCTGCCCGCTGGTCAGGATCCACCCGGCGATCGTGGCCCAGGCGGCGGCCACCAGCGCCATCCTGACCGGCGGCCGGTTCCGGCTCGGGGTCGGCACCGGTGAGGCGCTGAACGAGCACATCCTCGACTCCCGCTGGCCGCCGGCCGCCGAACGCAGGGAGATGCTGGAGGAGGCGGTCGGCCTCATGCGGGAGCTGTGGAGCGGCAAGCTGGTCACCCACCGGGGCCGCCACTACTCGGTGGACACCGCGCGGCTGTACAGCCTCCCGGACGAGCCGCCGCCGGTGTACATGTCCGGCTTCGGGCCCAAGTCGGTCGAGCTGGCGCTCCGCATCGCCGACGGGTTCATCTCCACCGGCCCGGACGCCGAGAACGTCGCCCGCTTCAAGGAGGCGGGCAAGCCCGCCCAGGGCGGGCTCAAGGTCTGCTACGCCGCCGACGAGTCCGAGGCCCGCAAGACCGTCCACCGGCTGTGGCCCACGCAGGGCATCAAGGGCGAGTCCGCCCAGCTCCTGCCGCTGCCCCGGCACTTCGAGCAGCTCGCGGAAATGGTGACGGTCGAGGAGGCCTCAGCGCAGACGCCCTGCGGCCCCGACCCGGAGGTGCACATCCGAGGGGTGCGCGAGTACGTGGAGGCCGGCTTCGACGAGGTGTACATCAGCCAGATCGGCCACGACCAGGACGCCTTCTTCGACTTCTACTCCCGCGAGGTCTTGCCGGCGTTGCGCTGACCGCCGTTGCCGCGGCGGAGGTCGAGGATCGGCTGCAGCAGCCAGAAGTAGCCGCCCACCAGGGCCACGAGCGCGCCGAAGGCGACCGCCGTCGGATCGTTCAGCACGACCTCCGCCACCAGCGACACCGCCGCGGTCATCGCGATCAGCAGGAAGACCGCCCCCGCCACGCCGAGCGAGTTGGCCCGGTGCAGCATCCGCTCCTTCAGCCCCGTGCGGAAGATGAGCCGGTGCTGCGCCGCCGGGGTGATGAAGCACACGGAGGCCAGCGCCGAGCCGAGCAACGCGATGAAGAACAACCACAGGCCCGCGTTGTCCATCTTGGAGAAGCCCTGCTGGAAGGGCACGGTCAGCAGGAAGGCGAAGAGCACCTGCACACCGGTGACCGCCACCCGCAGCCCCTGCAGGAGTTCCTGCAGCTCGCGGTCCACCCGTTCCTTGTGGCTCTCGCCTGGCTCGCCGCGTTCGGCGTGCCGGTCGAGGCGCCCCTCGCTCACTCGGCCTCCTTCATCAGTTTCGCGTAGGCGAACTGCAGCCAGTCGGAGATGGCCACCGCGCTCATCGTCGCGCCGACCAGCCGGGTCAGCCGCGGCGCGAAGACCAGACCGGCCGCGTAACCGGTGGCGGTCCACTGGGCCAGGCAGAACGGGCAGGCCAGCAGTTCGCCGACGGCGTTGCGCGGCTCCTCCTTCAGCTCGGCCGGGCCGCTGACGCCCTGGTAGCGGGTGAAGGGCGCACGCAGCGGGCTGGTTACCGGGTCCTTGGCGATCAGCCTGGAGACCTTGTGCGTGCACATGCCCATGATGGCCAGGTCGAGCGGGCCCACCCGGTCGGGCGGTCGCCGGCCGGTCAGCGCGGCCAGGGCCGCGGCCAGGCCGACCGCTCCGCCGTACACGGCGAGGATCTTGAGATAGGGGGCCAGGGGCCCCTTGCGGTATTCGCGTTCCGTTTCCTCGAGCACAGCTCAGCGCTACCCGCCACGTGCAGGTCTACTCGTGGATCGTGGGGGTAGCTGCCGTACATGGGGAGCCACAGTCATGAGGTGACGGATGCGATTCTTGAGACGCTCAAGCGCGCCAGTTCGGGATTGAAGGACGCCGGCGTCAAGTTCGCCCTGGCGGGCGGCTGCGCGGCGTACGCCAGGGGCGCGGCCCCCTCCTTGCACGACGTGGATTTCGTGCTGATGGAGAAGGACGCGCCGATCGCGCTGGAGGCGCTGCGCGATCTGGGCTTCCGCACGCACAAGCCGCCCGAGGACTGGCTGGTGAAGGCGTTCGACGAGGACCGGCTCGTGGACCTGATCTACCGGGTCTCCGACAACCCGGTCACCGAGGAGTTGCTGGCGCGGGCCGAACCGCTCAAGGCCTCGGCGGTGATCATGCCGGTGCTGGAGGCGACCGACCTGGTGATCTCGTGGCTGATGCCGATGTCCGAGCACGCCTGCGACTACGGAAGCCTGTTGCCGCAGGTCCGCGCGCTGCGGGAGCAGGTGAACTGGGACCGGGTGGGGGCTGTGACGATGCGCTCGCCGTACGCCTTCACCTTCCTGACGCTGCTGGAGCGGCTGGGGGTGATCGACCACCCGGTGCGCCCGGAGGCCGAGGAGGACTGGCCGTAGACCGCGGGCACGGCAAGGGCCGCACCCCTGCTGGGGTGCGGCCCTTGTGGTCCGATCAGGTCAGAACGCGGTGCCCGGACCCTGCGGGAAGCGGCGGTAGTACTCGCCGACCCGGGTACGGTACTCAGGCTCCTTGAACGTCGCCTCGTCGAACTCGGGCGCGTCCTTGATCTCCGCCTTGGTGCGGGAGACGTAGACGTTGCGCTCCTGCGGGTCGATCTGCGTGATCACCGAGCCGGGAAGCAGGACCTTCTTGCCGAAGATCCACGGGCCGGTGTCGACGATGACGTAGCTCTCGCCGACCTCGTACGTGGCTTCGTCGATGGATCCGATCTTCCCGTCGGTGGCCTGCACGTGGTAACCGACCAGGTCGAGGCTCTTGCCGCGATCGTAGACGTCAGGGCGATAGTCCCAGAGCTCCATGAGGGAGTGCTCCTTTCGTCCGACTTTCTCGGGAAATTTCCTGCTACCCGGACACAAATTGGTAAACGTGGCTTAGCCTCTACGGCTGTGCCGTACCAACAGAACATCAACCAGCAGTCAAGGGGACCAGTCCACTCTTCTTCCGTGGAAAGGGACAGGCTCTACGAGGTCGACGCGCTGCGGCTGCTCGCGGCGCTCTGCGTGGTCCTGTACCACTACACCTTCTCCGGGTGGTCCAAGAACGAGACCGCGGTGGTCTTCGCCGCCGAGAGCACGGTCACCCGGTACGGCTACCTCGGCGTGGACCTGTTCTTCCTGATCAGCGGCTTCGTCGTGCTGATGAGCGCCTGGGGGCGCACGCCCCGGCAGTTCGCCGTCTCGCGGCTGGTGCGGCTCTACCCGGCCTACTGGTTCGGGATCGCGGTCACCTCGATCGTCATCCTGACCCTCGGCCAGGGGCTCTACCAGGTCACGCCGGTGCAGTTCCTGGCCAACCTGACCATGCTCCAGGCGGTGGCCGACATCCCCAACGTGGACGTCGTCTACTGGACGCTCTGGTCGGAGATGCGCTTCTACTTCATCATCCTGGCGCTGACCCTGGTCGGCATGACCAAGACCCGCGTGCTCGGCGTGATGTGGGGCTGGCTGGCGCTGACCTTCGCGGTGCAGGCCGGGCTGCTGCCGCAGGCCGCCGACCTGATGGTGCAGTCCGAGTTCTCGCACTACTTCGTCGGCGGCATGGCGCTGTTCCTGCTCTACCGCTTCGGGATGAGCTGGCAGATCGCGCTGCTGGTGCCGATCTGCCTGGGCAACGCGGTCTACCAGGCGGTCCGCTACGCCAACGCGGTGGGGGAGCGCTACCACGTGAGCTACTCGGCGGTCGCGGTCGGCGCGGTGGTCGTGGCCATCTTCCTGGTGATGACGCTGGTCGCGCTGCGGGTGACCAAGCCGCTGGGCCGGCCCGGCATGGTCACCGCCGGGGCGCTGACCTACCCGCTCTACCTGCTGCACGCCTCCATCGGCTTCGTCCTGTTCAACCTGCTCGACGACTACGTCAACGCCTACGTCCTGCTGGCCGGGGTGATCGTGCTGATGCTCGCGGCGGCGTACGGCGTGCACCGCGTGGTGGAACAGCCGCTCGCGCCCCGGCTCAAGCGCTGGGCCCTCGGCAAGCAGCCGGTTCCGGCCTGACCGTACCGGCCGGCCGGTAAGCATGGCCTGGGCCCGGCCCGGGGGGATACGATCCGCTGCACACCCCTACACGCTGCGGGAGCGGACATGACGCTCGGAACCGGCCATGAGTGGATCCCGCCCGGCATCGACGCCGGCCGGCCGAGCGTCGCCCGCGTCCACGACGCGCTGCTGGGCGGCACCGAGAACTTCGCCGTGGACCGCGCGGTCGCCGACCGGCTCAAGCAGGCCGTGCCCGAAGTGGTCGACCTCGTCTGGTGCAACCGCGCCTTCATCGGGCGCGCCACCGACCACCTCGTCCGTGAGGCCGGCATCACCCAGCTCATCGACCTCGGCTCGGGGCTGCCGACCATCGAGAACACCCACGAGGTCGCCCAGTGGGCCGACCCCCGTGCCCGGGTGGTCTACGTGGACATCGACCCGATGGTCGAACTGCACTCCCGTACCATCCTGCGGGAGAACGGCCAGGCCGTGGTCATCACCGCCGACGTGCGCGACGTCGACTCCGTGCTGGGCCACCCCGACCTTCTCCGGCTGATCGACTTCTCCCGGCCCGTCGGGGTGCTCATGGTCGGCCTCCTGCACCTCTTCCCCGACGACGCCGACCCCTGGAAGCTCGTGGCCGAGTACCTCCAGCCCTTGGCCTCCGGGAGTCACCTCGTCGCCTCCAACTTCTACGCCTCGCCCAGCCCGCAGGCCAAGGCGCTGGAGGCGATGCTCCACGCCACCATGGGCACCGGCCACTTCCGCTCCCGTGCCGCCATCGGGCGTTTCTTCAGTGGGCTGGACCTGGTCGACCCCGGCCTGGTCCCCTTCCCCCAATGGCGGCCCGACGGCCCACCCCCGGTCTCCCTTGCCCCGTGGGAAGAGATCCTCCTCGGCGCCGCGGCCCGCAAACCTTGACCTTCTTTGGGTCTGTGGCCCCCCGCCGCCCAGGATCATCCCCACCGCCGGGCTCCTCACCGCATTGGTGGACAGGGGGCATTGGTGGACAGGGGGCGCCCGGGGAAGCGACCCCCCGCCCCCACCGACCACCCCACCCAACCAATGCGGCGAGCACGGAGTCGGCGGGTGATGATCCTGTGCGGCGGCCAACCCACCGACCACCCCGCCCCAACCGATGCGGCGGGCAGGGGGTGCGGTGGGTGGTGATCCTGTGCGGCGGCCGACCCACCGACCACCCCGCCCCACCGATGCGGCGAGCACAGGGTGCGGTGGGGGGTGATCCTGTGCGGTGGCCGGTCAGGTTACGGTGCCCCCGAAGCCTCAGTTCCGGCGAGCCGCCGAGCTGACCCGCTTGGCGATCCGTTCCCACTCGGTCCCGAACGGGTTGTCGTTGATCATGTAAGTCCACGTAGCACTAGGCCGCCGCAGCTCAGGATCAGGCACCTCGAACGACTCAAGCGACCGCTTCTCGATCTCGGTCATAAGCTGCTTGTACTCCGCCACAGCCTCCCGATGGAACTCGTCCAACGGGCTCATCCGCCCCAGCGCCCGAAGATGGATCCCCTCCCGGAGATCCGTCAAAAACGCCAAATGCTCGGTCCAGCACCGATCAAGGTGGAACAGCACGATCTGCCGCGCCGTCTCGTCCCGGCTCTCCTCGGGCAGTTCGGCCCACCGCTCCGGATCCGCCCCCGACAGCGCCACGCTGGCCGAGTCCCCGTGCAGCACCTTGTCCCGCCACTCCAGCACCAGCTCCCGCTGATGCTCAAGCAGCCGGGTGTACCGCCAGGTGTTGCGGTGGATCTCCAGGTTGACGCCCTCGGCCACCCGCTGGGCGTGCCCCACCAGGTAGGCCCCCCGGCGGTGCCGTACCACCCCGTCCGGGTCCGCCGAAGGCGGCCGCTCGTCGGGCACGAACTGGGTGATCAGCGCGTCCTGCGTGCTGACGAAGAACACCGACCCCCCGGGATCCCCCTGCCGCCCGGCCCGCCCGCGGAGCTGGTCGTCGAGGCGGCTGGAGGCGTGCCGGCCCGAGCCGATCACGTAAAGTCCGCCGAGTTCGGCCACGCCGTCCCCGAGCCGGATGTCGGTGCCGCGCCCGGCCATCTGGGTGGAGACGGTGATCGCGCCGTGTTCGCCGGCGCGGGCGATGATCGAGGCCTCTTCGGCGTCGTTCTTGGCGTTGAGCACGACCGGCTCCAGCTTGCGCCGCTGGAGCAGTTTGGCGAGGTGCTCGGACTCGGCCACGTCGAGGGTGCCGATGAGGATCGGCCGGCCGCTCTCGTGGACCGCCTGGATCTCCTCCACCAGCGCGGCGATCTTGTCCGGTTCGGTGGGGTAGATGCGGTCGGGCTCGTCCTCGCGCACGCACGGCCGGTTGGACGGGATGACCGCGACCTTGAGCCCGTAGAACTCGCCGAGCTGCTCGCTGACCGCGACCGCGGTGCCGGTCATGCCGCAGATCTGCGGGTAGCGCCGGATGAGGCCCTGGACGCTGATCTGGTCGAGGATCTCGCCCTTCTCGGTCGGCGCCAGCGCCTCCTTGGCCTCGACCGCGGCCTGCAGGCCGTCCGGCCAGCGCTGGAGCAGTGCCACCCGGCCGCGCGAGGCGTTGATCAGTTGCACCTTGCCGTCGCGCACGATGTAGTCGACGTCGCGGGCGAGCAGCGCGTGGGCGTGCAGGGCGAGGTTGACCTCGATCAGCGTGCCGGGCTCGTTCTCGTCGTAGAGGTCGACGCCGAGCTGGTTCTCCACGGTGGCCGCGCCCTTGGCGGTCAGGTAGACGTTGCGGCCCTGCTCGTCGATCTCGTAGTGGTAGCCGCGCACCAGCGTGCGCACCAGGGCGGCGAGTTCGGGCGCGGTCGTGCCGAGCTCCGCCGCTCCGGCCAGCACCAGCGGCACCCGCGCCTCGTCGACCAGCACGGAGTCGGCCTCGTCGACCAGCGCCACCTGCGGGGCCGGGACGATGATCTGCTTCGGGTCGGTGCACAGGCGGTCGCGCAGCACGTCGAAGCCGATCTCGCTGACCGGCCCGTAGAGCACGTCCTTGGCGTAGGCCTCGCGGCGCTGCTCGTGGGTGGAGTTCTGGTCGATGTAGCCGACCGTGACCCCCATCGCCGCGTAGAACGGCGCCATCCACTCCGCGTCGCGCTTGGCGAGGTAGTCGTTGACCGAGATGACGTGCACGTGCTTGCCCTGCAGCGCGTAGCCCGCGGCGGCCATGGCGCCGGAGAGCGTCTTGCCCTCGCCGGTGGCCATCTCGGCGATGTGCCCGTCGAGCAGGGCCAGGGTGCCGATCAACTGCACGTCGTACGGCTTGAGCCCCAGGGTCTCCTCGGCGGCGTGGCGCGCGAAGGCACAGAAGCCCGCCAGGTCGGAGATGTCCGGCTTGTCGGGGCGCTTGCTCAGCTTGTTGGCCGCGTGCACCACCCGCTCGTACGACGTGATGCCCACGCCGCCCGGCCGGTCGAGCATGTTCCGGAAGAAGGCGGAAAGCTTCGAACGTCCGGATGGTTCAGCCGAGGCCCTTTTGCCGCTCACAGTCCCTCCAACGAGTGGTCGCCCGGGCCTGTTCCTTCGGGGGCCCACGGGCCGGGTCCGGTACGGCAGGCGCCGCCGTACCGGACCTTAGCTCATCGCGCCTCGTGCATGGTCAAGGCGACGACCGCCGCGAGGAGCACCACGCTGCCCGCGACCCCGGCCGGGGTCAGCCGCTCGCCCAGGAACGCCACCCCCAGCGCCGCCGCCCCGACCGCCTCGCCGAGCGAGATCACCGAGGCGGTGGTGGCCTTGACCGCGCTCAGCGCCCGGAAGAACAGCCCGTAGGCCAGGGCGGTCGGGATCGCGCCGAGGTAGAGGAGGAGCAGGAGGGACTCGAGGGAGAGTGACGGGATTATCCCCCCGGCGAGCAGGAACGGCGCCAGGCACAACGCCGCCACCCCGAACCCGCCGACCGTCGTGCGCGCCGGGTCGGCGTGGTGCCGCCTGCCGTACAGGGTGACGGCGGCGTACCCGGCGGCGGACAGCAACGCCATCCCCACCCCCACCACCGCCCCCGACGCCCAGGCCCCCTCATCCCCAGCCGGCCCGACCCCGGCCACCACCGACCCGGCCGCCCCGTTTCCAGCGGCCCCAACCTTGGCCACCACTGGTCCGGCCGCTTTGTCTCCAGCGCCCCCGACCCCGGCCGCCCCTGCGGTGGCCTCCTGGGCGGCGGTTTCGGCTGCGGTGGGGAGGCCGGTGGTCAGGAGGAGCAGCCCGCCGAGCGCCGCGGCCATGGCGGCCACCCCGGCGCGGGACAGCCGTTCGCCCAGGAACACCCGCCCGCCGAGGGCCGCGAACAGCGTGGTCGCCCCCATCGTCACCACCGTCGCCACGGCCACCCCGGTGGCCTCGATCGCGGCGAAGTAGGCGGTCTGGTAGACGGCCATCCCCACCCCGACGACCACCATGTCCTTGCTCACCCACCTGGACCGGGCGCTGCCAGGACGCGGGGACGCCGCCGCCGGGACGGAGAGGGGACGCCTCGCCCCGGGACGGTGGAACAGCCGGGCGGTGGCCAGCAACAGCACCCCGCCGATGAGGTAACGCCAGAGGGAGACACCGACCGGGTCGAGCCCGGCCTCGTCGAACAGCAGCTTGCCCGCCGCACCGCCGGTGCCCCAGGCGGCTGCGGCCACGCACACGTAGAACGCGCCACGCCGGGCGCTCAGGGAGTTCATGATGGATCGCTTCCGAAGGGAGTGTCTGAACAGGGCCCTGGAATGCGGGCAGCAGCCACCCCCGGATCGGGTCAGATCCGGATTCTTCGCGTCTTGGGGCCGCCCGCTAGCGAGCGGGGGGCGGAGAGATCACGTAATACGGCACCCGCCCACCCTAGCCGCGCCCTCTCGACCCCCGCCTCCCCAAATCTCCCGACCCGAAGGGGACTCCTTCGGGAGGAAGGGGCCCCTCCCGAAGGACCCACCCGCCCCTCCGTAAGACCCCCGCCGTCCGAGACCCCCGGCCCCTCCGTGAGACCCCCAACCTCCGAGAGGTCCCCGCCCCTCCGTGCGACCCCCGCCCCTCCAAGAGGGAAACGCTGTGACATACCTGACGCCACCTGACAGGTAAGCGCGGAAGCATGGCTCGCATGACGACGAAAGCCAAGCTCATCGCTACGACTATCGACTGCCCCAACCCCGGCGAGCTCGCCGAGTTCTACCACCAGATCACCGGTCTCCCCATCCAGGTGACCCACGAGGACTACGCCGCCGTAGGGGACGAGACGGCCACGATCTACTTCGCCCGCCTGGACGAGCACCAGGCCCCCGCGTGGCCGGGTCCGGACAAGCAGTTCCATCTCGACTTCCGCGTCCCGGATGTGGACAAGGCGGTCAAGGAGTACGAGGCACTGGGCGCGACCAGGCCGGACTTCCAGCCGGGCCTGGAGATCGAGGGCGGCGGCTGGGTCGTCATGCGCGACCCGGCGGGCCATCTGTTCTGCGTCTGCCCGGAGAGATCAGCCTAAAGGCCGATTCAAACGCCGCCCTGGGCTAATACTCTGTATCAATGCTCTTCACGGACCTCTGCGGGCGCCCATGACCTGGGTCGGCCTGGTGATCGCCCTGCTAGGGGCCCTTGGGTACGCGCTGGGCGCGGCGCTGCAACAGTACGAAGCGGTGGCGGAGGGCGCGTCGCTGACGTTGATGCGCCGCCCCCGCTGGTGGATCGGCGGCGCCATCTCCTTCACCGGCGCCTGCCTGCACGCGGTGGCGCTGAGCTTCGCGCCGCTGGTGGCGGTGCAGCCGATCAGCGTCGCGACGCTGGTGTTCGCGGTGCCGCTGGCCGCGTTCATGTACGGGCGCAAGCCGTACAAGGCGGAGGTTCTCGGGTCGATCGCCGTGACGGTCGGCCTGCTGTGGCTGATGTTGCTCGTGCCTCCGCACAACGTGAAGCCGTACCTGAGCACGCCGAGCGCGCTGGGGTTCATCGGCGTGATCGCGGTGATCGTGGTGGTGGCGCAGCTCGCGGCCCGGCGGGTGCACGGGTCGGCGAAGGCGCTGCTGCTGGCGGTGGCGGCCGGTGCCGCGACCGCCAGCGTGTCGACGTTCGTGCGCGTGGTCGGCGGCGGGTTCGACGGCGACTTCGGCACGCTGCTGCACTGGTTCACCCTGGCCATCCCGACGCTGCTGGTCTGCGCGACGGTGTTGCTGCAGAAGTCGTACGCGGTCGGCTACTTCGGCATCGCCTACGCGGGCGTGCAGGTGGTCGACCCGATCACCAGCGTGATGGCCGGGGCGATCCTGCTCGGCGAGCCGCTGCCGACCAGCCCGAGCACGGCGGTGCCCGCGCTGCTGGCCGCGGCGCTGACGGTGGCGGGCACGATCACGCTCGGCCGGCTGGCCCCCGATCACTCGAAGCAGCAGCCGAAGCAGCAGCCGGCCCAGAAGGCGACCCAGGCGGGGACGCAGCAGCAGCCGATCCAGCAGCCGCCGGTCCAGCAGCAGGGGCCGGAGGCGGGGCCCATCCCAGCACCTCTTCCTGCGACCGCAACAGCAGATCTGGACTGATCCGCGAGCCCAGGCTGAGCGCCAGGTTGCGCAGGCCGGTGGCCACCGGGTTGCGCCACATGACCGCCCGGTTCACCGACGCCGCCCGCGCGACGATCTTGCTGGTCCGCGGCAGCCGTACCCGCGTGTAGGCCTCCAGGTCGGGCGCGACGGCGGCGAGCACGACCGCGTCCTCGATCGCCTGGCAGGCGCCCTGGCCCAGGTTGGGCGTCATGGCGTGCGCGGCGTCGCCGAGCAGCGCGACCTTGCCGTGGTGCATGGCGGGCAGCGGCTGGGCGAGGTAGTGGACGTCGCTGCGGATGATCCGCGCCGGGTCGAGGCTCTCCAGCAGCGAGCGGATCGGGTCGTGCCAGTGGCCGAAGCGGCGCAGCAGCTCGGCCTTCTCGTCGGCCAGGACCGTGCCGGCCGGCAGCGCGTCGGTGGCGTAGATGTACACCTCGTCGTCGGCGAGCGGCATGATGCCGAAGACCTTGCCCTCGCCCCAGCTCTCCGCGCTGTTGAGCGGCCGGTCGGGCTTGGGGGCGAGCGCCCGCCACGCGGTGGCGCCGGAGTAGACCGGCCCCGGATGGCCGGGGAACAGGCGGGCCCGGTTGGCGGAGTGGATGCCGTCGGCGACGACCACCAGCTCCGCGTCGTAGGCCTCGGCCGGTCCGGTCTCGACGCCGAGGTGCAGCGCGTGCGTGGGCAACGCGCCGACGAGCAGTTCCGACAGCCGCGCCCGGCGCATCAGCACCACGCCGTCGCCCCAGCGCTCGATCGCCTTCTCCGGCGTGGTGCGGGTCAGCCAGCGGCCGTCGCTGCGCCGCAGCCCGGCCTCGCCCTGGATCGAGGCGAGCTTGCGCACCTCGTCGCCCAGCCCGATGGTGTCGAGCGCCTTGAGCGCGTTGGCCGCCACCGCCAGCCCGGAACCGATCGGCTCCAGCTTGGGCGCCCGCTCCAGCACGCGCACCTCCCAGCCGCGCTGGTGCAGCGCGATGCCGGCGGTCAGGCCGCCGATGCCCGCTCCGATGACCACTGCCCGACGACCCATGACCGCCCCTCCCGCAGGGAAACTACAGCTGTAGTGAGCAGACTACACCTGTAGTATCGCGGTGTGAACCGTACGGAGCTCATCGCCGAGACCGCGATCACCCTGCTGGCCGAGCGCGGCATGCGCGGGCTGACCCACCGCGCGGTGGACGAGGCGGCCGGCCTGCCGCCCGGCTCGACGTCCAACCTGGCCCGAAGCCGCGCGGCGCTGCTGGAGCTGACCCTCGCGCGGCTGACCAGCCTGGAGGAGGAGGCGCTGTCCGAGGTGTTCGTGCTGCCGGCGGGCGACCTGGTGGAGACTATGGCCAAGGGGCTGCAGGCGCAGCTCGCCGACCGGCGGCGCACCCTGGCCCGCTACGAGCTGGCGCTGGAGGCGACCAGGCGGCCGGAGCTGCGGGAGATCTACGACCGGGCGGGGGCGCGCTTCCGAGACCCCGCCGTCGCGCTGCTGGCCGCCGCCGGTTTCCCGGACCCGGTACGGCAGGCGCGCCAGGTGGTGTCCTACTGCGAGGGCGTGCTCTTCGACGCCATCGTCGGCGCGGGCGCCGAGCCCAGCGTCGAGGACCTGCGCGCCGGCCTGGCCGAACTGCTCACCGGCCTGGCCGTGAGAAGGCCGGACCCGGCGTCCGAGACCGCCGAGCCGCCACCACCGAGCCAGGAGAAGGGCTAATCGCAGGTCTCCCGGTGTGGAAGCCCCGCGAGGAGCCGCCGCCAGTCGGCCGGTGACAGCCCGCCCGCCGTGGCGCAGATCGTGTCCGCGGCCCGGTCGAGCGCCTCCGGCGCCCCCGAGGCGGTGAGCGACAGGCTGATCACCGTACCGTGCCCGGTGAGCACCCGCAGTCCCTCCCCGGTGAAGCGAGCCTGGGCCGGCCGGGCGCCCGCGCTGGGCAGCCGCCGGTCGACCAGGAGCGCCCCGTCCGACAGCCGCCAGACCCGCACGTGGTCGTGCGCGGTCCCGGCCAGGAACCGCCCGTCGGAGCTGAAGCGCAGCGGCCCGGCCGCCGGGGTGAGCGGCAGCTCGCGGCTGGGCGCCCCGTCGAGCCCGAAGATCTGCACGCCGCGCTCGGTGGCGACGGCGATGCGCTGCCCGTCGGGGCTGAAGGCGGCGTAGTCGAGGGCGAACCCGGCCAGCCAGGGCGCGGGCCGGCTCTTCTGCCCGTCCAGCCAGCGCAGCTCCGACCGCGAGGCGTCGAAGACGAGCGCGAGCTGGTCGCGCGGGGAGACCAGCGCGTACTCCCCGTCGAAGCGCACCCGCCCGGCCCGCAGGTCCCAGGCCCAGCGTTCGCCGCTCTGCCGGTCGGCGGCGAAGACGAGGCCGCCGCCGGGGCTGAACCACGCCGAGTGCTCGCCGGGCCAGTCGAGCCCTCGGCCGATCTCGCCGAGCGCCTGCCCAGACCAGGCGTCCCACAGGAAGGTGCGGC
Source organism: Nonomuraea sp. NPDC050310 (assembly GCF_040655795.1). Classification (NCBI taxonomy): domain Bacteria; kingdom Bacillati; phylum Actinomycetota; class Actinomycetes; order Streptosporangiales; family Streptosporangiaceae; genus Nonomuraea; species Nonomuraea sp. NPDC050310. Next base: position 61,244 of record NZ_JBFAKP010000011.1, on the reverse strand, counting down.
CCGCGCCGACCATGGCCAGCTTGCGCCCGTCCGGCTCCCAGGCCAGGGCGCGGATCTTCTCGGGCACGTTCTTGGCCACGAGCTGCTCGCCGGTCCGCACGTCGTAGACGCGCAGCACGCCGTTGGTGACCGCGGCCAGGTGCGAGCCGTCGTCGCTGAGGGAGTGGATGGAGCGCTCGTCGGCGCCCGGGTCGGTGAAGACCGACAGCGCGGGGTCGGTCGCCGAGCGCCGCAACGCGTCGGCGGCCTGCTCGACCGGGGCCAGTTTCCAGGCGGCCAGGCTGAGCCGCCGCGCGGTCACCGGGTCGGCCACCCGCAGCTCCTCGGCCTTGCTGGCCGCCAGCCGGGCCATGGTCTCGTCGAGCTGGTCGCCGGTGCTGCCCGTCTGCCACAGCGCCAGGCCGGCGGCCAGCAGCGCGAGCACCAGGCCGCCGGCGACGACGGCCAGTCTGGTGCGGGCCCGGCGGCGGCTGCGGGCGGTGCCGGCGTCGAGGAACTCCTGCTCCTCGTCGCTCAGCGTCACGTGCCGGCGGGCGGTGGCCGCCCAGGCGACGATCTTGTCGACCTGCGCGGGCGGGATCAGGTCGGCGTCGCGCCGCCCGCTGGTGTCCCACCGCCGCGCGGCCTGGGCCAGCTCGCGGTGTACGGCGAGGCCCTCGCGCTCCCCGTCGAGCCATTCCCGCAACCGGGGCCAGGCTCGCACCAGGGCGGGGTGGGTGATCGTCACGGTGTCGGTCACGGTGAGCAGGCCGGCTTCGCCGTACGCCTGGAGCACGGGTTCGGCGCGCTCGCCGAGGTCGGCGCGGGGGACCGAGCAGCGGGTCTCGCCGGGCTCGACCAGCCGCAGCAGGATCTCGGGGACCAGTTCCTGCTCGGCGCTGGGAAGGGCGAGGTAGACCTGCTCGGCGCGCTCGCCGAGCGGCGGGTCGTCCACGGGTTCGGGGGGCAGGAGCCGTCCCTGCTGGGACTGAGGGGCGTCGAGCAGGGACAGGAGTAATCGGCGGGCGTCGGGCCGGCGGCCGGGGTCGGGGTCGCGGGCCTGGCCGACCAGCTCGCGCAGGGCCCGGTCGAGCTCGCCGCCGGCGGCGAACTCGATCAACTCGGCCCAGGCGGCGATGTCGGCGGGCGGGCCTTCCTCGGCGCCGGCGGCGCCGAGCCCGATCAGCCGCGGTCCCTCCGGGCCGAGCAGCACGTGGTCGGGGTCGACCGCGCCGTGCGCCGTGCCCGCCTCGTGCACGGCGGCCAGCGCGGTGACGGTCGCGGAGGCCAGCCGGTAGAGCTCGTCGCAGCCGTAGGGCCCCTGCTCGGCGACGACCTGGCGCAGCGTGGGCCCTGGCACGTACTCGCTGACCACGTACGGCCGCTCGCCCTCCAGGTCCGCGTCGACGAGCTTGGCCACGTACAGCGAGGTGACCGTCTGGGCCCGGCGGCAGGAGGAGCGGTCGGCGGACTTGGGTAACAGCATGAGCGCGTAGCGTGAACCGGCTTGGTCGTAGGCTTCGCGCACGGCGCCATTGCCGAGACTGGCGCCGAGCCAGTAGGCGCCCAGCCGATCATCCATGCGCGGTTAGATGCCGCCTTTCGGCTAACGGTTCAGGCGAGCCCGGTGCTCCGGCCACTCCTCCTTGAGAATGCCGAAATGTACGCTGTCGCGCCAGGTGCCGTCGGGACGCTTCCGATGCCGGCGCAGGGTGCCCTCGTGCACGCCGCCGATCCGCCGGATGGCCGCCTGCGAGCGGGTGTTCAGCACGTCGGTCTTGAGCAGCACGCGGTTGTAGTCGTGCTCGTGCGCGAACAGGTGGTCGATCAGCAGGATCTTGCACGAGGTGTTCACCGCGGTGCGCCACACCGCCCTGCCGTACCACGTCCAGCCGATCTCGACACTGTGGCTGTAGGTGGGCACGTCGCCGAAGGTGGTCCAGCCGACCGCGTGGCCGTCGTGCACGACGGCGAAGGGCACGTAGTGGTCGGGCCGGCCGATCAGGTACTGGGCGAGGCCGGCCAGCTCGTCCTTGGTCCGCGGCGTGGGGCAGGGCATCCAGCGCCACACCTCCTCGTCGGCGCCGCCGGCCTCGAAGAGGTCGGGCACGTGGTCAAGGGTGAGCGGTTCCAGGCGGACCACCGCGTTCTCCAGGACGACCGGAGCGGGCAAGGCGTGTGTCATGGCAGGAGGGTAGCGGCGCGGCCGGCGCCCGGTTGAGTGCCACCTGGGGCGATTAACGGGAAGCCAGTCGCCGTGGTCGACAGTCATACCGACCGGTCGGTAGTGTCGCGGCATGGACTTCGCCTTCGACAGCGTCACCGAGGAACTGCGCCGGCGCCTCCTGCGCTTCATGGACGAGTGCGTCTACCCCGCCGAGGCGGCCTTCGACGAGCAGGCGGCGACCGCCGGCTGGGGCCCGCCGCCCCTGCTGGAGGACCTGAAGGACGAGGCGCGCAAGCGCGGGCTCTGGAACCTCTTCCTGCCCGGCGAGCACGGCGCCGGCCTCACCAACCTGCAGTACGCGCCGCTCGCCGAGATCATGGGCCGCTCGCCGAGCCTGGCGCCGGCGGCCACCAACTGCGCGGCGCCGGACACCGGCAACATGGAGGTCCTCTCCATGTTCGGCAGCGAGTGGCAGCGCAAGGAGTGGCTGCGCCCGCTGCTGGAGGGCGAGATCCGCTCCGCCTTCGCGATGACCGAGCCGGACGTGGCCTCCTCCGACGCGACCAACATCGCTACGAGCATCGTCCGCGAGGGCAACGAGTACGTCATCAACGGCCGCAAGTGGTTCATCTCCGGCGCGATGAACCCCAACTGCAAGATCTTCATCGTCATGGGCAAGACCGATCCCGAGGCGCCCTCGCACCGGCAGCAGAGCATGATCCTGGTGCCCCGCGACACGCCGGGCATGACGATCAAGCGCGGCATGACGGTCTTCGGCTACACCGACGGCGACCACGGCGGCCACGCCGAGGTGCTCTTCGAGGACGTGCGGGTCCCGGCCGACAACCTCGTCGGCGAGGAGGGCGGCGGCTTCGCCATCGCCCAGGCCCGCCTCGGCCCCGGCCGCATCCACCACTGCATGCGGCTGATCGGCATGGCCGAGCGGGCCATCGAGATGATGTGCAAGCGGGCGCTGGAGCGCACCGCCTTCGGCAAGCCCATCGCCCAGCAGGGCGTGGTCCAGGACTGGATCGCCGAGTCGCGGGTCCGGGTCGAGCAACTGCGGCTGCTGGTGCTCAAGGCCGCCTGGCTCATGGACACCGTGGGCAACCGGGGCGCGCACACCGAGATCCAGTCCATCAAGATCGCCGCGCCGCTGACCGTCGAGTGGATCCTGGACAAGGCGGTCCAGGTCCACGGCGCCGGCGGCGTCTCCCAGGACTTCCCGCTGGCCGGCCTCTGGGCGCACGCCCGGACCCTGCGCCTGGCCGACGGGCCCGACGAGGTGCACAAACGATCCCTTGCCTACCGGGAGCTGAAGAAGTGGATGTAGTCACCAAGTTTCTGGAGAACGCGCCGTCCGACCGGCTCGAGTACCTGAGGGCCCGCTTCGACGCCGGCCTGGCCTGGGTGCACTTCCCGGTCGGCCTGGGCGGGCTCGGGCTGTCCCGCGAGCTCCAGCCCGAGATCGAGGCGGCACTCAGCGGGCACCCGCAGCCCGACTTCGGCGTGCAGACCATCGGGCTCGGCATGGCCGCCCCGACCATCCTCGCCTTCGGCACCGAGGAGCAGAAGCGCCGCTTCCTGCGCCCGCTCTACACCGGCGAGGAGATCTGGTGCCAGCTCTTCTCCGAGCCCGGCGCCGGATCCGACCTGGCCACCCTCGCCACCCGCGCGGTCCGCGACGGGGACGAGTGGATCGTGGACGGGCAGAAGGTCTGGACCTCGGGCGCGCACCACGCCCGCTGGGCCATCCTCGTCGCCCGCACCGACCCGGACGTCCCCAAGCACCGCGGCCTGACCTACTTCGTCTGCGACATGCAGGCCCCCGGGGTCGAGGTCCGCCCGCTGCGCCAGATCACCGGCGAGGCCGAGTTCAACGAGGTCTTCCTCACCGGCGTCCGGCTCGGCGACGACCTGCGGCTCGGCGAGATCGGCGACGGCTGGCGGGTGGCGCAGACCACCCTGATGAACGAGCGCGTGGCGATCGGCGGCAATCCGGTACGGCGGGGCGGCGGCATGATGCAGCCGGTGCTCGAAGCCTGGCGCGACCGCCCGGAACTGCGCACCGAGGAGCTGCGCCAGCGGCTGCTCAAGGTCTGGGTCGAGGCCGAGGTGACCCGCCTGTCCGGGGTACGGCTGCGCGAGCAGCTCGCCGCCGGCCAGCCCGGCCCCGAGGGCTCGGGCATGAAGCTCTCCTTCGCCAAGCTCAACCAGGAACTGTCCGGGATCGAGGTCGAGCTGCTGCGCGACCTGTCCTACGACGACTGGAGCTTCCGCCGCTCCGGCGCGGTCGACTTCTTCGGCCGCGGTCCCGGCTACCGCTACCTGCGGGCCAAGGGCAACTCGATCGAGGGCGGCACCTCGGAGATCCTGCGCAACATCGTCGCCGAGCGTGTGCTGGGGCTGCCGAGCGAGCCCCGCGTGGACAAGGACGTGCCGTGGAAGGACCTGCCCAGATGAGCGCAGCGAACCAATCGACACAGCGACCCGGTCAACGGGCCGACGGAGGAGGCCCGATGACCCTGCTGTACAGCCCCGACGAGGACGACCTGCGTTCGGCGGTCCGTTCGCTGCTGGCCGACCGGGCCTCCTCCTCGGCCGTGCTCGCCCGCGTCGAGTCGGCGCAGCCGTACGACCTGGACCTGTGGAAGACGCTCGCCCAGGAGATCGGCGTGGCCGGCCTGCTGGTGCCCGAGGAGTACGGCGGAGCCGGCGCCACGGCGCGCGAGGCGGGCGTGGTCATGGAGGAGCTCGGCCGGGCGGTCGCGCCCGTGCCCTTCTTCACCAGCTCGGTCCTGGCCACCAAGGCGCTGCTCGACGCCGGCGCGGGGGAGGAGCTGGAGCGCCTGGCCGCCGGAGAGGTCACCGCGGCGCTCCTGGTGCCGCTGGCGGCCTCGCCGTACAAGATCCTCACCGAGGGTCTGGTGGCCGGCGCGGAGGCCGCGGAGGTGCATCTGAGGGTCGAGGAGGGCGTGCTCTACCGCGTGGAGGGCGCCACGGTCGAGGTCGTGCCGTCGCTGGACCTGACCCGGCCGGTGGCGCGGGTCTCCGGCGGCGAGCGGGTGGCCAGGCTGGGCGAGGTCGATCTGGGCGAGATCCTCGGCTTCGGCGCGGCCCTGCTCGCCTCCGAGCAGCTCGGCGTCGCCGAGTGGTGCCTGGAGACGACGCTGGCCTACGTCAAGCAGCGCTACCAGTTCGCCCGGCCGGTCGGGTCCTTCCAGGCGATCAAGCACCGGCTGGCGGACCTGTGGCTGGACGTGGTCCGTGCCCGGGCGGCGGCGCGCAACGCGGTCGCCGAGCCGTCGCCGATCTCGACGGCGACGGCGGCCTCCTGGAACTCCTCGGTGGCCGTGCACGTGGCGGAGGAGGCGGTCCAGCTCCACGGCGGGATCGGGATGACCTGGGAGCACCCGGTGCACCTGTACCTGAAGCGGGCCAAGGCCGACGAGATCGCGCTGGGCACGCCCGGCGACCACCGCGAGGCCCTGGCCGGCCTGGTGGGGCTGGACTAGGAGGCCGGCTTCAGCGAGGTCAGCAGCAGGTCGGCGAAGTGGGCGCCCACCTGGGCACCGGTCAGCGGCCCGTCCGCGTGGTACCAGGTGCCCAGGTGGTGCACCGAGCCGAAGAAGAAGTCGACCACGATCTCGGCCGGCACGTCGGCGCGGAAGACGCCCTCACGCTGGCCCTCGGCCACCAGGGCGCGGAAGCGCTCGTGGTAGCGCCGCCGCTCGGCCCTGACCGTCTTCTGGGTCTGCGGCGCGAGCAGGTGCATCGAGCGGAAGAAGATCTTGGAGTCGTCGAGGTTCTGGGTGGTCGTCTCGACCACGTCGGCCGCGGCGCGGTAGAGCCGCTCGGCCACCGGGCCCGGCCCGTCGGCGATCTCGGTGAGCCGGCCGGTCTGCATCCGCAGCAGGCGGGCGTAGACCTCGTGGAGCAGGTCGTCCTTGGAGTCGAAGTAGTGGTACATGGCGCCCTTGGTGACGCCGGCCGCGACCACGATCTCCTGGACCGAGGTGCTCTCGAACCCTTGCTCGGCGAACAGGCGGGTGGCCTCGCCGAGCAGTCTCTGACGTACCGGTTCTTCCTTCACGTCTCCTGAGCATACCGACTGGTCGGTAGATCGGCGCGTGATCTGATCGGGTTGGTGTTATTTCCATAACCTCCCGCACGTCGCGCTCCAACTTAGGGTATCCATCCCTCGGCGAGGGATCTCCGGCGTGGCAGATCCATGCATTACCTACTCAGTCGGGGAGTTCGGCATGCCCGGTGGCTCGATCTACGTTCAGCGGGACGAGAAGTTCACGGGTAACTCAGCGCAGTGGTACTACGAGAAGTACTGGCACGAGGACGCGCGCAGCCGCCAGAGGCTGCGCGCGGTGAAGGGCGTCATCGCCCTCGCGGGCGCGTTCTGGCTGGCCATGCGCCTGGATCTGACCGGCGCGGTCTTCTACGCGCTCGGCGCGGGCCTCGCCGCGGCGGGGCTCGACTGGTACCTGTCCTGGCGCTCCTACCGCGCCACCGCCGTCTGGCGGGGCCGCCGGCGCGGCGAGCTCGTCACCGGACGGCTCCTGCGGCGCTCCCTGCGGGGCCATCGGGTCCTGGACGGGCGGGCCATCCGCGGGCAGGCCTCCATCGACCACCTCATCATCGGGCCCGGCGGCGTCTGGATCGTGGACAACGAATCCTGGAGCCCCGACACCGAGATCGCCACGTACGGCGGGCGGTTGTTCTTCGGTGAGAAGTACGGCACGGCGGTGGCCAAACCGCTCGTGGAGACCGCGGCGGCCTTCGCGGAGCTGCTCACCCGCGAGACCGGCATCCCCGTGCAGATCGGGACGCTCCTGGCGGTTCACTGCGGGCAGCTTCCGAGGCGCGGCCTCGTCGCGGCCGAAGGGGTCACCCTGGCCAAGCCCTGGCTGATCGCGCGGCTGGTGCGCCGTACGGTCAACCAGGTGCTCACCGAGGCGCAGATCGAGGTCCTGGCCCGTACGGCCGCCCGCGAGCTGCAACGCGTCGGCTGACGGCGATCGGGGAGCGTGGGGCTCCCCGACGCCCAGGTTCACCGCCCTCGAACAAGGCGGCGCGCTCAGGCTCGCCGCCCCGGTAGAAGGCGGTCAGGGTCTCGGCCAGCGCGGCGGGATCGGGGTCGTGCGGTTGCCCGTGGAGCGTGCGCCGCTCCGCGTCGGGCAGCACGGCGGCCAGCGCGGTGCAGTCCGCCGTCATGCCCGCGTCCAGCCCGCTGTCGGCCACCAGCACCGGCGCCCCCACCGTCACCATCGCCGCCGCCGAGAAGGCGCGCGCCATCGCCGCGTCGTAGCCGGCCACCTCGGTGCCGCCCAGCGACGGCTCCCACACCGCCACCCTGCCGATCGGCAGCCCGCGCGCCGCCGCGGCCAGGACGACGAGCGCGGCCACCGAGCCCCCCACCACGTACGGCAGGCCCCCCGCGGCCTCCAGCACCGCCCGCAGGTCGTCGAACTCCCGCTCCGGCGCCCACGGCAGGATGTCGCCGCTGTCACCCCGCCCGCGCCGGTCGTAGGTGTACACGGTGAACCTAGCGGCCAGCGCCTCGGCCAGCGGCGCCCGCGCCCGCCGGTGCGCCGCCCCGTCGCCGACCAGCACCAGCGGCGGCCCGCCGTACCCGCGCCGGTCGAAGGCGATCGCCGTGCCGTCCCTGGAGATGACTGTGTCCACGCACACGAGGTCCATGCGCTCAGCCTCGCGCCGGCGGGTGCGCCTCCGAATCCGTGCCCACCACTGATCCACCACGGAATCCCGGCTCGGCCTCCCAGCGCAGCAGGTCGCCCGGCTGGCACTCCAGCACCTCGCAGAGCGCCTCCAGCGTGGTGAACCGCACCGCCTTGGCCCGCCCGTTCTTGAGCACCGCCAGGTTGGCCGGGGTGATCCCCACCCGCTCGGCCAGCTCGCCGACCGACAGCTTGCGCTTGGCCAGCATCACGTCGATGTCGACCACGATCGGCATCAGATGACCTCTTCCAGCTCGGCCTGGAGCTTGGCCGCCTCCACGTCCCGCGCCACCGCCTGGGCCAGCAGCATGCGCAGCACCAGCACGATGAGCGCGACCCCGAGGATCGCCAGGCTCACCCCGCAGATCAGCAGCACGATGCCCGGCGCGACCGCCTCGCCCGGCGCCAGCAGCACCGCCATCGCGAACGTCAGCACCGCCGCCGCCACGATGGCCCCGATGACGATGTGCACGTAGCGGAAGGCGGCGGTCGAGAAGACCGTGCCGCGCCGCACCATCGTCACCAGCCGCCAGACGCAGACCAGCACGACCTGGGCGGTCACCACGCCCAGGAAGACGATCGCCAGGAACGGCGTCCGCAGGTAGGCGTAGTCCGGGTTGAGGCCCTCCATGTCCTTCGCCAGCAGCGGCAGCATCACCGCCTGCACGAACACCGATCCGGCCAGCAACACCACGAGCACGGTGCGTAGCGCGTTGACGGTCAGCTTTCCCATGACCCCTCCTTCGAATGTCGATAGAAATCTATCGACATTCGATAGGTACGGCAAGCGGGGTCAGGCGAGCTCCTCGATGAAGGCGGCGAGCTGGGCGACGTTGCGGCATTCCCGCATCGGCAAGACCGCCGCGTACTCCGACGCGATCGAGTCGCCGGTGTCCCACTGCGCCCGCGGCTCCGGGTTGAGCCAGTAGGCGTGCCTGGCTTGCCCGGTCAGCCGCTTGACCAGGTCGAGCGCCGGAGGCTGGTAGTTCGACCTGGCGTCGCCGAGGATCAGCAGCGCGCTGCGGGGGCCGACGGCCTCGCCGTACCGTTCGGCGAAGCGCTCGAAGGCGTGGCCGTAGTTGGTGCGCCCGAACCGCACCATGTCGGCCTCGTTCGCCAGGCGGGTCATCGCCTCGACGACATCGGAGCCGGGGGCGAAGAACCGGGTGATCTCGTCCACCGTGTCCACGAAGCCGAACGCCCGCACCTTGGTGAACTGCTCGCGCAGCGCGTAGGTGAGCAACAGGGTGAAATGCGCGAACGACGCGACCGAGTCGCTGGTGTCGCAGAGCACCACCAGCTCCGGCTTGTGCGGCCGGGGCGGCTTGAAGTGCGTGGCCATCGGGACGCCGCCGGTCTGCAGCGAGGCCCGTACCGTCCGCCGGAAGTCCAGCCGGCCGCGCCGGCCGTGCCGGTGCTTGATGCTCAGCCGGGTGGCCAGCCGCCGGGCCAGCGGGTACACCTCGCGGCGCAGCGCCGCCAGGTCCTGCTTGGTGGCGCGCAGGAAGTCGATCTGGTCCAGCGGCGGGCGGACCGTCGAGCGGGCGATCTTCTCCGTGCCCGAGTCCTCCGCGATCCGCCGCCGGACGTCGGCGGCCACCTCCTGCTCGAACTGCTGGATACGGCCGGTGATGCGGGTACGGGCCGTCTTCTCCGGCAGCCCGCCGCGCTCCTGGCCCGCCAGCACCTCGTTCAGCAGCCGTGCCATCAGCGTCTCGGGGGACAGGGCGCGCAGGACGCTGTAGGAGAACCAGTTCTGCCGTCCCGGGCCGGCCTCCTGGCGGCCGAACCGCTCCACCATCGCCTGGGCGAAGCGGCGCAGCTCCTCGTCGCTGCCCTCCGCCATCAGCCTGGCCAGCTCGTCTCTCAGCTCGGGGAGCTCGGCCGTCGCGGGGTCTGTCCTCGTGGTCTCGTACTTCTCGGCGAGCTCGGTCGTCACCCTGGGGAACCACAGGTCGAACAGCACGTCGAAGCCTGGGCGGTAGGCGGGCTTCTTGATCAGCGTGGCGGCGTACGCCTGCCGTACCGACTCGCGCTCGGTCAGCTCGACCACCTGCAGCGCCCGCGCCGCATCCAGCCCCTCGGCCAGCGACACCGGGATCCCGGCCGCCCGCAACGCATGCACGAACCCCACATGCCGATCCACCAGACTCTGCGGCCGGCTGGTTGGGGTGCCTTGAAGAGGGTTCATCTCAGGCCCAGTTCCTTGACCGCCCGATCCTGATCAGACGCGTGCTTGAGCACCACGCCCAGCGTCCCCGCCACCGTCGCGTCGTCCAGCGCGTCCTCCAGCTCGGCCCGCCCCAGCGCCACCAGCGTCCGCGCCCAGTCCACCGTCTCCGCCACCGACGGCGCCTTCTTCAGCTCCATCGCCCGCAACGTCGCCACCGTCCGCGCCAGCTTCTCCGCCAGCTCGGCCCGGATCGTCGGCACCTGCGCCAGCACGATGTCCCGCTCCCGCTCCGGCGTCGGATACCCGATGTGCAGGTACAGGCATCGCCGCTTCAGCGCCTCCGACAGCTCTCGCGTCGCGTTCGAGGTCAGGATCACGTACGGCCTGCGTACCGCAGTGATCGTCCCCAGCTCCGGAATCGTCACCTGGAAGTCCGACAGCAACTCCAGCAGCAGCCCCTCGACCTCCACATCCGCCTTGTCCATCTCGTCGATCAGCAGCACCGCCGGATCCGTGCTCCTGATCGCCTTCAGCAGCGGCCGCTCCAGCAGGAACTCCTCCGAGAAGATGTCGTCATCCGCACTCGTCGCCTGGATCCGCAGCAGCTGCTTCTTGTAGTTCCACTCGTACAGCGCCCTGGCCTCGTCCAGCCCCTCGTAACACTGCAGCCTGATCAGCCGCGCCCCCGTCGCCTCCGCTATCGCCTTGGCGAGCTGTGTCTTCCCGACCCCGGCCGGCCCCTCCGCCAGCAGCGGCTTCCCCAGCGCTCCGGCCAGGTACGCCGTGGTGGCGATCGCGTCATCGGACAGATAGCCGGTCGCGGCGAGCCGCTCGCTCGCGTCGGCGGGTGAGTCGAACATCCACACTCCTGGGTGCCGTGTGTAGCTGGAAACCGAACTTTATTCTCCCGGGTCGATTCTCGCTGCTGAGACCCGATTCGACCAAGGTCCCGGATGTGGGTATATTTCTTCTCGCAGCACGCGCCGCTAGCTCAGTTGGTTAGAGCAGCTGACTCTTAATCAGCGGGTCCGGGGTTCGAGTCCCTGGCGGCGCACCTGACAGAAGCCCCAGTTCGGTATCACTGAGCTGGGGCTTCTTTGTCTGGGCGGATTGCTGATCTTCGTCGTGCACTGCTGCGCATCCGTGATGATCGGCTCATCGGGCGGACCTCGTACAACAGTGCCCGGGCCAGCGTGGTCCTACTGGTGCCGGTGACGCCGACGGTCCAGGTCGAACCGACCCAGCACCATTGGACCGCCGCCGGGTGTGGTGAAGGCCGTGGCGTGTCCCGAGCCTGATGGCGCCGCGGTTCCTGAAAACTGCAGTCCCTCGCCCAGGACGGGTCGAGATCGGAGCCGGTCATCCGGCACCGCCCGTCAGAAGATGAACGTAGCGCGCAGGCGCCGGTCGAGTTGGGCGGCGGTGTATCGCGGGACGGCCTGGAAAGCGAGGGCGACGATGCAGAACCTCCCTGCTCAAGCCCTCCAGGCGTATGACGAAAGATGGCGACTTCGTGGTCGCATGCAAGCCAGGCTGGACCGCGCGGTTTCGCTCTTGCTGTTCGGCTGCGGCGAGTCGGGTCCCCCGGTAAGAGCGTGGTGATCGTCGCAACACTTGCCGGAGCGGCAGCCGGCCCAATTGTCCGGCGGCTGGTCTGCAGGTGAGGCTGACTCTGCGGGGACGCTGCGCCTGCGGGTGATGCAGCCCGTGGCGGACGGACCGCCCTACCCTCCACTGCTTCTTGATGGACTTCCGCTGCTCCCGCTTCCACAGCCCCGGGAGGAAACCGTGTCAGGTAACGCGAAAGGCCGGACACTCGATTCTATGGGGAGAGCCCGGAGATAACCGGGCCCGCTGCAGTGGGCCAGTCGCAATAAACCGGTTGTATACAGTACGGAGATGTGCAAAAGGGACGAAAAGTCCGCCCTCTCCGGCCCGTCGTCGATCCCAACTTTCGAAAGAGCCCTCGCCTATGCCCGCCCCCCTTCTTGTCCTTCTGCTCATCGCGGCTGTAATCATTGTTCCGTTGGCCGGCGGCGGTTTCTGGCCGACGGTGCTGGTACTGGCCGCGATCCTCATTGCCAACCCCGTCGTTCGGACCATCCGCAAGAACCGCTACTTTGCGTCCGAGCACTTCCAGGCGCTCAAGGCGGAGGTCTCCTCCGTCGTGGCCGAGCACAACGATGTCGTTGACTACATCAAGGAAATCCGTGCTCAGGGCTCGTTCGAACTCGGGTCCTCGGCCACGGGACAGCACGCCCACCTCGCCTCGTTTGAAAACACTTCGGCGTGGAACTACCGGCGCGACCGTAATCTGGCCGAATACGCCCCGCACGTGCATAATTCCTCGCTGCAAGTCGTGCGCAACGCCAGCGCTGACCCGATCAAATACTTGATGAAATATTTCGCCATCAAGGCCGATCAAGACACGCTCGCCGATATCCAGCGCGTCGCAGCCGACATCTCTCGGCTGGAAGAGGCTATTGCTAACGTCGGGGCGCGAGAGGCGGAAATCACCACGAAGATCAACCCGCCTGCGTTCATTCTCAAGTATTACCGCGAAGAGTTCTGGGGGCAGATCGGAGCTCATTTGTCGCCCATTGAGGTGCCTTATCCGCAGTACAAGTTCCAGTACATCTCGGCCGGTGGCAACAGCGCCCAGACGACGACCATCGAACTCAACACTCCGACGCTTGAGGCGTTGGCCGCGACGCTAGTTGACAAGATCCGCTGGACCAAGTCCGCTGCTGGGCAGCGTGCGCTGATGACTACGAGGCTCCGCAGTCAGATCAAGGAGCGCGACAACCACACTTGCTTGAACTGTGGGGTATCCCTGGCCGCTGAGCCACACCTGCTGCTCGAGGTCGACCACATCATCCCCGTGTCCAGGGGTGGGCTCAGCGTGCCCGAGAATCTGCAAACCCTGTGCTGGAAATGCAACCGCGCCAAAGGCGCCAAGATCGTCGTCTAGTGCTCTAGTGACACTTTGGGATCATGGTTGAGATCTGCGCCGGTAGTAGCATTGGCGGGCGGTGGCTTGGTGGGGTGGTCGCCATGTCGATTAACGCAGGATCTCCTCGGTCAAGCGGTGAGGGTTCAGCAGGACCGCGGCCAGCAGGCGGCGGGTCTCCGGCACAGTGAGCGCGATGTGACCGGCACGCAGCGTTGTGTCGAATTCGACCTAGCGGACGGCCAGAACCGGGAGGAAAGCCAACGCCAGCATCACCAGGATGATGTGCCAAAGCCACGGCGCTCAGCCGCGAACCTCGACGTGGTCAGTGGCCGGCTGACGAGGCGAAGCGGCATCCCTCGGTACCGCGAGTCAAACGGCTGACGGTGGTGCACCGCGACCACCACCGTTCTGCGACGGATATCAGACTGGAGGATGCGACCCTTGGAACGGATCCTCCACTGCCTTCTGTCGACGTGCCGGCGCGATTCGCCACCCATCATCCAGTAGCCAGGCACTTCAACGAGGCCGAGCTGCGGCGTGAGGTCGAGACGCGAATGCTCGCCTCTCGTGATCGTTGTCAGAAGACGGGCAGACTTGTCATACGGCCACTCCCCGCATAAGGCCAGCGTGATCGCGAGTGCGTCAAGAAACACACCGGAGCCTGCTAGAGCCCGGGAGGCTCAGCCCTGCTTACCCGCGGAAGCGGTTGGAGAAATGCCACTCGAAGTAGTTCCGGCTGCGTTCAGTGAAGGAACCGCACGCACGTCCGGCAAGGCGGGTGAGTTGGCTAGCCAGGGCTCCCTCGGCCGCTGACGTCGCGGTCACGATCTTGCCGTCGCTGGCAACTGAGATGTAGCCGGTTTCATAGAGGACGTCGCAGCCGAACTGGCATGCCAGCATCGCCACGTGGCGGTCGAGCCGTTCGTCGTCGTTGCAGAGGCTGCGCAGCTTGATGTGCGCGGTGATCAGGAAGCGGACGGGGTAGGTCTCTCCGCAGAAGGAGCACTCCGCTTCGGTCGCTGAGCCGAGCAGCGCGCGGCGAAGGGCGGCTTGCTCTCGGCGTTGAGCGGCTGTGACCGGGCGGTTAAGGTCGCCCTCGAAGTTCAGGGAGTAGTCGGCGTTCTCGGGTACGTCGAAGACGCCGGGGGGCTGGATCGCGACGCAGGGTGGGGTTCCTTCGATGAGTTCGGCGCCAGGCAACGTCAGTAGGACGGCTCCGATGAAGGAACTGCGGTGGCCGATTTCGTTGGGGTGAATTGGCACTTGGCCATGTGCGCGAAGCAGGTCGAGCGCAAGTTGCACCTCGGCGATCGATACCTGCTGGCCGTCAGGGGATCGCTCTGTTGCGACGCGGGCGTAGGGCGGCTGCACGTCGAGGATGCGGTTGGATTTGCCCGTCATGGTGAAGATGTCTTGGCCAAGGAGTCGGCGCAGCAGGTTGGTCGCGCTGTCTTGCGCTTCAGCGGGGAGAGCCACCGGAAGGTCCTCGAAACGATCAGCGAACCTATCCAGGAAACGGGCACCGAAGTCCTCATTCACGCGGAAGAGGTAGCCCTGGTTGACGCCGCCGTCCTTCTTGAACGGGCCGCCAGGCGAAGAGTGCCCTGTGCGCCAGGCCTCTGGTATCTCTTCTCGGTGGACTGGGTGAGAGGCCTGACGGTAGGCCACGCGTACGAGGCGACCGTCCTCCTCCCAATCGCTTTGCAGGTCATTCGGACGGGGGGCATCGACTGCTGCGGCGGTCACTACGCTCAGTGCCACCACGTGCTGGCGTGCGTAGTGCAGCACTGTGTCGCCGAGGCGCACTTCCGTCATGGTGGTCCAGTGGGCCTGGCGGCGTCCATTTCGGCCGGCTTTCGGTGCCCACAGGATGCCTGCCGCAAGTTCCTGATCGAACGTGCGCTGCTGATTTACCCACCAGGTTGCCACGCAGGAGATCCCTTCTTCTCGTGAGGAACTCAGCGTAGGGATATGGCCGGCATTTCCTGAATAGTCTGCCTTGGGCTTGTGGGGTTCATGAGGAGAGGTTTGGTGAGCGGCCTGCGAGGCGCCTGGTCTTGGACGGGCTGAGGGTTCGACGCCGTGTCCCGCCATCGGGAAATTGCGTACCGATTTCGGATGGTGTTCGGCGAGGGCGAGGCTGGGCGCCACGAGGAAGAGGCTAATCACGGAGTGCCTTCCTACGTCTGGGTAGGACGGAGGCATGTTCAAGGTTGACCGCAAGCAGATCCTGGCCTATCGGCTGCATGCGCAGCAGCTTGGTGAGCGGGCGCCGACTGGTGAGTTGGTGGAGGTGGCTGGGCGGTGTTGTCCGCAGAACACGCCGCCTGGGTCAGCCGCGTTGGCGTTGGGGGCGCGGGTTGAAGGGGTGAGTGAGCGGCGGGTGGGCGAGGAGCTTGAGGAGGGGAAGCGGCTGTTGCAGGCGTTTGGGGCGCGGGCGGCGCCGCATGTGTTTCCGGTGCGGGAGGCGGCGGTGTTCACGCGGGGGCTGTTGCCGGAGGGGGAAGAGGAGTTGCGGGCGTTCTTGCGGGGCGCGGTGCCTGCGCTCGATCGGTTGGGGTTGGGGGCTGGGGAACTGGTGGAGTTGACGGTTCGGGCGGTTGAGGAGGTGCTTGATGGGAGTGCGCTGGTTAAGGACGAGGTGGGGCGGGTTGTGGGGGAGTTGATTGCTGGGCGGTTGCCTGCGGGGGTGCGGGAGGGGTGGAAAGGGGGCTCGCCGTACGCGGGGAAGCAGTTTTTGGGGGAGTCGTTGGTGCGGTTCGCGCTGCCGGTGGTGTCGTTGTGGGGGGTTCTGTGTCATGGCGGGCGGGAGGGGCGGGCGCCGTTGCTGCGGCGTACTGATCAGTGGGTGGGGAGGGTTCGGGGGGTTAAGAAGGCGCCGGGGGAGTTGGTTCGGTGGTTTCTGCGGTGTTACGGGCCGGCGGGGCCGGGGGAGCTGGCGGGGTGGGGTGGGATCGCGGTCCAGCAGGCGGAGCGGCTGTGGGCGGGGGTGGAGGCGGAGCTGGTCGAGGTGGGGTTTCAGGCGGGCAGGTTGTGGGTGCTGGCGGGGGAGGAGGAGCGGTTGAGGTCGGCTGGGGAGGTTCGGGGGGTGCGGATGGTGCCGCCGCATGATCCGTATCTGCAGGCGCGGGATCGGGGGGTGCTGGTGCCTGATCGGGAGCGGCAGAAGGTGCTGTGGCGGCAGGCCGGTAGTCCGGGGGCGGTGCTGGTGGATGGTGAGGTGCGGGGAGTGTGGCGGGCGAAGGTCAGGGGGCGGAAGTTGGACGTCAGTGTGGAGGCTCTGGGGGAGATCGGGCGGGGGCATCGGGGGGCGGTCGAGGAGGAGGTGGGGCGGGTTGCTGCCTGTCGGGGGCTGGAGGTGGGCAAGGTCGGCGGGTGGTGAGCCGCGGACTAGCGGGAGTGGGCGACGGCGGGCGTAAGAAGGCTGTAGGGCCATGAAGCCGTAGAAGTGCTGTAGGGCCATGAAGGAGTAGAGGAGTGGTGGGGGATTAGGGGTTGACGTGGGCGGCTTGGGAAACTTGAATTTGAGTCAAGTTTAACTCTTGGAACGGAGAGCCAAGTGGGTCGGATCGGAGCGTTGGCCTGTGTGGCCGCTCTGCTCGGCGCGGGCTTGACGCCGGCCGCCGCGGGCGCCGCGACCTCGTTAGGCGCGGACATCGTGCTGCGCAACGGGTTCATCTACACCGTCGACAAGCGCGACAGCGTCGCCAAGGCGCTGGCCGTACGGGACGGGCGGATCGTCTATGTGGGGACGAACGCGGGAGCGGGGAAGTACATCGGCGAGGGCACGGAGGTGATCGACCTCAAGGGCCGGATGGTGATGCCGGGCCTGCACGAGGGCCACATCCACGACATCAGCCGCAGCGACCGGAAGCGGTGCGACCTCAAGGCGGAGCCGCTGACGGTGAAGCAGCTCCAGGCGAAGGTACGGGCGTGCCTCGACGATCCGGAGCTGGGCAGCGGGACGGACTTCCTCGAGGTCGACAACCTCTACATGCAGTTCCTCCGGCCGGCGGGCACGACGCCGCACAAGAGCATGCTGGACGCGCTGAAGACGAAGCGGCCGATCGTGATTCACGCGGCGATCACGGCGCACAACATCCTGGTCAACCAGAACGCGCTCGACCTGGCGAAGATCACCAGCAAGACGCCGGACCCGCCCCAGGGGCGGATCGACCACGACCGGAACGGCGAGCCGAACGGGCTGCTCCAGGACTCGGCCGGGGACCTGGTGACCAAGCTGATCCCGCCGCCGCCCCCGGTCGCCCCGGAGCGGGCGGTCGAGCTGGCCGGGCTGCGGATGAAGGACTACAGCAAGGAAGGCATCACGAGCTTCTTCGTGCCGGGCAGCGGGCGCGAGGAGATCGAGATCTTCCAGAAGCTGCAGGACGAGGGCGGGCTGACCGCGCGGGCGCACTTCGCGATCTGGAGCAGGCTGCAGGATCTGCGTGAGCCGAAGGCGTTCTACCGGGAGGTGGAGAAGATCCGGGCGGAGCTGGAGCGGCCGGAGGAGATCTCCTCCGCGGTGCTCGCCTGGCGTCCTGACCAGAAGAAGGGGCCGCGGGTGGTGCCGGAGCCGGGGGTGGTCGTCGCGGGCGTGAAGATCATGCTGGACGGCATCGTCCAGTACCCGGCCCAGACCGCGGCGATGCTGCACCCCTACCTCGACGCGGACGGCAAGCCGCGCAAGGACAAGTCCGCCCGCGGCGAGCTCTACATCGGCCCCAAGCTGCTCAACCCGGTGGTGGCCGAGCTGGAGCGGCGCGGGTTCCAGTCGCACGTCCACGCCATCGGCGACCGGGCGGTGCGCACGGCGCTCGACGCCTTCGCCTACGCCCGCAAGGCCAACCCCAAGATCCGGGCGCACGAGACGATCGCGCACGCCGAGGTGGTGGATCCCGCCGACTTCCGGCGGTTCGGCGCGCTGGACGTGACCGCATCGATGGGCCTGCAGTGGGCCAAGCCGGCGCCGGACTCCACCGACGCGGTCAAGCCGTACCTGGGCCCGCGCTTCGACCTGTACGAGCCGACCAAGGCGATCACCAAGGGCGGCGGCAAGGTCTCGCTGGGCAGCGACTGCTGCCTCGACCCGTTCGACGAGTGGTTCGACCTGGAGGCGGCCGTGCTGCGCGAGGCGGACTGGGGCAAGGAGTTCCCGCAGTACGCCGGCAAGGTCAACAAACTGCCCGGCCTGACCCTGGCCGAGGGCATCAGGGCCGTCACCTACAACGGCGCCTACCAGATGCACCAGGAGAAGATCACCGGCTCCCTGGAGAAGGGCAAGCTGGCCGACCTGATCGTGCTCGACCAGAACATCACCAAGGTGCCGCTCGACGACATCTCCGAGACCGACGTCCTGATGACCATGGTGGGCGGCAAGCAGGTCTGGGTCGATCCGAAGTTCTGAACCAGTGGCGGGGCGGGCCGGCGACGGCGCGCCCCGCCCCCAGCAGGGAGGTCAGCCGTTGACGGCCGACGAGAGACGGGCGCGGATTCTCCGGGCGGCTCTGGAGGAGTTCGCCGGCAAGGGGGTGGCCGGGGCCCGGGTGCACGACATCGCCAGGAGTGCCGGGGTGAACGTCCGGACGATCTACACGCACTTCGAGAACAAGGAGGGTCTGGTCCAGGAGGTCACCCGGGAGGTGTTCCGGCGGGGCGGTGAGCGGGCCGGGCGGAGCGGCGGGCCGGTGACGCCGGCGAGCCTGCTGGAGGAATTCCTGGACCGGTGCGCGATCGAGGCCGAGTGGGTGCGGCTCCTGGGCTGGGAGGAGTTCGAGAAGGGCGCGGGGACGAGCTGGCGGGGGGACATCACGGCCAGGGTCTACCTGCTGCGGCGGTGTCAGGACGCGGGGCTGGTGGATCCGGACCTCGATCCCGAGCTGCTGTGTGTCAGCCTGATCGCGCTGGCGATGGCGCCGCTCGCGTTTCCGACCCTGATCCAGGCGGCCACGGGGACGGACTCGGGGTCGGCGCGGTTCCGGGCGGGGTTCCGGGAGCATCTGCTCCGGCTGGCCAAGCCGGCGCTGAGCCGTACCGCATGAATGACCACGGACAATGGGAGCATGACCGACGGGCGCAGGACCCAGGAGCGGGGCAGGCAGGCGCGGCGCCAGGTGCTGGAGGCGGCGCTGGCGGTGATCGCCGAGCTGCCGGTGGCCGAGCTGCAGGTGCAGCAGATCGCCGAGCGGGCGGGCATGAGCCCGGCCCGGGTGCTGTACTACTTCCAGTCGCGCGACCAGATCCTGACCGAGACGTTCCGGTGGAGCGAGCGGGTGCTGGCCGAGCGTCGGGCCAGGGAGCTGGCGGCGGCGGGCGGCCCGAAGGAGCGGCTGGCCGCGTTCATCCGGGTCTACCTGCCGGTCGACCGGCACGACGTGACGTGGAAGCTGTGGCTGGAGGCCTGGTTGCGCTCGATGAGCGCCGCCGAGATGGGCAGGACCGCCGAGGAGATCGACGGCGGCTGGAAGCAGGACCTGGTGACGATACTGGAGGAGGGGGACTTCCGGCCCGCTCCGGAGTTCCTGGACTGGTTCCTGCCGCTGCTCGACGGCCTGGCGGTGCACGTGCTGATCGGGCGGCTGGAGCCGGCGGAGGCGGCCGAGGTGGCGCTGGGGCAGGCGCTGGAACGGCTCAGCTGAGTCCGGCCTCGATCGCGGCCAGGGCAGTGGCTCGGGCCCAGGCGGCGTCGTGGCCCGGGATGCGCAGCAGCACCTCGGAGGCGAGGCCGTCCATCAGCCGGCAGGCGCGGGCGGCCAGCTCGTCCGGGTCGGCGACCGGCGCGCAGGCCCGCAGGATGCCGGCCAGCTCGCCGGCCCAGGCGCGGAAGAAGCCGTCCAGTTTTAGCAGCGTCTCGTCGTCCTCCGGCGGGCGGGCGATGGCCTGCGCCCACAGCCGCCAGCGCACGTCGTCGGCGCCGCGGGGCAGGTAGAGCGCGACGAACTCGGCCAGCGCCGCGCGCGGGGCCAGGCCCGCCAGGCCGGTGCGGCGGCGCTCGTCCAGGTCGGCCTCGCTGAGCAGGAGCGTGGAGATCAGGATGCGGTCGCGACTGCCGAAGTAGTAGAGCACATGGCCGGTGCTCATCCCGGCGCGGTCGGCGATGTCCTGGACGCGGAGCCGGTCGAAGCCGAGCTCCTCGATCGCCTGCAGCGCCGCTTTCAGGACATGGGCCCGCATGTCCGGGCGTACCGGTTTCGACATACTTTAGAATCGTACTCTAAGTTAGAGCCACGCTCTAAGACCGTGGAGGTGCGCGTTGCGCTTGACGCCGACGGAACGGGACCGGCTGCTGCTGTTCACCGCCGCGGAACTGGCCCGGTCCCGCCGCAGCCGGGGCCTGGCGCTCAACGTGCCTGAGGCCACCGCGCTCATCGCCGACACGGTCTGCGAGGCCGCCCGCGCCGGGTACCGGCTGACCGAGGCGATCGAGGCCGGCCGGGCGGTGCTCGGGCCGGACGACGTCCTGCCCGGCGTGCCGGACGTGGTGACGGAGATCCAGGTCGAGGCGGTCTTCGACGACGGGTCCCGGCTCGCCGTGATCACCGACCCGTTCGGCGGCGGGTCGCTCGGCGCCGAGGCCCCCGGGGCGGTCATCCCCGCCCCGGTGCCGCCGCCACCGGCGCCGGTCGTGTCGGTCGAGGTGCGCAACACCGCCTCCGTGCCGATCAGCGTCACCTCGCACTTTCACTTCTTCGAGGTCAACCCGCGGCTCAGCTTCGACCGGGGCCTGGCCTACGGCCGCCGCCTGGCCGTACCGGCCGGATCGGCCGTCCGCTTCGACCCGGGCGCCAGCCGTACCGTGGAGTTGACCGACATCGGCGGCGCGCGCGTGGTGATCGGCGCGGCCGGCCTGGTGGACGGCCCCCTGGACGCCGACGGGGCGTTCGAGGCCGCGATGGAGCGGGCGCGCGCCTGCGGATACCTGGGCGCCTGATGAGCGTGTACGGCTACCGCACCGGCGACCTGGTGCGACTGGGCGACTCCGGCCTGACGGTCGAGGTGGAGCACGACTCGCAGGCCCACGGCGAGGAGTTCCTGGCGGGCTTCGGCAAGACCGCGCGCGACGGGCTGCACCTGAAGGCCGCCTCGGTACGCGAGACCTGCGACCTGGTGATCAGCAACGTCCTCATCCTGGACGCCGTCCTCGGCATCCGCTCGGCCTCCATCGGCATCCGCGAGGGCCGCGTGCACGCCATCGGCCGCGCCGGCAACCCGGACACCCTGGACGGCGTGGAGGTGGTGGTCGGCACCGGCACCACCATCGTCTCCGGCGAGGGGCTGATCGCGACCGCCGGCGCCGTCGACACGCACGTGCACCTGCTGTCGCCCCGGATCATGGAGGCGTCGCTGGCCTCCGGCGTGACCACGATCATCGGGCAGGAGTTCGGCCCGGTCTGGGGCGTCGGGGTGAACTCGCCGTGGGCGCTGCGGCACGCGTTCGACGCCTTCGACGCCTGGCCGGTGAACATCGGCTTCCTCGCCCGCGGCTCGTCGTCGGACCCGGCCCCGCTGGTCGAGGCGCTGGTCAAGGGCGGCGCCTGCGGGTTCAAGGTGCACGAGGACATGGGCGCGCACACCCGGGCGCTGGACACCGCGCTGCGCGTGGCCGAGGAGCACGACGTGCAGGTGGCGCTGCACACCGACGGGCTGAACGAGTGCCTGTCGGTGGAGGACACGCTGGCCGTCCTGGAGGGCCGGACGATCCACGCCTTCCACATCGAGGGCTGCGGCGGCGGGCACGTGCCGAACGTGCTGCGCCTGGCCGGGGTGCCCAACGTGATCGGCTCCTCCACCAATCCCACCCTGCCGTTCGGCCGGGACGCCATCGACGAGCACTACCGCATGATCGTCTCGGTGCACGGGCTCAAGCCGGAGCTGCCCGGCGAGGAGGCGCTGGCCCGCGACCGGATCAGGGCCGGGACCATGGGCGCCGAGGACGTGCTGCACGACCTGGGCCTCATCGGCATCACCTCGTCCGACGCGCAGGGCATGGGCCGTGCCGGTGAGACGGTCCGCCGCACGCTGGCGATGGCGGCCAAGATGAAGCCCATCGGCGAGCGGAACGACAACGAGCGCGTGCTGCGGTACCTGGCCAAGCTGACCATCAACCCGGCCCTCGCCCACGGCCTGGCCCACGAGGTGGGCTCGATCGAGGTGGGCAAGCTGGCCGACATCGTGCTGTGGGAGCCGGCCTACTTCGGGGCCAAGCCGCAGCTCGTGCTCAAGGCCGGATTCCCCGCCTACGGGGTGACCGGCGACCCCAACGCCGCCACCGACCGGAGCGAGCCGCTGGTGCTCGGCCCCCAGTTCGGCGCGTTCGGCGCGACCGCGGCCGACCTCTCCGTGGCCTTCGTGTCCGGCGCGGTCTCCGGCGACCGCCTCACCACGCGCCGGCGCCGGGTCGCCGTGCGCGGCACGCGCGGCATCGGGCCCGCCGACCTGGTACGCAACTCCCGCCTCGGCCAGGTCGAGGTGGACGCGCACGGCCGCGTCAGCCTCGACGGCGAGCCGGTGCACAGCGACCCGGTGCCAGCCGTACCCCTGAACCGTCTCTACTTCCTGTGACAGGAGCGACCCCCATGTTCATGCCGCCCGAGTGGGCCCCGCACGCGCGCACGTGGATGGCCTGGCCGGTGCGACACTACGAGCTCAGCCCCGAGGCCTCCCACCGCGCGTGGTCGGACGTCGCCAACACCGTCGTCCGCTACGAGCCGCTGACCATGCTGGTCGATCCGGGCGAGCTGGCCTCGGCGAAGCAGTGGCTCGACCCGCGGGTGGAGCTCGTCGAGCAGCCACTGGACGACTGCTGGCTGCGCGACAACGGGCCCACCTTCGTGCTCGACGGCGGGCGCCTGGCCGGGATCGACTGGACCTTCAACGGCTGGGGCTGGGCGCCGCACGCCCTGGACGACCAGGTGGCCGCCGCGGTCCTGGCTCGGACCGGGGCCCGTGCCCACCGCAGCGCCATGGTGGGCGAGGGCGGCGGCATCCACGTGGACGGCGAGGGCACGGTCCTGGTCACCGAGACCGTCCAGCTCGACCCGCGCCGCAACCCCGGCTGGACCCGCGAGCAGGCCGAGGCCGAGCTCAAGGCGCTGCTCGGCGTGACCAAGGTCATCTGGCTGCCCCGGGGGCTCACCGCCGACTACGTCACCTTCGACGAGGCGGGCGTCCAGCACGGCTACGGCACCAACGGCCACGTCGACCTGCTGGCTTCGTTCGTCCGGCCCGGCCTGGTGCTCTGCCACGTGCAGCCCGACCCCGCCCACCCCGACTTCGAGGTGACGCGGGAGAACCTGGCGGTGTTGCGCGCGGCGACCGACGCGCGGGGCCGGAAGCTGGAGGTGGTCGAGGTGCTCGCGCCGACCGTGCTGGAGGCGCCGGGCGGCGGTCCGGTGGACTACTCCTACATCAACCACTACCTGGCCAACGGGCTGGTGCTGACCTGCTCGTTCGACGATCCGCGCGACCGGGAGGCGGCCGAGCTGTTCGCCCGGCTCTTCCCTGGCCGGGCGGTGGAGTCCGTGGACGCGCGCGACATCTTCGCCCAGGGTGGGGGCATCCACTGCATCACCCAGCAGGAACCGGCGCTCTAGCCGCAGGCGATCTTCCGGTCTATGCTCTGGGCAGCCTGAAGTTGATCACTTGGGAGGCGCCATGAAGAAGATGACCGTCCGTCGCAAGAGCACCCAGCGTCTGCTGTCCAGCGCCCGCCGGCTCTGGATCGAGTGGTGCTGGTAGTTGCCGAGACGGCGGGCGCTTCCGGGCGCCCGCCCCTGCGGTTCCCGGCCCCGTGGCTCGCGACGTCGTGGCGTGCGGCCCGGCCGTGAACTGCTTCGACTGCCATCGCGGGCACGGGCCCTACGCCGGGGTCGCCGCCTTCCTGGCGCGGCTCGCCGCCGAGCGCCCGCGCCTGGCGGCGCGGCACGAGGTCGAGCTGGCCGCGATCGCGCCCTGGCTCGACCGTACGGCGCGGCCGCCGGCGGAAGAGGAGCCGATCAGGTTCCATCCCGCCCGCCGGACCGCCTGCCTGGCCTACGGCGCGGCCGAGTTCGTGGCCGCCTGGGCGGAAGGGCTGCGCAAGCCGGTCACCGTGGTGTTCGAGCACGTCGCGGAGGCCGACGAGACCACCGCCGAGCTGCTGGCCGTCCTGGCTCCCCGGGTGGCCGCCACCCCGCTGCGCCTGGAGTTGCGCGAGGACGGCACCGCCGAGCCCCCGCCGCCGCCCTCGACGCCGGAGGCGGTCCGCGCCGCGCTCGGCGACAGCCTGGCCCGCGGCTTCTACCACCACGCGGCCCGCGTCGCCGTCCACGGACGGGCCCTGGTCACTCCCGGCGGCGACCTGCGGCAGTGGTGGGCCTGCACCACAGGGCTGGCCACCGCGCTCACCGCCCTGGAGCGGGCGCCGGAGGCCCTCGACCTCTACGACCAGGCGCGCGCGGCCACCGACGACCCGAAGATCAACATGTCCGCCGCGTACGCCACCGCCATGCTGCACGCCCGGCACCTCGACGCCGCCGCGCAGGACCAGACGCTGGCCCGGCACTGGCTGGAGGAGGCGCTGCGGCTGGCCGCCGGCCTGGAGGACTCGCCGCACAAGGTGATCTCCACCGTCTTCTACGAGCAGGGCCTCGCGTTGCTGGACGCCAGACAGGGCGCACCCGAGCAGGCGCTGCGGCTGATCGACGACGGCCTGGCCAGGCTGGCGGCGGTCCTGGCGCCGGGGGAGCACCCGCAACACCTGGCCCGGTTGCGGCACAACCGGGCGCAGGTGCACCTGGCGTTCCGCGATCCGGAGCGGGCGCTGGCCGACCTCGACCTCGTGATCGCCCACGATCCCGGCAACTGCGAGTACTACGTCGACCGGGCCGCCCTGCATCGCGCGGCCGGCCGGACGCAGGCGGCGATCAAGGACTACGGCACGGCCATCCGTCTCGGCCCGCACCTGCCCGAGGCCTACTACAACCGCGCCGTCCTGCACCTCGAACGCGGGCACGAGCAGCGGGCCCGGGAGGATCTGGAGCGCGTGCTCGCCGTCGAGCCCGGCCATCTCGACGCCCGGATCACCCTGGCCAACCTGCTCCTGGAGCGCGGCGCGAGCGAGGAGGCCGAACGGCAGGCGCTGGCGGGACTCGCCCTCGCGCCCAAGGAGCCCGCGCTGCTGTGCACGCTCGGCCTGGTCCGCTCCGAGTGCGGCGAGCCGGCCGAGGACCTGTTCACCCAGGCCCTCGAGGGCGACCCCACGCTGGTCGAGGCGTGGACGAACCGCGCCGCCGTACGGTTCGAGCGGGGCGAGGTGAGCGCCGCCGTGGCCGACCTGGACCGGGCGGTGGCCCTGTCGCCGGCGCCCGAGCCTCGCTTCAACCGCGGTACGGCACTGGCCCGGCTCGGCCGCTGGGAGGAGGCGGTCCGCGACTTCACCGACGCGCTCGCCCAGCCCGGCCTGGACCGGACGCTCCGCCGCGAGATCCGCGCGGAGCTGGAGCGCTGCCGCCGAGCCCGTTGAGCGTGGTCAGGGCAGGTTCGCCGCCGCGGTGGGCGGCCACATGTCGACGCAGAGCAGGCGGTGGGCGTAGGAGTAGGCCACGAGCTGGCTGCGGTTGCTGCAGGAGAAGCGGTCGAGCAGCTTGCTGATCCACTCGGCCACCGTGTACCGGCTGAGGTGCAGCTCGCGGGCGATTCTGGTGGTGGTGTACCCCCTGGCCAACAGCACGATCAGCTCGCGGTCACGATCGTTCAGGACACCGGAACCAGAATCCATGTCACGCCCCAGGTCACATCGCCTTGCCAGAGGTCCCCGGCTGGAAGGACCTCGGGGCTCACGCTAGGAGGAACCGCTTAAGCAGCGGTATGGCGAGGCCAAACTGCCGGTTATGTGGTCAGTTGCTGACAAGTCCGGACTTGGGGTGTTAGGGGCGGCCCCGCAGGATGCCGTCGTAGATCTTGCGCAACACCGGGCTGGGGTCGATGCCGAGCTCGGAGGCCAGGTGCCGGCGCAGGCTCTCGAACTGCGACAGCGCCTCGGGCGTGCGCCCGCAGCCGACGAGCGCCGTCATCCGGGCCGCGACCAGCCGCTCCCGGGCCGGGAAGTAGGACACCAGGTCGTCGAGGCGGGTCAGGACCTCGACGTGCCGGCCGCGTTCGATCTCCAGCTCGGCCCAGTCCTCGTTGACGGTGAGGTAGAGCTCGGTGCACCGGCTCACCGCGTCGTCGATCAGCGGCACGCCGGAGAACTCGGCGAGCGGCCAGCCGCGCCACAGCCGGGCCGCGTCGTCGAGCACGGTCCGCGCCCGCTCGCCGTCGCCCCGGCGGCGCAGGTCGCGTCCCGTCCCGGCCAGGTCGCGGAAGCGGAGCAGGTCGAGCTCGTCGGGAGCGGCGTCCAGGCGGTAGCCCCAGCCCTGGTAGGAGATCCGGTCGCCCGCGCGCCGGCGCAGCTCGGAGACGTACACCTGGAGGTTCTTGCGCGCGGTGGCCGGCGGCCGCTCGCCCCAGAGCGAGTCGATGAGCTGGTCGGTGGCGACCACCTGGTTGGGGCTGAGCAGCAGGATGGCGGCCAGCAGCCTGGCCTTGCGCGCGCTGATCCGGACCAGCGAGCCGTCCATCCGGATTTCGAGCGTTCCAAGCACGCTGGCGTCCATCGCGGGCTTGTCCTTCTTGGCCGGCGCGCACCTGCCGGTCCCCAGGGTGAGGAATCCGGCCAGGTCGATGGGGGCGCCGGCCTTAGGCGCCGACTGCGAGTGCAGGGTCCTGACCATGGCGAGCGCCGCCATGGAGACCTCGTCCACCCCCGCCTTGCCCTCGAACCAGCGCCAGTCGCCGTCGGAGTTGGCTTCGAGGAACACCGGTCCCTGCTTGGTCATCAGGAAGTCGAAGGCGCCGTAGCGCAGGCCCCAGAGCTCGGCGAGCCGCCGGACGGCTCCGGCCACCGCCTCGGGCACGGCGACCAGCGAGACCGAGACGGAGTCGGCGTCGCACCAGATCGCCTCCGGCGAGGCCTTGCCCACCCGGAAGGCCCTGATCTCGCCGTCCAGGTAGTAGACGCGCAGCTCGACGCCATGGTCCACGTACTCCTGGACGATCATCGGGGCGTCGCGGACGGCGAGCTTGCCGGCCACCTCGGCGTCCATGACCTCCGGGAAGACCCCGGCCAGGGTGCCGGGCTCGGTCTCGACGAAGTGCCCGTCGAGCGCCTTGACGATGACCCGGTCGCCGGGCAGCCGGGCGCTGGCCGCCGCCGGATCCGTGGTCACGATGGTGCGCGGGGTGCGGATCCCGGCCCGGGTGGCGTCGTCGAGCTGCACCAGCCGCCCGAGTTCTGGTGCGCCGGGCAGGTGGTGGGTGGCCAGGCGGGACATCTGCGCGACCAGCGCGCACCAGGAGTCGGCCCTGAAGGGCGAGCTCGCCGAGTTTTGGATCGCCCGGGGCGAGAAGTGCCGGACCCAGGTGACGGTGGGGGTGATGCGGCGCCCGTTGACGGTGAGCGAGCGGTCGGCGATGTCCGCGGCGATGCGCAGGTCGTCGACGGCCTCGGCGTCGATGCGCAGGCTCGGCACCCCGAGCGTGCGCAGGCCGCGCTGGAGCACGGCGAACTCGGTGAGCCCGGCCCGGTCGGCGAGGACCACGCACGGCAGCGCGACGGCGGGGTCGCTCTCCTCGGGCAACTGCCAGGCCAGACCGGGACTGGCCGGCAGGGTGAGGGTGTAGGGCTCGGTCTCCGAACTCACTCGGGGTCCACCACCTCTGGTGTGACGGGCATGCGGGCCGGCCGGTCGCACTCGTCCATGTGCCGATGATCATTGGACCGGCGTGGACGCACAATCGCCCCTCTGTCGTTTGGCAGATGGACGCCGGCCCCCGCCCGGCGAATCCCCAACGCCCACATTCGTGGGGTTGTCGCCCCCGCGTCACGGAGAGCGATACTCAACCAGCACTGCTGCCCGAGGCGGGAGAGGTGGGGGTTGTGACGGACGACGTCGTGACAGCCGAGAATCTGGTCAAACACTATCGGCGCATGGATCGCCGGGCAGTGGACGGCATCTCCTTCGAGATCGCGCAGGGCGAGACCATCGGGCTGCTCGGCCCGAACGGCGCGGGCAAGACCACCCTGATCAAGATGATCTGCGGGGTCACCGCACCGACCTCGGGCCGGCTCCGGCTCTTCGGCGTGGACCCGGTCCGCCAGCCGCTGGCCGCCAAGACCTCGATCGGCGCGATGCACCAGGTGGGCCCGTTCGACCTGATGCTCTCCGCGCTGGACAACCTCAAGATCGCCGCGCACTTCCGCGGCCTGCGCTGGCGCGAGGTCCGGCCGTGGGCGCTCGAACTGGTCGAGCACCTCGGCATCACCCCGGCGCTGCCGCGCTTCTGCTTCCAGCTCTCCGGCGGCCAGCGGCAACGCTTCCAGCTCGTGCGCGCGTTGCTCACCATCCCGCGGCTGCTCGTGCTCGACGAGCCCTCGGCCGGTCTCGACGTCGGCGGCCGGCGGCACGTCGAGCGGTTCGTGACCTGGCTGCGCGACGAGCACGGCGTGACCGTGTTGTGGACCAGCCACCACATCGACGAGCTGGAACGTAACTGCCAGCGGGTGATGGTGATCGACCACGGCCGGGTGATGCGCTTCGCCAAGCCGCGCGAACTGGTCGAGGAGTTCGGCACCACCCACCTGGTGGTGACCGTGCAGGACCCGGCGAGCAGCGGCGTGGTGGTGGCGTGGGCGGAGGCGGCCGGGCTGGTGGTCAAGGCCCAGGAGGCCGAGGTCCGGATCGAGGGCGCGCGGGTGCAGGACGTCCTGCCCGGCCTGGCCGGCCACTGCCAGGCGCACGGCGTGGCGATCAGCGGGGTCGCCACCGCGACCGACTCCCTCGAGGAGGTCTTCCTCCGGATGACCGAATCCGGCAGGACGGAGACCGCCGTGCCGGCGGTGACAGAGCGTGCCGAGGCAGAGCCGGCCGAGACCCGATGACCGAGAGCGAGGAGTGACGTGGCCGCGGTCCTGAGCTTCCAGAACAAGCCCCCGGTGCAGCGGGGCCGGGTGTCCGACCTGTTCGCGGTCGTCTACCGCGAGTACGCGCTGCTCGCCCGCAACCGCGTCTACCTGATCGTCGGCCTGACCCCCATGCTCATCTACTTGCTGCTGGTCAACACCTCGCTCAGCAACCTGGTCCAGAACGTCACCTACCGCGGCGCCGAGCTGCCCTTCACCATCTTCCTGCTCCCGATGACGCTGGCCATGTCGGTGGTCAGCGCGGCGGGCACGGCGGGCATGGCCGTCTTCCAGGAGGAGACCACCGGCGTCGCCACCCAGCTCTGGTCCTACCCGTTGCGCCGCTCCCGCTTCCTGCTCGGCAAGCTGATCGCCGGGCTGTCGCTGGTGATGGCGCAGACCCTGCTCGGCCTCGGCGTGGCGGCGCTGCTGTTCGACTTCCCGTTCTCCGCGGGCGGCTGGCTCGGCCTGCTGGTGATGCTGGTCTTCACCTCGCTGGCCTTCAACGGCCTCTACCTGGCCGCCGCGATCACCGTCACCGACCACCAGGTCTTCATGGTGCTGTCGAACGTCTCGATGCCGGTGCTGGTCTTCGCCGCCCCCTCGCTCTACACGGTCGAGAGCATGCCGGCGGTGATCCAGTGGATCTCCGTGGTGAACCCGCTGACCTACGCGATCAACGGCATGCGCGACGCCTCCCTCTTCGGGCTGGGCGCGGCCTGGCAGCCGATGCTGGTGATGGCCGCGATGGCGATCGTCGGCTACACCATCGGCGGCCGGGCCCTGCTCAACCGGGCCCGCAACCTCTGAGGCGGGTGAGCGGCATCGTGTGGCTGCCTACGCAGGCCGATGACGTCAAGGTCCGGCTGCCCGGAACCGACCGGGCCAAGGATCCGGCGCAGACCCTGGCCATGGCCCGGGGCGCGGCCGGTCGGGCCGGCATCACCCGGGTGGCCGACCTGACCTGGCTGGACACCATCGGCATCCCGACCTACCAGGCCATCAGGCCGACCGCCAGGACGCTCGCCGTCTCCCAGGGCAAGGGCATCACCGCGGAGCTCGCCAAGCTGTCGGCGATGATGGAGGCGATCGAGCTCTGGCACGCCGAGCAGCCCTTCCCTCCCGCGCTCACCGCCCCGCCGCGCGAGGTCGCCGGCGAGCTGGGCTACGACCTGGGCGAGCTGCCCAGGGCCGAGCCGAGCCTGCTGCACGACGGGCTGCCGATCGAGTGGGTCGCGGCCACCTCGCTGGCCGACGGCAAGCCCGCCCTCCTGCCCAAGGAGCTGGTGACCGTCACCATGGACCACGGCCGGGGCTGGCACGCGCCCGTCTTCGCGGTCTCCTCCAACGGGCTGGCCAGCGGCAACACGCTGGTGGAAGCGGTACTGCACGCGTTGTACGAGGTGATCGAGCGCGACGCGGTCAGTCTCGGGCTGCGCAGCCGTACCAGAGGGGTCAGAGCCGATCCCGCCTCGCTCGGCTCGCCCGTCGTGGACCGGTTGTGCGAGCTGCTGGCCAGGGCCGGGGTCGATCTGGAGGTCAGGTGGATGCCCTCGGCCACCGGGCTGCCGTGCTTCCTGGCCGAGATCACCTGCCCGGACTACCCGATGCACTTCCGCGGCTTCGGCTGCCATCTGAGCTCGGAGATCGCGCTCACCCGGGCCGTCACCGAGGCCGCGCAGGCCCGGCTGGCCTACATCTCCGGCGCTCGCGACGACCTGCATGCCAACGCCTACGCCTCGATGGGCGAGCGCCGCCGGGCCGGCTCGGACGAGGCGGCCGAGCCGATCGCCCGGGTCACGGCCAACGCCAGCCTGGTGGACGACCTGCGGGACGTGGTCGGGCGCGCCACGGCCGCCTTCGGCCACGCGCCGCTGTTCACCGACCTGACCAGGGACGACGTCGGCGTGCCCGTGGCCAGGGTGGTGGCGCCAGGATGCCGCCTCGCCCCGGAGGAGTTCTAGTGCAGACCGTCGTCTACACCGGCCCCACCCTCGCGCCCGGCCAGGTGCGCGAGGTGCTGCCCGGCGCGCTGACCCGGCCGCCGGTGGCGCGCGGCGACCTGCTGGCCGAACGCTGGAGCCCCGGCGACACCGCGGTGATCATCGACGGCTACTACCGCGAACGGCTGTCCGTCGGCCACAAGGAGCTGCTCTGGTTGCTGGCCGAGGGCGTCACCGTCATCGGCGCGGCGAGCATGGGCGCCCTGCGGGCCGCCGAACTCGGTCCGTACGGCATGCGCGGCATCGGCGTCGTCTACGACCAGTACGCCTCCGGCGAGGTGGACGGCGACGACGAGGTCGCCATCGTGCACGGCCCCGAGGAGGTCGGCTACCCGGCGCTCACGATCGCCCTGGTCAACCTCCGCTACGGCTGCCGGGAGGCGGCCCGCCGCGGCGAGCTGACCGAGGAGCTCGCCGGGCGCATCGTCCGGACCGCCAAGGAGCGCCCCTTCTCGCACCGGACCTGGCCCGAGCTCGCCCAGGCGCTCGGCCCGGACGCCATGGACGCGCTGCGCACGCTGGAGAAGGCCATCGCCGCCGGGGACTGGGACCGCAAGCGCCTGGACGCGCTGGCCGCCCTGCGCGCGGTGGGCGAGGAGCGGCCCGGACCGGTCACGGTCGAGGCCCGGTCGCTGGGCACCGGACCCGCCGAGGTGCTGCGGTGGCGGACCCGGCGGGAGTACGCGCCCGGCCGGTGGCGCTCCGACCTGGACGTGCTGGACGCCGCCCGGCTGTACTGGAGCGGCTATCCCGAGCTGCACGAACGGGTGCTGACCGGCCTGCTGGCGGAGGTCGCCGGGCCGGACGGACTGGAGGCCTACGTGGCGGCCAAGCTGGGCGTCGAAGGGGACCTGCCGGCCGCGCTGACCGGCCGGCTGAGCGCGACGGAGCAGGCGCAGTTGCCGACGGCCGAGCAGCTCAGGCTGGTGATGGTGCGGGTCTGGCCGCTGTGGCGGTGCACCGACTGGCGGCCCGCCGTCGTGGCCGAGCTGCGCGAGCACGCCGAGTGGGAACGGTGGTCGGAGCTGGTCGCGGAGGCGGACGAGGCGGCGGAGCAGGCCCTGGGCCGCGTGGTGGTGCCGCCGCCGGCCTACTGCGGGCGGCTGTTCCTGCGGCACTGGGGCGGCAGCCAGGTGGAGATGGCCCGGCGCGGCTTCGGCGGGCTGGAGGAACTCGGGCGGACCGTCAGCCGCTTCTTCGCGCTGGACGTGCGGCGGCGATGAGCTTCGCGGCCGGCCTGGACGTGGCCGACCCGCACGCCCGCTTCCACCGGATGCGGCGGCGGGCGCCGGTGGAACGGCGGGTGGACGCCTCGGGCCGGGCGTTCTGGTACCTCACCCGGTACGCCGACGTGCAGCGCGCGCTGCAGGCCCCCGAGCTCGGCCGCCAGCTCGACCGGCTGCCGCCGGATCTGGCCGAGATCCACCGGCGCTGGGAGCAGGACACGCTGCCGATGGTCCGGCGCAACGTCTTCAACCTGGACCCGCCCGACCACACCAGGCTGCGGCGGCTGCTGGCCCCGTCGTTCAGCGCGCGCAGCATGGCCGCCCTGGCCGAGCGCATCGACCGGTGCGTGGCCGAGCTGGTCGCCCCGCTGTCCGGCGAGTGCGACCTGATCAAGGCGGTGGCGCTGCCGCTGCCCATCCTGATCGTGGCGGAGCTGATCGGCTTCCCCGCCGAGGACCGCGGCCGGCTCCGCGCCTGGAGCGACGCCATGCTCGGCCAGGACGTGCCGGCCGCGCGCCGGGCCGGGATGGAGTTTCTCGGCCACGTCAACCGGAAGATCGACGAGCGCCGCGCCGAGCCGCGCGACGACCTGCTGTCGCGGCTGGCGGCCAGCGGCGAGCTGAGCCGGGCCGAGCTGGTCTCCAGCGTCTTCCAGATGGTGTTCGCCGGGGACGAGACGACCGTCAGCCTGATCGGCATCGCGATGCTGGAACTGCTGCGCCACCCTGCCGAGCTCAGCCGGTTGCGCGCCCGGCCCGAGCTGCTCGACTCCGCGATCGAGGAGGTGCTGCGGTTCAACGGCCCGGTGGGGCACTCCAGGCCGCTGTACGCGCTGGCCGACGTCCGCTTCGGCGACCAGGTGATCGCCCGCGGCGACGTGGTGGTGCCCCTGCTGCTGGCGGCCAACCGGGATCCCGACGTCTTCCCTGACCCCGACGTCTTCGACATCGCCCGCACACCCAACCGGCACCTCGGGCTGGGCCACGGCGCGCACTTCTGCCTCGGCGCGGCCCTGGCCAGGCGGCAGGCCAGGGCCGCGCTCGGCGCGTTGCTCGCCCAGTTCGGCGACATCTCCCTGGCGGTGGCGCCGGAGGCGGTGGAGTGGGGGCCGAGCCTGCTGGTGCGGTCGTTGCGCGGACTGCCGCTGCGTCTGAGTATGCGCCGCGCCGGGCCGGGGGGTGAGTAGCCTGCCTGCTCTGGCGGGCGGGGGCGGCGGCGCGTAACGTCCTGGCGCTCAGACTCGCTCACCCCGGACGGATCAGCGTGGCACACCTGGATGAATCGAGTTCCACGGCCGAGCCGCTGCCGGTGCTGCGGGTCGTCGTGGGGGAGCAGGACAGGGAGACGCGCACCCGGCTCCGGGGCGTGCTGCACATGGGCCACGGCCTCGTCGTGCTCGGGGAGGCCACGGCCACGCACCGGCTGGGCGAGCTGATCACCCGGCACCGGCCCGCGGTGGCGGTGGTCAACGCGGCGCTCGGGCACGCGGACGAGATCGAGTTCGTGCTGGCCCTGACCGCGTGGGCGCGGGGCCGGACCCGGGTGGTCCTGGTCTCCGAGACGCTGGACGAGGACCTGCTGGCCCGGGCGCTGCAGGCCGGGGCCGCCGGCTTCGTCCACCGCGAGGCCCTGATCAGGGAGATCGTCCCGACGATCCGGCAGGTCGCGGCGGGCCTGACGGTCATCTCCAGCACGATGATCACCCAGTTGCGCGACCGCATCCCGGCGCTGATCAACGGCGTCGACCACCGGCTCTCCCCGCTCACCCGGCGCGAGGCCGAGGTGCTCGCGCTGGTCGCGGGCGGCCTGTCCAACCTGCAGATCGCCGACAAGCTGGGCATCGGCGCCGGAACGGTCCGTTCCCACCTGGCCAGGATCCTCGCCAAGCTGTCGGCGCGGAACCGGGCGCACGCCGTGGGCATCGCCTACGAGTCGGGCCTGCTCACGGGAGGCTCGCTGCATCGGGGCACAACAGCGGGTACTGCCGGCGAGCCTGGTCCGCGGTGAGCAGCGGAGCGGGGTCCCCGGCCAGCGCCTTGAACCTGGCGAGCCGGTCCGGCGGCGGGGCGGGGATGAGCGCCTGCGCGTGGAAGAGCTCCGCGCCGAGTTCCGCGCTGCCCAGCCGGGCCCGGGCCAGCCTCGCCCTGACCTTGAGCGCGTGGGCGCTCGGCGGCGGACCGGCGGCCTCGCCGTTGACGTACCGGTCGCGCTCGACGGCCATCCGCCAGGACGGCTCGGCCTCCGCCGCCAGGGCGGCCTGCAGGCCGGGTCCGATCCCCGCCCTCAGCTCGTGGTCCAGGCGCAACGCGCTCAGCGCGGCGATCGACAGGCCGTGCGAGTAGAGCGGGTTGACCGCCACGACCGCGTCCCCGAGCGCGACGAAGCCGGCCGGCAGCGGCGCCCGCTCCAGCAGGCGCCGGCGGTTGGCGGTGTCGCGGAAGGGCCGGATCGGGCCCAGGGGCGTGGTCAGGGCCAGCAGCTCGGCCACGACCGGGTCGCGCAACGAGCGGGCGAACGCCTGGAAACCGGCCTCGTCCAGCGGCGGGGCCGAGCCGTGGGTGCCGGTCAGGGTGACCACCCAGCGGCCGCCCTCCAGCGGCAGCAGGGTCGCGCCCCGGTCGAGCCCGGCGCCCGGATGCAGCATGATCGCCGGGACGTCGGCCAGGCCGGGCGGGGCCGCGCAGATCCGGGTGGCGTAGGCCAGGCCGGTGCTGACGGTGACCTCCTCGACGGGCGGCCCGCCGATGGCCTCCAGCCAGCGAGGAGCCTGGGAGCGGCGGCCCGTCGCGTCCACGACGAGGTCGGCCGCGATCGTCTCCCCGGGGCTCACCCGGACGCCGGTCACCCGGCGGGCGTCGCCGGTCAGGCCCAGCACCTGGACGCCCTCGACGACCCGTGCCGCGGCGCGGCGCCGTACGACGTGGTCGAACAGGCCGCGGCTGCCGGAGACGAAATAGGCCGCGCAGTCGAAGCGGTGGAACCAGCCGTCGCCGGTGAGGATCAGCGAGTCCCCGGGCAGGCCGCGACGGTGCGCGCCGTGGGCGTACAGCTCGTCGAGCGTGCCCGGCAGCAGCGTCTCCAGCGCCCGCGCGCCGCCGGTGACCAGGACATGGCTGTGATGGGACTGGGGCAGCCCCCGCCGGGGAGCCGGCGCGGCGGGGTAGCGGTCCCGCTCGACGACGACGACCTCGTCCACGTGCCGGGCCAGCACGGTGGCCGCGAGCACGCCGGCGAAGCCGCCGCCCAGCACGACCGCCCTGGTCACGCTTCGAGCAGGCCCTGCGCGACCATGCCGGTCAGGAACTCGTCCACGTCCCGCATGATGCGCACGGTGACGAGCGCGTTGTCCCCGGCGAACTCCTCGGCCAGCCTGGTGATGATCTTCTCCCGTTCACCCTCGCTCGCGACCAGCTCCCAGATCCGGGAGCCGGTCTCGTTCAGGCTGTGGAAGTCGCCGGTCTCGCTGTGGTAGAGCGAGATGCCGTCGCCGGTGTCCTGCCAGATGACGGCCTCGCTGATCCGGAGTGACACTCTGCACCTCTTGTATTAGACGGGTTGTTCTAGACGGGGGTGATGGGCAGCAGCTCGCCGACCTTGACGGCCCGGGGCGCGGGCTTGGGCGGGGTGTAGTTCTTCCAGTCCTCGTAGACCGGATGGACGGCGTCGCCGGCGACCAGGCGGGGCTTGGTCATCTCGTCGTTGTTGGCCGCCAGGACGGCGGTGCCGATGCCGGTCTCCAGCCACAGGTGGGTGGTGACGCCGTGCCGCAGGATCCGGCAGTTGGGCCGGCTGTTGCGCCGCAGGTCGAGGCTCTCCGACAGGTGGGTGGCCCGGCAGCCGCCGCCGCAGAAGGGCTTGACGTAGCACTTGGCGCAGTCGGCGTGGTAGCCGCCGCCGAAGACGGTGCTGTTGCGCATCTCGGCGAGCAGGTCGCCCTCGAAGATCTCGCGCAGCGACTGGCGGCGCAGGTTGCCGGCGAAGTGCTCCCGGCCGGTGACCAGCTTGCACGGGTAGACGTCGCCGAGCGAGTTGATGTAGATCTCGTTGCCGCCCATGCCGCAGTTGGCGCGGACGGTGCACGCGGGCGTCGGCCGGGGGCCGTCGGGCCGCAGCTTGCCCAGCGCGGGCGAGGTCCACACCAGCTTCTGGATGCGCATGTGGTCGGCGAAGCCGAACTCGTACTCGTCGTCCGCGCCCCGGCCGAGGTTGTTGTGGTACATCAGCCGGATGTCGGCCACCTCGACGCCGTCCATGAACGCCGCGAAGCCCTCGAGCTCGTCCACGTTCTCCGAGGTGACGATGTGGTTGATCTGCGGCACCACGCCCTCGGCGTTGAGCAGCTTGAGCGCCTTGTGCGTCCGGTCGAACGAGCCCTCGCCGCGGGTGCGGTCGTGGGTCTCGGCGGTGCCGCCGTCGACGCTGATGGTGACCTGGGTGAACAGCTCGGCGAAGCGCTTGGCCTGCGCCGGCTTCCTGATCATCGTGGCGTTGGTGACGATGTTGGACTTCATGCCGAGGCTGTTGGCGTGCTCGACGACCTGGAACAGGTCCTTCCTGAGCATCGGCTCGCCGCCGGTGAAAATCATGTACTTGGCGCCGAGCTCGGCGGCCTGCGTCACCAGGTCCAGCGACTGCTGCGTGTTGAGCTCGCCGGGCAGGCACTTCTCCGAGGAGGCGTAGCAGTACGGGCAGCGGAGATTGCAGCCGTCGGTGATCGCGTAGTACACCTGTACCAGCGGAGGCTCCGTGGTCTGGATGCTGGGCCGCGGCCGGTCGTAGTAGACGATCCAGTTGAGGATCAGCTTCGCCAGCGCCCGCTCGGTCTCGGCCGTCGCCGGCAGCGGCTCGGCCACCCGGGTCAGCGCCTGGAGCACGCCGAACTCCTGCGGGGTGAGCACGCACCGGCCGCCGATCTGCGGATTGATGACCAGGTAGTTTCCCTCGTGCGAGAAGTAGGTGAGATCTTCCGGCACGTCGAACAGCGCACGGTTTCCGGCCAGCTTGCCAGGCATGCGTAACCCTTCGATTCCTGGATGCGGACGCGGCGCCGTGTTCTGGCCGGCGCCGCGCCCGCGAGCCGCTGGGACTACTGGGGGTCCACGCCGCTGCCGGAGCCGGACCAGATACCGCACGCGCACGACTGCGCGGCGTCGAGGCTGTGGACCTCGACCTCAGGCCGGGACCAGCCGGCGGCCGACAGCGCCTGGGCGGGGAACCGCTCCTTCAGGCCGATGAGCAGGTTGACTTCCTCCTGGGTCAGGGTGGCGAACGCCTCCTCGACCTCCCTGGCGACCGGGCCGCTGACGATGCCGGCTTGACGCAGAGCTTCCTGCGGATCGAAGGCCATGCCTTCACCTCTCTGTGCTGGATGAGATGCGTTGCAGGTTGAGTATGGGCTGGCCGCGCGAGGGTCGGACAACCCCACAAACGTGGGCTAAGACCGCCCACGAACGTGGGATTGCGGGCGCGGCCCGGGCGTTCCAGGCTGGTCTCAAGACGACCCCTCGCGATGGGATGAAGCGATGACGGGAAGCGGATCGGGTGCGTTCGACGCACTGGACAGGCTGCGGGCGTCCGGCCATCCCGTCGATCTCCTGGACGAGCGGCAGCAGCGGGTCTTCGCCGAGCTGAGCGAGGCCGAGGTGGCCCTGCTCAACTCGATCAAGCAGCGGCTCGACGACGTCGCGGGCGAGGTCGAGGGCCAGGAGCTCAAGCTCTTATGAGAGCCCGGGACCAGCGGCCCGTCAGGAGGAACGTCGCGGTCCTGTTCATCGACATCGTCGGCTCGACGGAGCTGGCCGAGCGGCTCGACCCCGAGCTGCTGCTGCAGATATTGGAGCGCTACTACGACGCCTGCCGTACCGAGATCTTCCAGTGCGGCGGCGTGGTGGAGAAGTACATCGGGGACGCGGTCATGGCGGTCTTCGGCGTCCCGGTCAGCCGCGAGGACGACGCCTTCCGCGCGGTGCTGGCCGCCGAGCGGGCGCTGGCGGCGGTGCGCCGGCTGAGCGAGGAGCTGGCGCCCACGCACGGGGTGAACCTGGGAGCCCACTGCGGGGTGGCCTTCGGCCAGGTGATGGTCGTGGAGAGCCCGGGCGCCGACGTGCGGGTGATCGGCGACACCGTCAACACCGCGGCCCGGGTGCAGTCGGCGGCCGGGGACGGCGAGATCCTGCTGGGCGACGAGGTGGCCAGGCTGGTGCGCCAGCACGCGGTGCTGGAGGAGGTGCCGCCGCTCACCCTCAAGGGCAAGCGCAGGCCGGTGCGGGCCTGGCGGCTGATCACCGTCGATCCGGAGCGCGGCGAGCCCGAGACCGACTCGGTCCCGCTGGTCGGCCGGGCGGCGGAGCTGCGGCAGCTCACCCTGCTGCACGAGCGCGTCGTGGCCGAGCGGCGGTGCGGCATGGTCACCGTGCACGGCGTGCCGGGCATCGGCAAGTCCCGGCTGGTCCGCGAGTTCCTGCAGGAGCTGCCGGGCGAGGTGGCGGTGCTGGCCGGGCGGTGCCCGTCCTACGGCGTCGGCGCGACCTACCGGCCGATCGCGGAGATGGTGGACGCGCTCGACCTCGACGAGCTGGTCGGGGCCGAGTGCGCGGGCGTCCTGCGCGGGCTGGGCGCCGGGATCGCCGAGACGGCGGGAGCGGTGCGCACCCTGTTCGAGGCGCTCGGCGCGCGCCGGCCGCTGGTCGTGGTTTTGGACAACCTGCAATGGGCCGAGCCCACCCTGCTCGACCTGATCGAGGACTGCGCGGCCTGGCTGGGCGAGGTGCCGGTGCTGCTCGTCTGCGTCACCCGGCCCGAACTGTACGAGAGCCGGCCCGCCTGGGGCGCGGGGACGGCCGCCCTGGAAGTGGGGCCGCTCGACCCCGAGGACACCGCCCGGCTCGTCGCCGAGCTGCTCGCGGGCCGCGCCGAAGTGCTCGCCCATGCCGAGGACGAGGTGCACCGGCGCGTCACCTCGGGCTGCGACGGCAACCCGCTGTTCGCCGAGCTGATGCTGGAGACCGTGGCCGACGGCGACGGCTCCCTGCCGCCGACCGTCCAGGCGCTGCTCGGCGCCCGGCTCGACCGGCTGGACCGCCCGGAGCGCGAGGTGCTGGAACGCGCGGCCACCGTGGGCCAGTCCTTCACCGCCGACCAGGTGGGCGCGCTGCTCGACGCGGGCCTGCCGGCCGTGGCCACGCCGCTGCGCCGGCTCCAGCGCGAGCGGCTGATCAGGCGCGGCCCCCGCCCGGGCGGCTACGAGTTCACCCAGACCCTCACCCGCGAGACCGTCTACGCGCTGACCAGCAAGGACCTGCGGGCCGACTGGCACAGGACGCTGGCCGAGCTGAGCGACGCCGCCTTCCCCGGCGACGTCAGCCACCACCTGCTGACCGCCTGCCGCTTCACCCGGGAGGTACGGCCCGGCGACCCGCTGCTGCCCGCGCTGACCGACCGGGCCGCCGCCTCGCTCATCGCCGACGGCGGCCGTGCCCTGCACCGCAAGGACCTGCCCGCGGCCATCGCGCTCCTGGAAGGCGGCCGGGAGGTGCTCCCGGCGGGCCGGGACGAGCACCGCTCGCTGGCCGTCCGGATCAGCGACGCGCACCTCGCCCGGGGCGAGAACGCCCAGGCCGCCGCCGCGCTCGACCGCGCCGAGCAACTCCTGCCCGGCGACCCGCGCAACGCGCTGACCTGCGCGATCCAGCGGGAGATCCTCGCGTTGCGCTCCGGCGACCGGGCCCCGCTGCTGGAGCCGCTGCGCGTCCGGCTGGCCGCGGACGGCGACGACGAGTTGAGCTGGTGCCGCTTCCACCTGCTCGACGCGCTCGTGCACAGCGAGGACGGCCGGTTCGGCGCGGCCGAGCACGCCCTGCGGGCCGGGCTGGTGCGGGCCCGGGCCATGGGCGACCGCTACGAGGAGGACCGGCTGCTCGGCGGGCTCTGCGAGCTGCTCCAGTGGTCGCCCACCCCGGTGGCCGAGGGCCTCGCGCTCTGCGCCGACCTGCTGGCCCGCTTCGCCAGCGACCGTTCGCTGCTGGTGCCCGTGCTGGTCGCCCGGGCCAGGCTGCTGGCCCTGTCCAGCGACCTCGACCACGCCCACCAGGCGCTCGACACCGCCGCCCGGTGCGCCGACGAGCTACGCCTCAGCCTCTCCACCATCGCGATCACCCAGGCGCGCGGCCTGGTCGAGTCGCTGGGCGGCCGGCACGAGCGGGCCCGCGAGCTGTTCGTCAGGGCCGGGGCCGCGCTGCGCGCCGCCGGGCACGAGCCGCCCGCCTCCACGCTGGCGGTCTACGCCGCCCGCGAGAGCCTCCGGCTCGGCGAGGTACGGCAGGCCGAAGCCGAGCTGGCCACACCGGAGGCGGTTCCCCGCCAGTTGCGCGGCGAGGTGACGGCGGCAGCCGTACGGGCCAGGATCGCCTCCCTCGACGGCGATCACCGGCGGGCGCTGGAGACGGCCGAGCTCCTGGACGCGCTGCTCGCCGCCACCGACGACCCCTGCCTGCACGGCGACGCCCTCTTCGAGATCGCGCAGATCCACCACGCCGCCGCGCGGGACCCCGCCGCCGCGGCCCGCCGTGCGCTCGACGCCTACCTGAGCAAGGGCGCGCGCCTGCTGGTGCGCCGAGTCCGAGGCTGGATGTCCGTGAACGGAATAGGGGAACCTTGTCCATGACACCGACGAGCACGCCGCCCTGGCGCAGGGACCAGCGCGCTCACTTTCCCGGCGTGCCCGCCTGGGGCCTGGCCACCACGCGGGCCGCGCCGGAGAGCTTCGAGGTCAGCCCGCTCGCCGAGGTGACCAAGGAGTGGGCCTGGGGCGGCTCCGACGGGTCGGGCGTGCGCGTCTGCGTCGTGGACACCGGCGTGGAGGGCGCGCACCCCAGGATCGGCGGCCTGGAACGCGCGGTCGAGGTGGTCCGCGGCGAGGACGGCCGGCTGGTCCTGGCCGAGTGCGAACCGGTCGACCCGGCCGGGCACGGCACCGCCTGCGCCGGCGTGATCAGGTCGGTCGCCCCCGGCGTCTCGATCACCTCGGTCCGGGTGCTGACCGACGGCAAGGCCGGCACCGGCGACGCGTTGCTGACCGGGCTCTCCTGGGCCATCGACGAGGGCTACGACCTGGTCAACCTGAGCCTGTCCACGACCCGGTCGGGCTTTCGCGAGGCGCTGCACGACCTGGCCGACCGCGCCTACTTCCGCCGGTGCCTGCTGATCGCCGCCGCGCACAACATGCCGGTGCTCAGCTTCCCGTGGATGTTCTCCTCGGTGGTCTCGGTCGCCAGCCACGACGAGGCCGACCCGATGACCTACTACTACAACCCGGCGCCCCCGGCCGAGTTCCACGCGCGGGGCGTCAAGGTGCCGGTCGCCTGGCGGGGCGGGCGCGAGATCCAGAGCACCGGCAACAGCTTCGCCGCCCCGCACATCACCGGCCTGTGCGCGCTCATCCTGAGCAAGCATCCCTGGCTGACGCCCTTCCAGCTCAAGACGGTGCTCTACCTGGCAGCCGACAACACCACGAGACCCCACGGAGAGGCCCATGCCCCCTGACGACATCGACGGCACGGAACGCCGGCTGCTGCAGTCCATCGTCGAGGTGGCCCGGCACATGTTCGGCGCGGCCGCCTCCTCGATCTTCCTGGTCGACCCGGACACCGGCGACCTGGTCTTCGAGGCGGTCTCGGGCGAGGGGGAGAAGGAGCTGGTCGGCAGCCGGTTCCCGATGGGCACCGGCATCGCCGGCTGGGTGGCGGTCAGCGGCCAGCCGATGGTCGCCGACGACCTCAGCGCGGTGAGCCAGTTCGCGCACGACGCGGCCGAGTCCACCGGGTACGTGCCGCGCACCATCATGGCCGCCCCGCTGATCCGGTTCGAGGAGTGCGTCGGCGTGCTGGAGGTGCTCGACCGCACGGCCTCGCGCAGCGAGCTCGACGACATGGAACTGCTCGGGCTGTTCGCCACCCAGGCGGCCTGCGGCCTCGAACTGCTCCTGCGGGTACGGCGCAGCCGCCGCGAGACCGAACCGCTCGACCCGCATGAGCTGCTGCGCAGGATCGAGCAGCGGCTGCCGCACCGGCCCGGACGCCGTGACGCGGCGGCGGTGCAGTTGCTGGCCATCGCCAGCGCGCTGCTGGAGCCCTGACCTCCGCGTCCTGGCGCCGCCTCGCTCAAAACGACATCCCACAGCAGAATGGCGGATGTCGTGACGAGCGTGCGCAGAGCCGGAAAGGACGACAT
This sequence comes from Nonomuraea sp. NPDC050310, assembly GCF_040655795.1. Taxonomy (NCBI): domain Bacteria; kingdom Bacillati; phylum Actinomycetota; class Actinomycetes; order Streptosporangiales; family Streptosporangiaceae; genus Nonomuraea; species Nonomuraea sp. NPDC050310. The sequence continues at coordinate 18,786 of NZ_JBFAKP010000011.1, read as the reverse complement.
GAGCGACATGGGGGCCTGGCCGCTCGTCGGGCGCTCGGCCGAGCTGCGCGTGATCACCGAGGCGGTGGCGCGGCCCGGCGTCGGGGGCGTGGTGATCGTGGGAGCGGCCGGGCTGGGGCGGACGCGGCTGGCCCGCGAGGCGCTCGCCCGGCTGGGGGCGCAGGGACACCCGACCGCCTGGGCGACCGGCAGCCGCTCGGCGAGCGCGCTCCCTCTCGGCGCCCTGCTGCCTCTCACCGTCCAGCCTCCCCCTGCCGTCCGGCCCTCGCCGGAAGTCCATGCCGCGGTCGCCCCGCCGTCTCCGGCGGGGCCGCTGTTCGCCCAGCTCGTGGAGCGTTTCAACCCGCCCACCGGCCGCCGCCCCGTCCTGGCCGTCGACGACGCCCACCTGCTGGACAGCGCCTCCGCCGCCCTGGTCCACCAGCTCGCCCTGCACACCCGCGCCTTCGTGATCCTCACCGTACGGCAGGGCCCCCCGCCCCCCGACGTGGTCACCGCTCTGTGGAAGGAGGACCTCGCCCTGCGCCTGGACCTCAGACCCCTCGGCGACGGCGAGACGGACCTCCTGCTGGAGGGCGGCCTGAGCGGCCCGGTCGACGTCGTCACCCGGCGCACCCTGCGATACCTGGCCGCCGGCCGCCCGCTGGTGCTGCGCGAACTGGTCCAGGCCGGCCTCGACCAGGGCGGACTGCGCCGAGACGACGGGCCCTGGCACCTGCGCGGCCGGGTTCGGGTCACCGCCCGGCTCGGCGACCTGATCGAGGCGCAGATGCAGGTCGACGACCCCGGCGTGCAGGAGGTGCTGGAGGTGCTCGCCTACGCCGAGCCGCTCGGGCAGCCCGCGCTCGAACGGCTCACCGGCGTCGCCGCGGTGGTGAACGCCGAACGGCAGGGGCTGGTGGTGGTCGAGCAGTCGGGGGCTCGGCGTCTGATCCGGCTGGCCGTACCGGCTTATGGGGAAGTGGTGCGCGCGCGGATGCCGCGCGCGCGGGCCCGGGCGATCTGGGGCCGGCTCGCCGAGCGGCTGGCCGTCTCGCCCCGGCGGCGCGCCGACGACCCGCTCGACCTGGCCCGGTGGCGGTTGCGGGCCGGGCTCGGGGTGACGGCGCAGGAACTGCTGGCCGCGGCGCGGCGGGCCACCGAGCGGCTGGAACTGCGGGAGGCAGAGGAACTCGCGCTCGCCGCCCGGGCCGCCGGGGGCGGCGTCGAGGCGGACCTCACCGTGGCGGAGATCCTGGCCGCGCAGGGCCGCCACGCCGCCGCCGCGGCCGCCCTGCCCCGCCCGGAGGCCTGCGCCGGCCGCGGCGGCTTCGCGCAGGCGAGCCGCCGGGCGATGCTGCACGAACGGATCACCTACTGGGGCCCCTTGTCCGTTGCTGGCTCCGGTGGCGAGCGGGCGTGGACGAGCGGGCCGGACGGGGACGCCGGAGGTGAGCGGGCGGCGGAGGCGGTGCGGGCTTGGACGAGCCTGCTGGACGGCCACGTCGACCGGGCGCTCGCCCTCGGCGGCGGGTTGCTGACCAAGCCGGATCCCGAGCTGCCCGCACAGGCCACGTTGTGGGCCGCCACGGCGGTGGCCTTCGCCGCGGGCCTCAACGGCGCCCTCCCCCTGGTGGAGCACGCGAGCCGGATCGGGCTCGGCACCGCCCACACCCACCGGCGCACCCGCCCCTGGGCCCAGGCCCAGGTGGCCGGCACCCGTTGCCTGGCCCTGCTGCTGGGCGGCGCGCTGACCCCCGCGGCCGAGGCGGCCGAGGACGGCTACCGCGAGGCCGCGGCCACCGAGGCCGCCCCGGTCGTAGGCCTGTGGGCGGCGGTCCGCGGCGTCGTGGCCAAGGCCCAGGGGCGGGTACGGCCGGCCCAACAGGCCCTCCGGGAGGCGGTCGTGCTGCTCGACCGGCACGACCCGTTCCGATTACGGCGGCTCTACCTGGCCGAGCTCGCCGGCGCGCACGCGATGGCCGGCGACACGGTCCAGGCCGACCGCTGGCTGAGCCGGATGGCCGACGCCCCGGAGCCGCCCGGCACCCTGCTGTCCGGCTGGATCCAGCGCGACCGCGCCTGGGTCCTGGCCGCCGCGCTCGACCTGCCCGGCGCGGTCGCCGTGGCGCTCGAAGCCGCCCAGGCCGCACGGGACGCGGGAGCGCCGCTCCTGGAGGCGCAGGCGCTGGCGGACGCGGCCAGGTTCGGGGCGGCCAAGCAGGTGAGCGGCCGGCTGGGGGAACTGGCGGGGGAGACCGGGAACCAGGCGGTCGTCGCGTTCGCCGCGTGGTGCGCCGCCCTGGCCGAGGACGACGCGGAAGCGCTCACGGAGCTGGCGGGAACGCTGCGAGCCCTCGGACACCTGCTCCCGGCCGCGGAGGCGGCGGCCACGGCCCACCGGCTGCACGTCGCCGCCGGGCGGCGCGCGGCGGCGAAACGGACGCTGGTGCTGGCCCGCGAGCTCCAGGACGAGTGCGACGGCGCCCGCACCCCGCTGACCGACCTGACCACGAGCGAGGCGTCGCTGACCCCTCGGGAGCTGCAGGTGGCCCGGCTGATCGCCTCGGGCCTGTCCGGCCGGGCGGTGGCGGCGAGGCTCGGCCTGTCGCTGCGCACGGTCAACAACCACCTGGGCCGGGTGTACGCGAAGCTCGGCGTCTCCGGGCGGAACGCGCTCGAACGGGTGCTGGGCGGCTACGACGCCGGCTAGTCACGTCACCGGCGGCCGCTGGGCCTTCGTGCCGGGAGCCGGCACGAAGGCGAGGGGCGGCTCAGAGTTTCGGAGCGTTCCCAGGGTGGTCGGGTTCGGGGGTTCGGAGCGTTCCCGGCGCGGGCGGGCGGGCTCCGACGTAGAGCTGGACGGCGTTGGTCGGGTCGGGATGGCGGAAGACGTTGGCCAGCAGGGTGGTCTCCGCGCCGGTGTCGAGGTCGCGGATGCGCATGAAGGGGGAGTGGCGGCCCATCAGGATCTGCTGCTGCTCCCACATGCGCACGAACTCGGGGAAGGCGGACAGGCGGTCGAGGAGGGCCGGGAAGGCGGGATCGCCGGCCCGGTGGACCATGTGGGAGCGGAGCCAGGCGACGGTGAGGCGGGCCTCCACGTCCCACTCCACCATGATCGTGCGGGACTCGGGGACGGCGAAGAACCAGATCAGCACGTTGCCGACCTCGTCGAGATGCCGGTAGATCCGGCGGTACTCCTGGTTGCCGTAGAGGACCCACCAGGCTTCGGTGATCCAGGCGGCGAGGTTGGGGTTCAGCCACTCGACGTGCCGGCGCTGCTCGGGCGTGATGTCACTGAGCGCGGGGGGCCGGGCGGTGGCGCTCGTCGCGCCGGCCGAGGGCTTGGTGTAGGTGTAGGTGATCAGGTGGTGCATGTGCTCGCGGACCTGGCTGCTGACGTCCAGGCCGTCGGCGAGGTGGTCGACGACTTCTCGGGTCGGACGGATCGGGTAACCCTGTTCGAGCTTGGTCAGATAGCTGACGCTGATCTTGGCGGCGCGGGCGAGTTCGTCGCGGCTACGGCGACGGCGGGGCGGGAAATCGCTGTCTGGAGTGAATCCTGGTGCGACGGTTGCACGGCGCAGGTGCTGTAGGTAGGCGCCGAAGGATGGGATTGTTACCGTGACCATGAAGCGAAAGTGTAGAGATTATCCTCCGTTTCACGGAATAGCGACACTTTCTCGATAAATGCGGAAACCGAAATTACCCCGCCTTTCGTTCCGTCCATTGTTTGGATATAGGCAAAACATACCAACGAAACCCTTCATCCCCGCTTTCCGTGGCACGCCTAATAGGCGGTGAACGGGAAGGGGTCGAGTGAGCGCCGAGGACCTGCCTGTCGGCCGCCGGCTCCCTCGCCGAGGAGTCGCCGGCGCCCGGCCCGGCGCCACGGTGTGAGAAGGGCGGCCGGATCCCGCGCGGCTCCGGCCGCCCCTCGCGTGCGGGCTGGTCACGAGGTGTATGCCACACACGCACCTGGACGGTAACAGGCGATCACTCGGTACGTAAGCTGCCATTCTCAGGGGTATCCCTGGCAGAACTACCCACAGAAATCCTACTTGTCGCGATCATTTTCGCGTTGTAAGGATTCATTGTCTATATCCAGATCGGCGGGCGCACTCGGGGAAGCCGGCCAGGGCGGCGGAGTTCTTCCGGCCGCGGGAGGACGCGATATTCGTATCACGGATTTCGCCTCCCGCGCGAGATGATCATTGCCGCGAATCCGCCTCAAGGAGGCACCCGTTGGCCGGAGGATCGGCGGCCTGCCCGCTCGGGAATCGCCCCATTCCCGGCCGGCCCGAGGGCCGCGGTCGAGCGTCGCTTGAAACGCCGGGCCCCGCCGTACACCTGGAGACCACAGCCGGTCGCGCGGGCGCCGAGCACCGAGCGCGCTGATGACGTTTGCCCGAGGGAGTCGTGGGATGAGCCTGCAATGGCGTCGTGAGGGAAACCTGCCCGAGGAGAGCACCAGCTTCGTCGGCAGGGAGGGGGTGTTGCGGCTGGTCGGCCAGGCGTTGCGCAGCCACCGGCTGGTGACGGTGACCGGCTGCGGCGGCGTGGGCAAGACCCGCGTCGCGCTGCGGGTGGCCCGCCAGGCGGCCGAACTGTACCCCGACGGAGTGTGGCTGGCCGAGCTCGGGCACTTGCGCGATCCGAGCCTGGTGCCCCGGCAGGTCGGCCTGGCGCTGGGGCTCGCCGACGTGTCGGCGCGCTCGGACCTGCAGGTGCTGACCGACTTCCTCGCCGACGGCAAACGGCTGCTGCTCGTCCTGGACACCTGCGAACACCTGCTGGGCGCGGTCGCCCACCTGGCGCGCACCCTCCTGGAGAGCGCGCCCGGCATCCGCATCCTCGCCACCAGCCGCTCGCCCCTGGACGCCGCCGGCGAGCACCTGATCGAGATCTCCCCGCTGACCACCACCCCCGGACCGGCCGGCGCCCTGGCCGGCCGCCCCAGCGAGGCGGTCGCCCTGTTCGTCGAGCGGGCCCGCGCCATCGTCCCGCAGTTCGTGCTCGGCTCGCACAACGTGCACGAGGTCGAGGAGCTCTGCCGGCGGCTGGACGGCATCCCGCTGGCGCTCGAACTGGCCGCGGTACGGCTGCGCGGCCTGTCCGTCGCCCAGATCCTCACCCTGCTCGAACAGTCGATGGCCGTACTGGAAGCCGCCGACCGCACCGCCCCCGAACGCCACCGCACCCTGCGCGCCACCCTCGGCTGGAGCCACGAACTCTGCCAGCCGGCCGAACGCCTGCTGTGGGCCAGGCTGTCGGTCTTCGCCGGCGACTTCGACCTCTACGCCGCGATGCGCGTCTGCCAGGACGACGGCGTCCTGGAGAGCGACGAGATCCCCTACCTGCTGGAATCGCTCGTCCACAAGTCCATCCTCATCCGCGGGCCGGAAGGCACCCGGTACCGGATGCTCGACACCGTGCGCGAGTACGGCGCCCTGTGGCTGTCGCGCCTGCGCGACACCGGCCGGATGCGCCGCCGCCACCTCGCCCACTACCTCCAGCTCGCCCGCCGCGGCGAACTCGAATGGATGGGCACCGGCCAGGTCCTGTGGTTCGAGCGCATGCGCCAGGAGACCAGCAACATCCGCGCCGCCATCGACTACAGCCTCAGCGAACCCGGCCAGCGCACCGTCGGCCTGGACCTGGTCTCCTCGCTCTGGTTCATGTGGGTCGCCTGCGGCTTCCCCAGCGAGGGCCGCCACTACCTGCTCCGCATGCTCTCCGCCTGCCCGGACCCCTCCCCGGCCCGCTGCCGCGCCCTCTGGGCCGAGGCCTACGTCGCCAACGGCCAGGGCGACCTCACCGCCGCCGTCAACGCCGCCGAACGCTGCCTCGCCGAGGCCCGCGAACTGGGCGACCGCGACGCCAAGATCATGGCCATCAAGATGCTGGGCACGAGCGCGATGTTGACGGGCGACTTCGGTGCCGCCGCCCGGCACCTGGGGCGGGCGATCACCTATCTGCAGGACCTGGACGAGCCCCGCCGGGTGGAACTGCTGGCCGCCGTGGTCGAGATCGGCATGGTGACCACGATGCGCGGCGAGCCGCAGGAGGCGCTGTCCACCCTGGAGGAATGCCTGCGGATGTGCCAGGAACGAGGCGAGCTGTGGTTGCGCTCCTACGCCTTGTACGTGCTGGCCTTGGCCTACCACCGGCTGGGGCGGGTGGAGGAGGCCGTCGAAGCCGCCCGCTCGGCGTTGCGCATCAAGCGGCACTTCTCCGACGTGCTCGGCATTGTGATGACCCTGGACGCGCTGTCGCAGATGGTGGTCGAGGTGGGCTGGCCGGCGGAGATGGTCGGCGAGCTGCAGGCGGCGGCGGAGGTCAACTGGCGGGAGTACGGCCTGCCGCTCATGGGGAGCCCGATGCTCACCGACGGGCACGTGCAGGCGGCCGACCAGGCGATCGCGCTGATCGGGCCGGCGGCGCACGAGGCGGCTCGGGCGCGGGGCAGCCGGATGGGGCTGCTGGAGGCGATCGCCTACGCCACCGGCGACGCCGGCGAGCCCGGACGGGCCGGACCGGCGGTGCGCGTGATCCGGCCCGGAGCCGCCTGAGCGGACCGGGAGGGTTCTGCCGACTCAGTCGTGCTTGGTCGACCTTGTACGGCGTGCATCGCTGTCGTCCGTCAGCTCGTCGTCGGCGCTGGGGTCGTCGGGTGGGGCCTGGTGGAGTGCTTCGGCCACCAGGCTCTGCGCCTTGCGGAGGACGGCGGCGACGGTGGCGCGTTCGGCCGGGGTGAGGGGCGGGAGGGGCTGGGAGGGGTCGTCGCCCATCAGGGCCGGGGCGGCGTCGTGGGTGAGGGGGTCCACCTCGGTGAGGTGGGCCGGGGTGGGCCTGGGGGAACGGCGGCGGGGGGTGAGCGGGCGGGTGGGGGTGCCGGCCTCCGCGGGCTGACGGCGGGTGGTGGCCGGGGCGGCGTGGGCCGGGGCGTCGTGGGTCGGGGTGGTCGCGGCGGCGGCGTCAGCGGCGGGAGTGGCAGCGGCCGGGGTGGTGCGGGCTGTCGTGGTGTGGGTCGAGGCGGTGGTCGGCAGGTTGTGGGCCTGGTCGGCCCAGGCGATGACGCGGTGGACGGTGTCCAGGGCCGAGGGCGGCAGACCCGCGAGGAGGGTGGCGAGGGGAGCGACGGCGGGGGATCGGGCGATGGCCAGGGCGGCCTGCGCCACCTGGGCGTCGGCGGCGGCGGCCAGGGCGATCCGGGCGACGTCCGGGTTCCCCGCAGCCGCCAGGGCCACCCGCATCACCTGAGGATCGTCGGCGGCGGCGAGGGTGACGCGCATGACCTGGGGGTCGTCGGCGACGGCGAGCGCGGCGCGGGCGGCGTCGGGGGATGCGGTGCCGAGCGGCCCGGTGCGCTCGGCCAGGAGCCAGCCCACCGGGACGTCCAGAAGGGCGGCGAGAGCCTGCAGCAGCGGGACGCTCGGCATGGCCTTCCCGGTGCGCAACACCGAGACGTGCTGGCGGGTGACGGGATGGCCGGCCGCGGTGAGGGCCTCGGCCAGCTGGGTGTTGTTCATCCCGAGCTGGGTCAGCCGGACGCCCAGCCGCTCGGCGAAGCTCGACACCTCGTGCTCTCCCTCGTGTGGCGGAGTCGCGCCATTCCACGACAAATAGCACTTGTCAGATGGCCGGCCGACTTCCTGCATTATGCCGCAGCTTTCCGTGTCCAGCAGGTGAATGGATCATCGCCGGCTCGGTAAAACTCACTTCTCTGTCACATTTCAGTTGACACGATGATCTGGGATGTCCTATATGTGGCTCTAGTGTCAAATGAGATGTGACAGCAGTGATGGGGTGCGTGGTGGCGATGGCGTCCGCAACGCCCCACCCGGTCAGCGATCGCCACGACAGAACGGCCACGCCGAGGCACCACCACGGCGCACCGGTCTCCGGGCGCATCCGAGCGGAAAGGGCGGTTACCGATGACCGACACAACCCCGGGCGGTTCCCCCACCCGGCCCCCCCAGGGCAGCGCAACCCCGCCGCCCCCGACCCCGACCCCCACGCCGAGCGGCCCGGCCCAGGCCACGGCACCCGCGCCGACCGGCCCGGGGTGCGGGCCGGAAACCGGGGTGTCGGGTGGGGCGGAGGCCGAGGTGTCGGACCGTTCGCCGGCTCGTCCGCCGACTGGCCCGCAGGACCATTCGGCGGCCGGCTCACACGGCCGTCCGCCCGTTGGGTCGCAGGCTCGTCCGGCGGATGGGTCGCGGGGCGGGTGGGGGGCTGGTCGTACGGCGGGCCGTACGCCGGAGGAGGCGCTGGGGCGCAACGTGCGCGAGGTCATCGCACGGGTGGCGCGGAACGCGGTTCCTCGCAGTGTGTGGGTGGAGGTCACGCCGCTGCCGTTCGATGGTGCGGCGCTGACGCTGACCTGTGCCGATCGCCTGGAGGCGGCAGAGGAGGTGCTCTGGCAGGCGGCCCACCACGCCGAACGTCAACTGCGGCGGGTCGGCTGGCACGTCACGCGGCTGGCTGCCCGGCCGCTGCGGTGGCGGGGTGTGGGGCCGGGCAACTGCGCTGCGTCGGGGCCGGCTCAGGAGCTTGTGGTGCTGGGGTGGTCGCTGGAGGCGCTGGCCACTCGGGCGGCGCTGCTGGAGGTGTCGCTGCGCGGGGTGCTGGGGACGAGCCCGGACTTCACTGTCGGCAAGTCGGCGGAGCTCAGCCTGATCCATCTGCGGGCCGCCCTGCTGACCGAGACGGGAGTGCGGGAGCCGTCCACGCCGGACGTGCCGTCCAAGTGGGACGTGCCGGAGCCGTCCGAGTCGGACGCGCTGAGGCCAGGCGCGGTGGTACGGGGGGTGCAGGACGAGCTGAGTGCGCGCTACCTGCGGTGGCCGGCGCGGTTGCGGGAGTTGGAGGGGCTGCAGCGGTGCTCGACCGTCCCGGCCCTGCGGTACGCGCTGGCGCGGGTGGCTGGGCTGGAGCGTGCCGTACAGGAGCGGTGCGAGGCCCATCTCGCGCTCGCCGCCCGCACGGTCCACCTGGTCCTGCGGAACTGGGGCGAGCTCCATGACCTTGAGCAGGCCGCTGAGTTGGCCTGCGGCACCCTCCGGCGCGCGCTGGCCGGCAAGGAGCCCGGCGAGTGGGGCCGCGACGAGCTCGAAGCCCGAGGTGTTTCCAAGGATCGGGAGGACCCCGTAGGTCAGATGACCTCCAGAGATCGGGACGATCCCGGAGATCGGGAGGATCCCGGCGGCGCGCAGGTGTCTCGAACCGTGGATCCGCTGTTCGGGGGGATGTATCGGCTGGTGGCCGCGACGGTTCCGAATCTGCCACAGCCGGCGGAGGACTGATGAGCCGTCCCGCGCGCGCACGGCGCGGTGTCGCGCCGGTGAGGGTCGCCGCCTGCCTGACGGTGGGCGCGATCATGGCCGACACCACGGGCAGCACGCTGGCCCTGCCACTGCTGGCTCGAGACCCGATCGCGGTTCATCTGGCCGTCACGGACCTGTCGTGGCTGGCGACGCTGAACCTGGTGGTCCCGGCGGCGCTGCTGGCGACGGCGGGACGGGCCGCGGATCTGCTGGGGCGGCGGCTGGTGCTGGCGTTCGGGCTGGCGTCGATGATCGCGGGGGCGGTCCTGGTGCTGCTCGCGCCGTCGTGGCCCGCGCTCGTCGCCGGGCGGGTGCTGTCCGGGCTGGGCGGGGCGACGATGTTCCCCGGCGCGCTGAGCCTGCTGCTGGACGCGGTCGGCCAGGTACGGCGGCGCTCGGCGATGGTGACGTGGGGCACGGCGTCCGGCGTCGGCGGGGTGCTCCTGAACATGGGTGCGGGCTGGCTCCTGGACCTGGGCTGGCGGGCGCTGTTCGTACCGTCGGCCGTCGCGGCGGCGGTCGCGCTGCTGCTGGTGCCGGCCCTGCCGAAGATGACCGCCCGGACCCGCCGGCCTGACATACCCGGCATGCTGCTGCTGGTCGGCGGGCTGGGCCTGGCGATGTACGCCATCACCAGCGGCTCGCAGTGGGGCTGGACCTCGCCCGTACTGCTGGCCACGGTGGCCGCCTCCGCCACCTGCGTCCTGCTGGTCGTGCGCCGCTCGCGGCAGCACCCCGGCGCGGTCCTGGAGGCCGACCTGTGGCGGCGGCCGGGCCTGCGCTTCGGCGCGGCCGTCGCCGCGGTCACCACGGCCATCACCTACAGCGCGATGCTGGTCCTGCCGCTGCAACTGCAGAGCCTGGGCGTCGGGCGTGGGGACGTCGGCTGGTGGCTGGCCCCGATGGCCGCGGTCGGCATCGTCGTCGCACCGGTCGCCGGGGCGATCAGCCGGCGCAGCATGATGCTCGGAATCTACTGCGGCTCCCTGGTGATGGTCGCCGGGGCCGCGGCACTGATCGTCACAGCGGACCGGCCGCCGGGGTGGTGGCTGATCGTGGGCACGCTCGCCGTCGGGACCGGCTCGACGCTGGTGTTCACCGGCGCCAGCATCGTGGGGAACTCGGCCACTGCTCCTGAGCAGTACGGCGCGGCCGTGGGGGCGATCAGTACGGCACGCGTGCTCGGGGGTGCGCTGGGCATGGCGGCGGCGGCCGCGGTGCTGGCGAACCCGCTGCCCCAGGCCCTGTCCGAGAGCCCGACCCTGCCCGGCTACAGCACGACCTTGCAGGGTGGGCTCGCGCTGAGCGCCCTGATCGCCACGGCCACCTTGATCCGCTGGACCCGTACGGCTCGGCCCGCTGAGGCGGAGGACGACTGGGCGGGGGACGCGGTGGTGTGGGAGGCCGACGAGGCGGACTGGGCTCGCGGGTTGCGGTCGCGGGAGACGGTGCCTGGGCGGGGGAGCCGTGACCTCGGGTGGGGGCAGGGTGACCCGGGCTGGGACGAGCCGGGCTGGAACGGATCGGACTGGGACGAGCCGGGGTGGCGTGAGCAGGGCTCGGGCGACTCCGGGTCGTGGGCGGGCGGGGCCGGGGTGCGGGTGCCGCGGCAGGTGGCCCCGCTGCTGTCGGCGCCCACCCCGTACGACGCCGGGCCGGTGGACCTGCAGGAGACCCTGCGGGAACTGCAGGCGGCCCGGCAGCAGATCGCGGTCCTGCGCGGCTACCTGGCCGAGGCCGAGGCCGACTGGGCCCAGATCGCCACCGACATCGAACAACAACGCGCCGACCACGACCGCGCCACCAACCGCAACACCGGCCACCACAACCCCGGCCACCACAACCCCGGTCACGGGGCCGATTCCCACGGTGCCGGTCACCACGGTCCCGAGGCCGATCGCGGTGATCGGGGCGCTCATCCGTACGGCAGGCCGGCGTGGCCGGTCGGTCCGCATCGCTGATCACGTCTGCTGGAGGTTCCCATGCTCGCCCCCGCGCCACAGGATCCACCCGGTCCCGCCTGGCCCACCCTCGACCGGCCCGCCCGGGTACGGCACGCCCGCCATGCCCGCCCGGCTCCGGACTTCGACGACCACGATCCCGGCCAAATCCGGGCCGCAGGAGGGCTCGGCAGGGAGCGCAGTCTCGGGATGGAGCTGGGCCTCGGGACCGGGCCGGAACCGGTGGGCCGGTCCCTGGAGCGGTCCGGAGATCGGCTGCTGGTCCCGGCCGACGAACCCACGGCCGAGATCCCCGCCATCCCCGCCGCGCCCCTCCCCCCGCGCCGGCAGCCGGTCCCGCCCGCCGTACCCCTCCCTGTCCCCGAACAGTCCACCCAGGCCGCCGCTCCCGTCTCGATCCCGCAGCAGGCCACCCCGGCCGCCACGTCCTCCTCCATCCACCACCACACGACCCTGCCCTCCGTGCCCCAGCAGACCGGGGACCGGTTGGTTCGGACGCCTGCCGTACCGCAGCAAGGCGGCGCACGGCAGCAGCGCTCGCTGACGGCCGAACTGATCGTCCCCGACCGGCTGGACCGCATGCACCGGATCGCCACCCGGAACATCGCCGAGATCCGTCGCCTCCTGGGCTCCTGAACCCCCGCTCCACCCGCTCTCCGACAAGGCCCCACCATGAACCAGAACCCGTCCGCCGTTGCCTACACCGAGATCTACGCCGCTGACGGCCCGGCCGCCGTCGCCTACTTCCGCCGTTACGGCTTCACCGAGGTCGCCACCGCGACCGGCGCCGACCAGCACAGCACGCTGCTGGAGGCCGGGCCGGTGCGGGTGATCGTCACCACCCCGGCCGCCCGCACCTACGGGCCGGTCTCCGAATGGCTGGCCAGGCACGGTGACGCCGTGGCCGACATCGCCCTGTACCGCGACGACGTGGAGCAGGTTCTGGAGCGCGCCAGCGCCGCCGGGCTGGGCGTCCACCGGCCTGGGCAGGGCGGGCCCGCGGTGGTGCAGGGGCTGGGGGCCCTGCGGCACACGATGCTCGACCTGATCGACGTCGATCCGGGAGATCCGCTCGTGCCGGGCCGGGCGTGGTCGCCGGTGCAGGACGGTCGTCGCGACCTCTCCGACGAAGGGAGGGCCGAGCCGTTGCGTGAGGTCGATCACCTGGCGGTGTGCCTGCCGCCCGGCGAGCTCGCCGCGACCGCCGAGCTGTACCGGCGGGTGTGGGACATGGAGGTCGTCGACAGCCAGCGCATCGAGGCCGGCCCGACCGCGATGGACAGTCTGGTGCTGCGCGACGCGCTCGGCGTGACGTACGTGATGGCCGAGCCCGACCCCACGCGCGCGCCCGGACAGGTGGACGAGTTCGTGAAGGGGCACGGCGCGGCCGGGATCCAGCACATCGCCTGGCGGGTGGACGACCTGGTCGAGGCGGTCACCGGCTTCGCCCGGCGCGGGGTGGAGTTCCCGCCCGCCCCGCCGGCCACCTACTACGAGGACCTGGCCGCGCGATTCGCCGGCACGCCGGGCCTGCCCGCCCAGCTCCCCGACCTGCAGGCGACCGGCATCGTGCTGGACGTCGACCACGGCGGGACGCTGCTGCAGATCTTCACCCGCGCCCCGCACCAGCGGGGGCTGCTCTTCTACGAGCTCATCGAGCGCCGTGGCGCGACGGGGTTCGGCGAGCGCAACGTCGTCGCGCTGTTCGAGGCGCGCGAGCGGGACCTGGCCCGGCTGGCCGCCGCCTCCTAGCAAGAACCCCGGCCCGGCGGGCCCGTGTCCGGAGGGCCCGCCGGGTTTCCACCCTCGAAGGAGATGACCATGTTTCTGACGCTCGACGACTTCGAGCGGGCCGCGCAGCTCGCCGTGGACCGCCGCTGGTGTGGAGAGCCGGTGTGGGACTTCATCGCCGGCGGCGCCGGCGCGGAACGCACGCTGGAGGAGAACCGCGCCGCCTTCAACGCCTGGCGCCTGGAGCCGCGGGTCGCGGTGGACGTGTCCGGCGCCGACCTGGGCACGATCGTGCTGGGCGACCGGTGGGCGGTGCCGATCGGCATGTCGCCGACCGCGCTGCACCAGCTCTGCTGCGACGAGGGCGAGCTGGCTTCCGTCACCGCGGCGGCGCGGGTCGGGGTGCCGCTGACCTTGTCCACGTTCGCCAGCCGTACCGTCGAGGAGGTGACGGCCTGGCGGCCCGACGCGCAGGTGTGGCAGCAGGTCTACGTCTTCAAGGACCGCAAGGTCACCGCCTCCCTGGTGGAACGGGCCCAGGCGGCGGGAGCCAGGGCCATCGTGGTCACGGTGGACTCGCCCTGGCTCGGGCGCCGCCACCGCGACCTGCGCCGGGGCGGGAAGGTCATCCCGCCCCAGGTGGTCGCGCGCAACCTGGCCGCCAGCGTCGGCCACGACCCCGACATCGCCTCCCCGGCCGAGCACAGCGCGCAGAGCATGGACCCCTCGCTCACCTGGGCGGACATCACCTGGCTGACGACCATCACCGACCTGCCGGTGGTGGTGAAGGGCGTCCAGCACGCCCGGGACGCCGAGGCGGCGGTCGCGGCGGGCGCCGGGGCGGTGTTCGTCAGCAACCACGGCGGCCGCCAGCTCGACCAGTGCCGCGCCACGCTGGAGGTGCTGCCCGAGGTGGTCGCCGCCGTGGGCGAGAAGTGCCCGGTCATCCTCGACGGCGGCATCCGCTCCGGCCTCGACGTGCTCGTCGCGCTGGCGCTGGGGGCCCGCGCGGTCATGGTCGGCCGGCCGGTCCTGGCGGGGCTGGCCGCGGGCGCCGCCTACCCGGTGCTGGGCGGCGCGGCCAACGGCGTGGGGTACGTCATGCGGGCGCTGGTCGAGGAGCTCCTGGACGCGATGGGGCAGACCGGCCGCCCGACCCTGGCCGACATCGGCCGGGACCTGGTCTCGCCCGCTCCGCCGTACGCCGCCAAGACGGCCGGGTGCGGGCAGCCCGCCTCGCTGCCGATCGAGCTCACCTTCCCGCCCGAGCTCACCCTCCCGGCCCCCTCCGCGGCCACGCTCGGGGCGGCGTCATGACGATGACGCGGCACCACCCCGCCCCCGCGACCTCGGTCCCGCCCCGGACGGTGGCCGAGGTCGCGGGGCGGCTGCTGGCCACCCTCGGCGTCACGACGTGCTTCGGTGTGGTCGGCAGCGGCAACTTCCACCTCACCAACGCGCTGATCGCGGCCGGGGTGCCGTTCGTGGCCGCGCGGCACGAGGGCGGCGCGGTCACCATGGCCGACGCCTACGCCCGCACCAGCGGCGCGCTGGTCGCGGTCTCGGTGCACCAGGGGCCCGGGTTCACCAACGCGCTCACCGGGCTGACCGAGGCGGCCAAGAGCCGGACGCCGCTGCTCGTGCTCGCGCCCGAGACGGCCAACCCGCGCTCCAACTTCGCCGTCGACCAGGAGGCGATCGTCCGCGCGACGGGCGCGCTCTACCTGCGGGTCTCCCGCCCGGAGTCGGCCGCCGACGTCCTGGTCTCCGCGGTACGGCAAGCGCGCGCCGGCCGGGGCACCGTGGTGGTCGGGCTGCCGCTGCACGTGCTCGCCGCCCCGGCGACCGGCGAGCCGCGCTCGGTCCCGATGCCGCTCGCGGCGCCGGCGGAACCGGCTGCCGAGCGCGACGTCGCCACCCTGGCCGAGGCGCTGGCGACGGCCGAACGCCCGGTGATCGTCGCCGGGCGCGGGGCACGGGACGCCCAGCCGTACCTCGAACGGCTGGCCGACCGGGTGGGCGCGCTGCCGGCCACCTCGGCGGCGGCGCACGGCCTGTTCGCCGGGCACGACTTCGACCTGGGGCTGCTGGGCGGCTTCAGCACGCCGGCGGTGGCGGACCTGGCCGCCGAGGCGGACCTGGTGGTGGCGTGGGGCTGCTCGCTGACCGGGTGGACCACCCGGCACGGGCGGCTGATCCACCCGGCGGCGCGGGTGATCCACGTCGACCACCGGCCCGAGGGGCTGGCGGCGACCCATCCGCGCACCGGGGCCGGGGCCGAGGTCATCGGCGGCGACTGCGCCCGCACGGCGGTCGCCGTTCTCGACGCCCTCGGGGGACGCCTGCCGTACGCGCGGGAGGGGTATCGCACCCCGGCGGTGCGCGAGCGGCTGCGCGCCGGCCGCCGGTGGAACCGGCTGCCGATCGCCGATCCGGCGACGGAGGCGGGCCGCGTCGATCCACGAGCACTGGCCGCGCGCCTGGACCGGCTGCTGCCGGAGGAGCGCACGCTGGTCACCGACTCCGGCGCGTTCATGGGCTACCCCATCGCCTACCTCGACGTGCCGGACGAGGCCGGGTTCTGCTTCACGCAGGCCTTCCAGTCCATCGGGCTTGGGCTGGCCACCGGCATCGGCGCCGCGCTGGCCCGCCCCGACCGGCTCACCGTGGCCGCGCTCGGCGACGGCGGCGCGCTGATGGGCATGGCCGACCTGGAGACCGCCGTACGGCTCCGCCTGCCCCTGCTGGTGGTGGTCTTCAACGACGACGCCTACGGGGCCGAGGTCCACCACTTCACCGGGCACCCCCTGGACGCCGTCACCTTCCCCGAGGTCGACCTGGCCGCCATCGCGGCCGGGTACGGCTGCGCCGCGGCCACCGTCCGCGACCTGGCCGGCCTCGCGGCGGTCACCGACTGGTTGCGGGAGCCGACCCGGCCCCTGCTGGTCGACGCCAAGGTCTCCCGCGAGCTGACGCCGTGGTGGCTGGAGGACGCCTTCGTCGGCCACTCGGCTCCCCCCGCTCCCGCCGCCGGTACGGCGGCGGGCCACGCCCCCTGATCCATGGGGGGCACACCGAAGGAGGAGAGATCAACTGATGTGGGATGCCTTATCCCCCAGGGACCGGGGGGAGATCGGCCTGATCGCCGATCGCTACGGCCCGGGCCTGCTCGACTACCTGAGCGCGGAGCTCAGCCGCGAGGACGCGCTGCGGGCGCTGGCCTGCGTGCTGCTGTCCGCGCGCACCCACCTCCACCGGCTGTCAGGCCCGGCCACCAGGGGCTGGCTGTACGCGCTGGCCCGGGCGCACCGGGCCGACCTGGCCCACGCCCACCCGGCCTCCACCGGTTCCTGGCGGCGCGCCGCCGGTGACAGCGCCCCTGACCTGGTGGACGGCGCGCTGGCCGCGCTGGAGACCGACCTGCGCGAGGTGCTGGACCTGTCGGCCCGGCACGGCCTCACCGACGCCGAGATCGGCGCGATCTTCGACCTCGGCGTCCTGGAGGTGGAACGGCTGGTCGCCGAGGCCGAACGGCGGCTGGGCCAGTGGGTCGCGGCAGCAGCCGGGGCCCAGGGCGAGGACGGGTGCCGGCAACTGGCGCTCCGGCTGGCCGACTGGCAGGCCGCGCCGATGCGCCGCACCCGTACCCAGATCACCCGGCACATCGAGGACTGCCGCCGCTGCGCCGCCACCCGCGGCGAGGTAGGCGCGGCGGAACTGCTGGCGCACCTGCCGCTCCTGGACTACGTCGGCCCGCTGGAGGACCTGCTGGCCGTCGCCGAACCGCTGCCGGGACACGACGCCGGCTGGCGCGCCGACGGCTACCCCGTCCAGCAGCACACCCTCATGGAGGCCCTGGACCGCATCCCGCCCCCGGCGGGACCGATCTTCACCGGGGACGAGGACCCGTCCGCGGAGCCGTCCTCCCTGGGCGAGCACTTCCTGGCCAACTACAGCACACCGGAGAGCCGCTACCGGGAGCTGGAGATGGACATGGACCTCGACGAGCACACCGACGGCGACCACTGGCGCGACCTCGGCCGGACCCTGCTCACCAAGGGGAAGGCGGTGCTGGTGGTCGCCGTCGTGGCGGTCATCGGGTTCTTCGTCTTCCGCGGGGTGCAGGCCCCGGCCGTCAGGTCCACGGCCGCCGCCGGGCCCGGCGCAGGCCAGGTGGAGCCGGCCCTGGTCAACACCCCCGCCGCCGTCCCCGACCGGACCGCCGCCGACGGGGGGCAGGACCCGGCGGCGGAAACCGGCGTCCAGCAACCCCCACCGGTGCCGACGGTGGCGCCGCACACGGTGCCCACCGCGGCCCCGGTCGCCACGGTGCCGGTGGTGAACAACGGCCAGCAGCAGCCGTCCCCCAGCGCCCCGCCACCCACCCGCCCGGCCGACACCACCGGCAACACCGATAAAACCGGCAAGGCTGACAAGAACGACAAGTCCGCCGGCGGCGCCGGCCCCGACGCCCCTCCCCAGACCCTCCAGGGCCCGGGGAGCGGCCAGCAGCAGAAGGGCGGACCGAAGACCCCGCCGGCGGGCGGCGGAGACTCGCAGCAGCAACAGAAGTCGCAGCCGAAGGCGCCCCTGCCCAAGCCGCCGGCCCCGGTGGCCAGCATCGCCGGCATGGACATGGGCACCTCGCGGCACGGCTCCCTGCAGGTGTCCTGCCCCAAGGCCTCGTGCCAGGTCGTCTCCTCCTCTGTGGCCTCCGGGCCGCTGTCGGCCAGCGGCGCGAGCTTCAGCATCTCCGAGCCCTCGACCGAGAAGGGCTGCGAGGCCGGTCCCCGGCGCGGCAGCGGCAGCATCACCGTCTCCTGGACCGGCACCGCGACGGGCGACGGCGTCACCACGGAGGGCACGACCACCGCCGAGGGCACGCTCACCGTCTCGATCACGTGGTCGGTCGAGATCGACCGGGGACGCGCGACGACCATCAACGGCGTCACCTACTGGTCCAACTGTGGCACGCCGGCTCCTGAGGCCGGCGGTTCCGGCTACCAACTCGGCACGAGAGGCTGAGCATGAGGAAGATCGCAAACCTGTCGAGACGGCAGAAGATCGCCGCCCTGAGCGCCACCGTGCTGCTCTGCCTGGGCGGGGTGCCGGTCGTCGCGGCCGCCACCGGAGCGGACTCCATCGAGGGCGCCTACGAGAACAACGCCCTGGTCGAAGGGCACTACGAGGCCGCCGCGGCCAAGGGCAAGAACACCCCGCCCCCCGGCAAGCCGCCCGCGCCGCCCAAGACCGGCACCGGCGGCGGGCCCAAGGCGCCGCCGCCGAACCAGCCCTACGCCAAGCCGCAGTCCACGCCCGCCGGCAGTACCACGCAGTTCTGCGAGACCACGGCCGGGGGCGGCGGCTGGTCGCAGATCCAGACCGCGGGCAGTTGCGCCCCCGACAAGGTCGTCACCTGCCAGTGGGACGCCGGGTCCGGCAAGTGGACCTGCGTGAACGCGGTCGGCTGGCCGGTGCAGGCGCCCGCGTCGTTC
Organism: Nonomuraea sp. NPDC050310; assembly: GCF_040655795.1. Taxonomy (NCBI): domain Bacteria; kingdom Bacillati; phylum Actinomycetota; class Actinomycetes; order Streptosporangiales; family Streptosporangiaceae; genus Nonomuraea; species Nonomuraea sp. NPDC050310. The sequence goes on along the minus strand of NZ_JBFAKP010000011.1, from coordinate 288 downwards.
TGCCAGGCCCAGCCGGGGTTGTGGCCGTGCGGGTCCGCCTCGACCGGGCACGCCAACCAGCCGATCGTCGCGGTCGCGGTGACGCCCAGCGCGGGTGCGCCGGCGGTCGCGGCGCAGCCGCCGGTCGATCCGGCGGTCGCGCCGGTCGCCTCGCCGCCGCCGGGCGTACCCGCGCCCGGCGGCGCACCCGCGGCCGCGCCCGCCCCGTCCCCCCCCCTCTCGCCCCCGGTTTCGCCCACGGTGTCGCCCGCGGGTTGGCCCCCCGCCCATCCGGCGGCGAAGCCCGCC
>NZ_JBFAKP010000010.1:0-256597 GCF_040655795.1 Nonomuraea sp. NPDC050310 | reverse complement strand
CGGAGAGGGTGAGCTCTCCGGCCGCCGTAGTGGCCGGTCCGGGAGGGTGAGCTCCCGGGCCGGTGACCCGGGCGGCTGCGGGAGGGTGAGCTCCCCGGCCGGCCGGCGGCCCCTGCCTGGACACCGCGGCATGGTGTCCGGGCAGGGTTCTTGCACCGGCAGGTCCGGGGAAGGGGGGACCGGGCCTGCCGGAGTCATATGGAGTCGAAGGGGATCAAGGGCGTTGAAGGGGGTCTGAGGGGATCGAGGGCCGAAGGGGATCGGGGGCGGTGAAGGGGTCGGGGGACTGAAGGGGATTTAAAGGATCGAAGGGGGTCGAAGGGGATGGAGGGGGTCAGACGGGGAGGCTGTAGACGACCTGGAAACGGTCGCCCGGGATGACGATGTCGCTGGTCTCGACAGGCCGTTCGCCCGCCCAGTGGGTCCGTTCGACGTGCAGGACGTGCACGCCGGTGGGCAGGTCGAGGGCGTCGCTCTCCCCGGGCCGCGGAACCCGGGTGTGCACCCGCTCGACGATCTCAGTGATCTTGATGCCGAGCGAATGCATCCGCGCGATGACCCCCCGCCGATCGTCGTCCCCGGAGGAGACAGGGGCGGAGGAGGCGAGTTCGGCGGGTTCGTAGGAGGTGCTGAGCTGGAGGGTCTTGCCGTCGTCCCGGTAGACCGACCGGACGCGGGCGACCTGGGCGCTCTCCTCGATGCGGAGTCGCTGGGCGAGGGCGGGCCCGGCTTCGGTGTGGTCGAGGTGCCGGTCGAGGGTGACGCGGCGCCCCTGGCTCTGCAGGTCGGCGACGAAGGGGGAGGGGTGTTCGAGGTGCCGCCAGCGGTGCAGCGGGGTGAGATCGGGGCGTTCGCGTACGTAGTGCCCCGAGCCGACACGCCCGAAGATGAGGCCTTCGGTGGCGAGGACGCGCAGGGCGTGCCGGGCCGCTGTCTCGCCGACTTGGTATTTACGGGTCAGCTGCGCCCGCGAGGGGATGGGCGCGCCCGGGAGGAGTGTGCCGTCAGTGATCTGCCGTCGAATGTCTTCGACGACGCGCAGGTAGACCGGATCCGAGGTGGCCACGAGACCGTCCTTGTAGTGAGACCCTGTTAGGGCATTGGGCCCCATGTTGCCGTATTCGGCAGGTAACCTACCGTCATCGACGGAAGATGGAGTGCCAACTTTGGACCGGAGGGAAATTTTCCGCGAAACTCTGTAACGACCGCGTAAGGCCCGGCGATTGTTCGGTAGAGGTCGTCGATGTGTGTACCCCCGAGCACATATCGACGGCCTCTTTCCATGGGCAACGGGGTGCCGGGGTCCAAGCGTTTTGCGAATCCGGGTACCGTTCGCACTATGGCATCGCCCACCTCAACCTCGGACGCCCCTTTCGGCCGCACGCTGACCGCGATGGTGACCCCGTTCACCGCCGACGGCGCGGTCGACTACGCCCGCGCGCAGAGCCTGGCCGCGTACCTGGTGGACACGCAGCGCAACGACGGCCTGGTCGTGAGCGGCACCACCGGTGAGTCGCCGACCACCAGCGACGCCGAGAAGGAGCGTCTGCTGAAAGCGGTGCTGGAGGCCGTGGGCGACCGGGCGACGGTCGTCGCGGGGGCGGGGACGAACGACACGCACCACAGCGTGGAGCTGGCGAGGACCGCCGAGCGGGCGGGCGCGCACGGCCTGCTGGTCGTCACGCCGTACTACAACAAGCCGCCGCAGGAAGGGCTCTACCAGCACTTCAAGACCGTCGCCGACGCCACCGGCCTGCCGGTGATGCTGTACGACATCCCCGGTCGCAGCGGCGTGCCGATCCACCCGACGACGCTCATCCGGCTGGCGCAGCACGAGCGCATCGTCGCGGTGAAGGACGCCAAGGGCGACCTGTTCGCCGCCGCCCAGGTGCGGATGGCGACCGACCTGGCCTTCTACTCCGGCGACGACGCGCTCAACCTGGCCTGGCTGGCGCACGGGGCCGCGGGCTTCGTCAGCGTGATCGGTCACGTGGCCGGCGCGGAGCTGGCCAGGATGCTGGCCAATTACCGCAAGGGTGAGGTCGCCGAGGCCGGGAACATCTACCAGCAGCTTGTCCCCGTGATCGACGGGATCATGAACCGCGCGGGCGGCGCGATCATGGTGAAGGCCGCGCTCGCCCTCACCGGCCAGCCCGTGGGGCCGCTGCGGCTCCCGCTGGTCTACGCCAACGAAGAGCAGATCGCCGAGCTCAGGACGTGCCTGGTGGCCGGCGGAGTAAAAGTGAACGATCAGTCATAACGAAAGGACCTGCATGAGTCACCCGCATCCTGAGCTGGGCGCACCGCCGCCGCTGCCGCAGGGTGGTCTGAGAATCGTCGCGTTGGGCGGCCTGGGGGAGATCGGCCGGAACATGGCCGTCTTCGAGTACGACGGCAAGTTGCTGATCGTCGACTGCGGGGTGTTGTTCCCCGATCCCGAGCAGCCCGGCGTGGACCTGATCCTGCCCGACTTCGATTACATCAGGAACCGCCTCGACGACATCGAGGCCGTCATCCTGACGCACGGCCACGAGGACCACATCGGCGCCGTGCCGTACCTCCTGCGTGAGCGGCGCGACATCCCGCTCGTCGGGTCGAAGCTGACGCTCGCCTTCATCGAGGCGAAGCTCACCGAGCACCGCATCCAGCCGGTGAAGAAGCAGGTCGTCGAGGGGGAGCGGGTCCGGTTCGGCCCGTTCGACGTGGAGTTCCTGGCGGTCAACCACTCCATTCCCGACGCGCTCGCGGTCGCGATCCGCACGCCGGCCGGGCTGGTGCTGCACACCGGCGACTTCAAGATGGACCAGTTGCCGAGCGACGGCCGGCTGACCGACCTGGGCGGTTTCGCCCGGCTCGGCAGCGAGGGCGTCGACCTGCTGATGTCCGACTCCACCAACGCCGAGGTGGGCGGGTTCGTCACCAGCGAGCGGGAGATCGGCCCGGTCATCGACGAGGTCGTCCGCACCTCCAGCAAGCGCGTCATCGTCGCCAGCTTCGCCTCGCACGTGCACCGCGTGCAGCAGGTCATCGACGCCGCGGCCAAGTACGGGCGCAAGGTCGCCCTGGTCGGCCGTTCGATGGTGCGCAACATGGGCGTCGCCCGCGACCTGGGCTACCTGCACATCCCGGCGGGCCTGATCGTGGACGGCCGCGAGATCGAGGAGTGGCCGCCGGAGGACGTCGTCCTCATCTGCACCGGTTCGCAGGGCGAGCCGATGGCGGCGCTGTCTCGGATGGCCAACCGCGACCACCCGATCCGCATCGCCGAGGGCGACACCGTCCTGCTGGCCTCCAGCCTGGTGCCGGGCAACGAGAGCGCGGTCAACAAGGTCATCAACGGCCTGACCCGCTGGGGCGCCCGCGTCGTGCACAAGGGCAACGCCAAGGTGCACGTCTCCGGCCACGCCGCCGCGGGCGAGCTGCTCTACGTGCTCAACCTGACCAAGCCCTCGAACTTCATGCCGGTGCACGGCGAGTGGCGGCACCTGCGGGCGCACGCCAAGCTCGCCGAGCTGACCGGCGTGCCGGACGAGAACATCGTGATCGCCGAGGACGGCGTCGTGGTGGACCTGGTCGACGGCCAGGCCAAGATCGTCGGCGCGGTCCAGGCCGGGTACGTCTACGTGGACGGCACCAGCGTCGGCGAGATCACCGACGTGTCGCTGAAGGACCGGCGCATCCTGGGCGACGAGGGCTTCATCTCCGTCGTCGTGGTCGTCGACTCCAACACCGGCAAGGTCACCGCCGGGCCGGAGATCCACGCGCGCGGGTCGGGCATAGACCCTTCGCAGTTCGAGGGGATCATCCCGCAGATCGAGAAGGCGCTGCAGGAGAACGCCGCCGACGGCGTCGTCGACATGCAGCAGATCCGCCGGGTGGTCCGCCGCACGGTCGGCCGCTGGGTGAGCGACACCTACCGCCGTCGCCCGATGATCATCCCTGTGGTGGTCGAGGTCTGACCTTCTTTCCAGGGGTACGGCAGGCGTGCCGTACCCCTGGAGGGTGCTCACACGTCGCGGCGGGCCAGCGCCCAGCCGCCCACGGCCAGTGGCACCAGCGCGTACCCGGCCAGCGCGAGCAACGCCAGCGGCGGGGAGAGCGCGGAGCCGTACACCGAGTTGGTCAGGTCGTCCCCGGTGAGCTGCCCCGGGAGCGCGCCGATCATCACCGAGCCCAGGCTCTCGCTCCACGGCTCGGGCAGGTTCCCCACGATCATCGGGACCACGTACACCAGTCCCACCAGCACGGCCACCGCCCCCGCGGTGCTGCGCAGCAGGGCCGCCAGGCCCAGCCCGAGCAGGCCGAAGACCATCACCGACGTCCCGTAGGCCAGCAGCAGCGGCACCTTCTCGGCGAGCGGTTCGAGCGCGAAGCGCCCGGCCACCATCGGTCGCGCCACCCACGCCGAGGCGAAGATGGTGCCGAGCCCGGTCACGAGCCCGGTCAGCGCGAACACTCCCGCCTTGGCCGCCAGCACCCGCAGCCGGCGCGGCGTCGCCAGGAAGGTCGCCGGGGTCTCGCCGGTCATCGCGAGCACGCCGAGGATGCCCAGGCAGAGCTGCGGAATCATGATCACGACGTCTTCCGGCCCGGTCATCCTGGCCGTCGCGCGCTGCTCGGGGGAGGCGGCGTTCCACATCTGCACCGCCGAGTAGGCCATCAGCGCGGCGGCGCCGACCGTGCCGGCCGCCACGCCCAGCACGGTCCAGGTGGACCGCAGCGAGCGCAGTTTGATCCATTCGGCGTGCAGTGGCCGCAGGAGAGTGGTCATCGGTACTCCACCGCCGCAGAGGTCAGCTCGACATACGCCTCCTCCAGCGAGGCGTGCGCGGCGGTCAGCTCCGCCAGCGGCGCGTCGGCCAGCAGCCGGCCGCGCCCGATCACGATCAGGTGGTCGGCGGTGAGCGCCATCTCGCTCATCAGATGGCTGGACAGCAGCACCGTGCGCCCCTCGGCGGCCAGCGACCGCAGCAGCCCGCGGATCCAGCGCACGCCCTCGGGGTCGAGCCCGTTGACCGGCTCGTCGAACAGCAGCGCCGCCGGATCGCCCAGCAGCGCCGCCGCGATGCCCAGCCGCTGCTTCATGCCCAGCGAATAGGTTCCCACCCGCTTGCCCGCGACCTGCGCGAGTCCCGCCAGGGCGAGCACCTCGGCCACGCGCTTCGCGCCGATCCCGTGCGTGGCCGCGAGTGCCAGCAGGTGCGCCCGCGCGCTCCGTCCGGGGTGCACCGCGGTCGCGTCCAGCGCCGCGCCCGCCGCCCGGAGCGGCTCGCGCAGGCCGCGGTACGGCAGGCCGCCGACGAGCGCCTGCCCCGCGGAGGGCCGGTCGAGGCCGAGGATGAGCCGCATCGTCGTGGTCTTGCCCGCGCCGTTCGGCCCCAGGAAGCCGGTGACCAGGCCGGGCCGTACCTGGAAGGTGAGGCCGTCGACGACCGCGGTCCTGCCGCGGATCTTGGTGAGCCCGTTGACTTCGATCATGCCTGCCAGCGTGGCGTCCCGGCAGGTCACGGCGCGTCGGACCGTGAGCCGATTCCGGCCCCCCGGGGTCAGACCTGGGGTGGACGCGAACTGTCGGAGGGGGTGGCTACCTTGGTCACCGTGAGCCGCCCCCTGTACACCCGCCGTCTCGGCCCCACCCAGCTCCTGTGGTTCGACGTGCTGGTCGCGGCCGGGCTGACGCTGGCGTTGACCCCTCAGGCGCTGTCGACCGGCCTCGACCGGTGGGCCGCGCTCGCGCTCGTCGTCGCGCTCGGGCTGCCGCTGGCCGTACGCCGGGTCTGGCCCCGGGTCGTCTTCCTGCTCGTGCTGGCCGTGGCGGTGCCGGTGATGCTCCTGGGGGTCCAAGGGGCCTATCTCCCGCCGGCCTACGCGCTGTACGCGGTGGCGGTCTCCGGGCCTCGGGTGCGCTGGCGGTCCACCGTCGCGATGGGCGCGACGGCGGCGTTGTTGTTGTTCGTGCTGGCCGCCATGGGCGCTCCGGCGCCGCCCTCCGCAGCGGTGGAGCCGGGGCAGGTCGAGCTGGGGCAGGTGCTGGGCGGCTCCGGGGTGGTCGGGGAGGCGCTGCTCGGGCTGGCGTTGCTGGCCGGCACCTGGAGTGTCGGGCGGGCGGTGCACGAGCGGCGCGGGTACGCGGCGCGCGACGCCGAGAACCTCGCGGCGGTGGCGGTGGCCGAGGAGCGGCTGCGGCTGGCCCGCGAGCTGCACGACGTGGTGACGCACACGCTGGGGCTGATCACGGTCAAGGCCGGGGTGGCCAACCACGTCGTCGACTCGCGGCCGGAGGAGGCGCGGGACGCGTTGCGGGTCATCGAGACCGCCTCGCGCGGGGCGTTGGGGGAGATGCGGCGGCTGGTGGGGGTGCTCCGGGTGGAGGCCGACCGTGATCCGCTGCCCGGGCTGACCGGCCTGCCGCAGCTCGCCGAACGGGCCCGGCTGGCGGGGGTGCCGGTCGAGCTGGCGGTGGGGGAGGGGATACGGCTGCCGGAGGGGATGGAGCTGGCGGTCTACCGGATCGTCCAGGAGTCGCTGACGAACGTGATCAAGCATGCGGGGCCCTGCTCGTGCCGGGTGACGGTCTCGGCGTCGGCCGGGGTGGTGCGGGTCGAGGTGACCGACGACGGCTCGCTGGATGGGGGCGGCTTCCGTGAGGGGCACGGAGTGGTCGGGATGGACGGTTTCCGGGAGGGGCACGGATTGATCGGGATGCGCGAGCGGACCCTCACCTACGGCGGGGTCTTCACCGCCGGGCCGCGGCCCGAGGGCGGCTTCCAGGTTCTGGCCACCTTCCCGGAGCCGGCATGACCTGGGAGACCTTCCTGTTCAACGGCTTCGGTGGGCCCGCGTGATCCGGGTGGTGGTGGCCGACGACCAGGCCCTGCTCCGGGGCAGCTTCCGGGTGCTGGTCGACTCAGAGCCCGGGCTCGAGGTGGTCGGCGAGGCGGGGACGGGGGCCGAGGCGATCGAGGTAGTCGAGCGGACGCGGCCCGACGTGGTGCTGATGGATGTCCGGATGCCGGAGATGGACGGCATCGAGGCCACCCGGCGGATCGGCGGGCGGGCCAGGGTGCTCGTCGTGACCATGTTCGATCTCGACGACTACGTCTACGCCGCGTTGCGGGCCGGGGCTTCGGGGTTCCTGCTGAAGGACACCCCGCCCGCCGACCTGCTCGCCGCGATCAAGGTGGTCGCGGCGGGGGAGGCGTTGCTGGCTCCCACGGTGACCCGGCGGCTGATCGAGGAGTTCGTCCGCGGCGGCGGCGGGCGGCGGGCGCTGGCGGGGGTGACCGAGCGGGAACGGGAGGTGCTGGTGCTGGTGGGGGTGACCGAGCGGGAACGGGAGGTGCTGGTGCTGGTGGGCCGGGGCCTGTCCAACACCGAGATCGCCGGGTTCCTGCACGTGAGCCTGGCGACGGTCAAGACGCACATCGGCCGCCTGCTGGCCAAGCTGGAGGCGCGCGACCGGGCGCAGCTCGTGATCGCCGCCTACGAGAGCGGCCTGGTGGAGACGGGAGGCCGTCCCCTGCGCCCTTCCTGACCCGGAAGCAGCGGGAGGACTGCCGGTGGGAATGCCGGGGGAATCGCCGGTGGGGAGGCGCTAGCGTCATGGCTCATGAGAGTGGTCTTCACCAAATACGACGGTTCCCTGCACTGGCATCACCCCGCCCGCCTCCTGGGCGAGGACGAGCACGGGGTGTGGGTCGGCTGCGAGGCGGGCACGCTGGGCGCGAAGGGCGACGGCCCGCCGGTGACGTGGGACAAGGCGTTCGTCATGCTCCTGCCGCGCGAGGAGGGCTGGGTGGCGTTGTTCAACGAGCCCGGCCACAGCACCGAGGTGTACGTGGACGTGAGCACGGTGCCGGTCTGGTCGGAGGACATGGTGACCATGGTCGACCTCGACCTCGACGTGATCCGCCGGGCGACGGGCGAGGTGTTCCTGGACGACGCCGACGAGTTCGCCGAGCACCAGGTCACCTTCGGCTACCCGCCCGAGGTGATCGAGGCGGCCGAGCGCAGTGCGGCCTGGCTGATGGAGGCGGTGTCCGCCCGCAAGGGCCCGTTCGGCGGCGCTCACGAAGCCTGGCTGGCCCAGGTGCTCTGAGGCGTCCACATATGTGGATCTGGTCATGAATGTGAATGAAGTGGGAGAATCAACGGCAGGCCGATAGATTGTGCGGTGTGATATTGCACCGGAAGGGCGACGAACGATGATCTACGCGTACAACCCCCGCACCGGCGAGCGCTTCGGCGACCCCGTGCCAGAAAGCGGCCGGGAAGGCGTGGACGCGGCCCTCACCGCGGCGGCCGAGGCGGGTGCGCGCTGGCGCGCCACCCCCGCGAGCCGGCGCGCCGAGGTCCTGGACGCCATCGGCGCCGCCCTGACCGACCGGGCTGAAGACCTGTGGCCGCTCGCCGACCAGGAGACGGCCCTCGGCGAGACCCGGCTGCGCGGCGAGATCGCCCGCGCCGCCGGGCAGTTCCGCTTCTTCGCCGAGGTGCTGCGCGACGGCGCCTACCTCCAGGCGACGATCGAGCACGCCGACGGTCCCAAGCCCGACCTGCGCCGCATGCTCCGCCCCCTGCCGGGCGTGGCGGCCGTCTTCGCCGCCTCCAACTTCCCGTTCGCCTTCTCCGTGGCCGGGGGCGACACCGCCTCCGCGCTGGCCGCCGGCTGTCCGGTCGTGGTGAAGGCGCACCCCGCCCACCCGCTCACCTCCGAGCTCAGCGCGGAGATCATCCGGACCGCGCTGCCGGACCCCGCCCTGCTCGGGCTGGTGCACGGGCTGGAGGAGGGCAGGTGGCTGGTCCAGGACGAGCGGGTGGCCGCGGTCGGCTTCACCGGTTCGATCCCCGGCGGCAAGGCGATCCAGGCCCTGATCGCCGAGCGCGAGACGCCGGTGCCGTTCTTCGGCGAGCTGGGCAGCGTCAACCCGGTCGTCATCCTGCCCTCCGCCCGGCGGGACGGGCTCGCGCAGGGCTTCGCGGGCTCGCTCACCCTGGGCACCGGCCAGTTCTGCACCAACCCCGGGCTCGTGTTCGTGCCGGAGGGCTCGGGGCTGGTCGAGGAGATCGCCGACGCGGTCGCCGGCTCCACGGGGACGCCGATGTTGTCCGAGCGCATCCGCGACGGCTACCTCAAGGGCCGCTCCGAGCTGCCCGTTCTGGCCGAAGGGCAGCAGGGTGAGGGGGCGTGGGCGGTCGCGCCGCGGGTGCACACCGTCGACCTCGACGGGTTCGCCGCGCGGCTGCCCGAGGTGGCCGAGGAGTGCTTCGGTCCCTCGTCGGTGATCGTCACCTACCGCGCGGTGGACGAGCTGCCTGCCGTACTGGCCCGGCTGGACGGCTCGCTCACCGCGACCGTGCACGCCGGAGACCCCGCAGAGGCGGGCCCGGTGGCCGAGGTGCTCGGGCGTACGGCAGGACGGCTCATCTGGAACGGCTGGCCGACCGGGGTCGCGGTGAGCTGGGCCATGCACCACGGCGGCCCCTGGCCGGCGTCGACCTCGCCCGCGCACACCTCGGTCGGGGCGAGCGCGATCGACCGCTGGCTGGTGCCGGCCTCCTACCAGGACTGGCCGGAGGAGCTCCTGCCCGAGGAACTGCGCGAGGCCAACCCGCTCGGCGTCCCGCGCCGGGTGGACGGCCGACTGGAGCGCTAGCCGCTCAGCGGATGCCCTCGCGGCGCAGCGTCGCGGCGAGGGCACGAGCGTGCCGGGCCACCGCCTCCGCGGCCTTTTCCAGGTCAGAGACGTCGGCGGGCATCGAAAGGCTGAGCGCGTCGGTGGCGGGGATGCGGTAGTCCACCGCCACCGCGACGCAGGCCACGCCCAAGGTTCCCTGCTCCCGCTCGTAGGCCCACCCCCGGCTCCGCACCCGGCCGAGCTCGGCCAGCAACGCGGCCGGCTCGGTGAGGGTGTGCGCGGTGAGCGCCGGCAGCGGCGCGGGCAGCACCCCGAGCACCTCACCGTCGGTGAGCTGCGCCAGCACGGCCTGCCCGAGCGCGGTGGCGTGCGCGGGCAGCCGCCGGCCGACCCGCGGGATGACCCGCTGCGCCGTACGGGACTCGCGGGTGGCCAGGTAGAGCACGTGCCCCCCGGCCAGCCGGGCGAAGTGCGCGGTGTGCCCGGTCTCCTCGCGCAGATCCTCCAGCACCCCCTGCGCGTACGGCAGAGCCGGATCCCTGTCCAGGTAGGCGGTCCCGGTCAGCAGCGCGTGCGGCCCGATCCCGAAGGCCGAGCCGTCGCTCTCGATCCACCCCAGCTCCGCCAGCGTGCGCAGCAGCGCGTGCAGGCTGCTGCGCGGGAACCCGGTGAGCCGTTGCAGGTCGCCGAGGGTCAGCCGGTCGGGGCTCGACGACAGCGCCTCCAGGATGCGGATCGTGCGCTCGGCTGACTTCACCATGGCAGCGAGGGTAACGCGCCCGGACGGGACCGGGCGCGTCGTCAGGCGTCCAGGGCCGCCGCCAGGTCGCGGGCCACGCTCGGCGAAAGCCGGCCGTCGGAGATGACGACCGTGAGGGAGCGGGTCAGCTCCCCGTCCAGCGTGCGCGGCTTGTCCCAGGCCAGTGCCGGTCCCACGCCGGGGTACTCGGCCACGCGCACGAACCACGGGTCGATCTCGCCGCGCTGGACGAACAGCAGGCTCCACCCGTCGGACACCAGCGCCAGCCACGGTTCGGTGCTCCCGTGCACCGCCGCCTCACCGCGTTCGGTGGCGGTGAAGGCGTCGAGGCCCGGCGACTCGCGCGGCGCCCGCCAGAAGAAGCCGCCGTACCCGGCACCGGGCCGGCCCTTGGTCGCCGAGCTCTGGATCTCCAGCGGCCCGCCGCGCAGGGTGAAGCCGAGGTCGAGCACCCAAGCCGAGGCCGACGGCGAGTCCCGGCGGGCCAGCAGCGTGCGCTCCTCGGTGAGCAGGAGCGTGCCGTCCGGGCCGAGCCAGTCGAGGCGGTCGTGCCAGCCGCCCTCGACCGGGCGCAGGGCCCGGCGCTGCTGGCGGCCGTGGTTGGGCAGGAGCGTGGGCCCCTGGCCGGGGACGAAGGTGCTGCCGCCCCAGAAGTTGATCCCGGCCACGTCCGACACCGCGACCGAGGCGCCCAGGTGGTGGACGTGGTCGGCGGGCTGGACCTCGGTGACCACGACGCCGCCGAGGGTCTTGACCGGGTGGAGGAAGGGCCGCGGGGCCGCCTCGGCGGGCAGATCGCCACGCAGCGCGTAGACCGCTTCCCCCACCCGGACCTCGGGCCAGCGGTCCGTCTCGACGGCGGGCGCGGCCGGGAAGCCGAGTTCGGAGAGCGTCTTGAGCTCCTGCGCGCTCCGCATGGCCAGGTCTGCCACGCCGGGGACGATCCGCCGCCCGTCGAGCGTCCGGCTGGGGATCGGCACCGGGTCGGGCGCCAGCCGTACGGCGTCGAGGAAACGGGTGAAGCCCTCGGTGGCGGCGAGCGGGACGAGCAGGTCGGCACCGTCGCGGACGTGCGCGACGAGGTTGGCCAGCAGGCCGGTGCGGTCGAAGCCGAGCCGGGTGCCGTCGGCCAGCTCCAGCTCGTCGGTGGTGTAGAACAGCCGCGCGGTGCCCGCCGAGCCGTGGACGAGCAGGTAGGGCTCGTGCCGCCGGTTGGAGCAGAGGGAGACGGTGACCGTGACGAGGGTGCCGTCGCGCAGGTGGAGCCGCGCGCTGGAGGTGTCGTCGGCCTCGATGGCGTTGGCCCGGTAGAGCTCGACCTCGACCCGGTCGACGGGGGAGCCGCCGGCCAGCGCCAGGGCGGTGGCGGTGGCGTGCGCGAACGGGTTGGTGAGCGCCCCGTCCATCACGTCGACGCCGTCGAGGCGGCGCTTGCCGGCCCAGCGCGCGCGGGTGTAGTAGCCCTTCACCCGCTCCCAGGCCCCGGCGACGCCGATGGCGCGGATGTCGCCCACGGCGGTGCGCGCGGCGGGGATCGCCGCCGAGCCGAGGGACTGGAAGCCCACCTGGCAGGCCAGCCCGGTCGCCCGCACGGCTTCGGCGATGCGCTCGAACTCGGCCACCGAGGGCGCGGGCGGCTTCTCCAGCAGCACGTGCGCCCCGGCGCGCAGGGCGGCGACGGCGAGGTCGGCGTGGGTGTGGATGGGGGTGGCGATGATCGCGATGTCCGCGCCGGTGCTCCGGACCAGCCCGGCCAGATCGCGCGACTGCGGCACCGCGAAGCCCTCGGCGGGCCGCAGGTCGCAGATGCCGGCCAGCTCGACGCCGGGCAGCCGGTCGACGGTGTCCAGGTGGTGGCGGCCGTACCCGTGCGCGCCGGCGACGACGACCTTCACCGCGCCCACCTCGTCGGGTGGCCGGTGGCGCGGAGCCGGCCGCCGGAGATCTCCACCGGGTACGGCTCGGCCAGCAGGCCCAGGTCGGCGAGGGCGGCGTCCTCGACGTGCTCGACCATGGCGGGCTGCCGCAAGGTCAACGCCAGTTGTCCCGAAATTTCGGTCAGCAGGTGTGGATAGACCGGCACCCCAAAAGCATCGGCCACCGTGCAGATCCGAAGGAAGGGGGTGATCCCGCCAACCCGCACCACATTCGGCTGGACCACGTCACACGCCCCCGCGGCCAGCAGGTCACGGAAGCCGTGCACCGAGTAGACGTTCTCCCCGCAGGCGAGCGGCACGCCGGTCCGCCGCCGCAGCTCGGCCAGCCCGGCCACGTCGTCGGCGGGCAGCGGCTCCTCCACCCAGAACAGGTCGAACTCGGCCAGCGCCTCGATCGCCCGCCGGGCGCGGAAGCGGTCCCAGCGCTGGTTGGCGTCGACCATGAGCGCGGTGTCCGGTCCGATCACCGACCGCACCGCCGCGACCCGCTCGACGTCCTCGGCCAGCGCGGGCCGGCCCACCTTGATCTTGACCGCGGGCAGCCCCTTCCACCGCTCGGCCTGGGCGACCAGCTCGTCCAGCGAGTAGTGCAGGTTGACGCCGCTGCCGTACACGGGGACCTCGGGCCGCCGCTCGCCCAGCACCTCGGTGAGCGGGCCGCGCAGGTCCCAGAGCGCCAGGTCGAGCCCGGCCAGCGCGATGGTCGCCAGGCCGCCCCGCCCGGCCTCGCTGAGGTGGGCCGACAGCCGGTCCCAGACCAGCTCGGGGTGGGCGGGCAGGCCGAGGGCGGCGTCGCGGATGTCGTGGTCGAGCAGTGCCCGCACCGCGTGGGCGCCGATCTGCGGGGTCCAGGCCGCGCCGGTGCCGATCCGGCCGTCGGCCAGCTCGACCTCGACGCGGACGACGTGGTTGGCGGGCACGTCGGCGCCCCACGGCCGGGTCAGCGGCACCGACCGCAGGGCGGTCCTGAGATCGGTGATCATGCCTGGACCAGCGACAGCCCGTGCTTGAGCAGGGCGTCGAGCTCGGCCTCGTGCTCGGGCGTGAGGTCGGTCAGCGGCGCGCGCACCGGCCCGGCGTCCAGGCCGCGCAGCCGCAGCCCGGCCTTGACCAGCGCCACCGCATACCCGGGAGCCTTGCTGCGCAGCTCGACCAGAGGCGCGTAGAACTCGGTGAGCAGCCGCTCGTCCCCGGCGTAGTAGGCCAGCGCGATCTCGGGGGCGAAGGCGAAGACGGCCGAGGAGTAGAGCGAGACGCCCAGGCCGCGGTAGGCGGGCATGGTCAGCTCGGCGGTCGGCAGCCCGTTGAAGAAGGTGAAGCCGGTCCCGATCTCGCGGCGCACGGCCAGGACGGTGCGCTGGAAGCGGTCGATGTCGCCCAACCCGTCCTTGAGGCCGACGACGCCGGGGACGCGGGCCAGCTCCACCACGTCGGCCGGGTCGAGCACGACCGAGCCGCGCTGGTAGACGATCACCGGCAGCTCGGCGGCGACCGCCGTCACGTACGCCAGGAACCCGGCCTTGCTGCCCTGGGCGAGGTAGGGCGGCATCAGCAACAGGCCGTCCGCCCCGGCCTCGCGGGCCGCCCGCGCCTGGGCGAGCGCGGCGCCCAGCGGACCCCCGGCCCCGGAGAACACCGGCGCCCGGCCCGCGGTCGCGGCCACCGCGACCCGGGTGACCAGCGCGTGCTCGGCCTGCGACAACGCGGAGAACTCGCCCGTGCCGCAGGCGGCGAAGACCGCGCCAGGCCCGTGCGCCACGCCACGCTCGACGTGCTCGGCCAGCACCCCCTCGGCCAGCGCGCCTTCGGCGGTGAAGGGGGTGACCGGGAAGAACAACACGCCGCTGAGGTCCATCACACACACTCCTGGGACAGTTCGGTACGCCAGCTTCGCTTGGCGTGCCAGCCGAGCAGGCGCTCGGCCTTGGCGGAGGAGAAGGCGGGGGCCGAGCCGGTGAGCCCGGCGGCGAACCCCGCGGTCGAGGGGATGACGCGTGGCAGCACCTCGCCGAGCGGGTCGCGGGCCAGCGCGTCGGCCGCCCCGGCGAAGAACACCTCGCCGTTGGGCAGCTCCGGTAACCGGTCGAGCAGGGTGATCAGCAGGTCGGCGGCGTCGCGGGCGTCCACGTAGTTGAACAGCGACACCCCGGCGATCTCCGGCCGGTCGAGCCGCTCGCGCACGGTGTGCCCGGACTGGGTGGGCGCGCCCTCCCACTCCTCCGGCGCGATCACGAAGCAGGGCCGCACGGCCGCCATCCGGGTCGGGCTGGTGCGCGCGAAGGTGCGCATCGTCTGCTCGGCCACCGCCTTGGACAGGCTGTAGGCATTCCACGGCTGGAGCGGGTGCTCCTCGTCGATCGGCAGGTAGGCGGGGCTCCAGCCGCCGGGCGAGCCGTACCCGATCACCGTGGGGCTGCTGGCCACGATCAGCTTCGGCACGCCGAGCGCGGTCGCGGCGTCGCAGAGGTTGTAGGCGAGCTGGGTGTTGGTGCGGAACGTCACCGCGTCGCTGCGGCTGAACGGGGTGGCGATGGCGGCCAGGTGCACGATCGCGTCCGGGCGGTAGCGGGCCAGCACCTGGTAGGTCTCGCCGAGGTCGGTCAGGTCGGCGGGCAGGTGGCCGGCCGCCTCCGGCGGGGTGCCCGGCGCGCTGTCCACGCCGATCACCTCGTGCCCGGCCGCGGCGAAGGCGGTCACGACGCTGCGGCCGAGGCGCCCGGCGCTCCCGGTGACAAGCGTTCTACTCACGGGTGGTCTTTCCTTCCGGCAGTCACGAGCCGGCAGTCACGAGCGGCCTCTGAGACTGCAACCAGTTGCACGAAACAGTGTCGGCAACTTCCGGAATCGTCAAGAGGGCAATTTTCCTGACTGGGTTGAGCTGGATAAATGCGGGAACCGTCCACGCTGCAAGACGGCAACCGGTCGCCAGATCGCCTAGGAAGCTCTGCAACCGATTGCGTTACCCTGCGATCCGAACGCACCCTCAATGAGAGCGAGAACCCCGTGAGACTTGGCGAGACCCCCGCCGGCGAGGCGGTCCACCGGCACGTGCTGACCAGTGGCCGGCTGCAGGTGGCGATCCTGACCCTCGGCGCCGTCGTGCAGTCGATCCGGCTGGCCGACGGGACCGAGGTGGTGCTGGGGCTGCCCACCGTCGAGGACTACCTCGAACGCAGCCGCTACTTCGGCGCCGTGGTCGGCCGCTACGGCAACCGCATCGCGCACGGCCGCTTCACCCTGGACGGCGTGCCGTACCGGCTGGCCAGGAACAACAACGGGCACAGCCTGCACGGCGGCGAGCGCGGCTTCGACAAGCGCGTCTGGCGCGCGGAGCCGGACGGCGAGCGGGCGCTGCGGCTGAGCTACCTGAGCAAGGACGGCGAGGAGGGCTACCCGGGCACGCTGGCCGTCACGGTCACCTACCGCCTCGACGGCGCCGCGCTGGGCATCGGCTACCACGCCACCACCGACGCGCCGACGGTCCTGAACCTGACCAACCACTCGTACTTCAACCTGGCCGGTGGCGGCGACGTACGCGGCCACGTCGTCACCATCGACGCCGACCACTACCTCCCGGTCGACGAGGGCAAGATCCCGCTGGCCGGGCCGCCGGCGCCGGTGGCCGGGACCCCGTTCGACTTCACCGAGCCGACCCCGGTGGCCGCGCGCCTGGACGGCGCCTACGACCACTGCTACGTGCTGCGCCCCGGCGGCCGGATGCGGGTGGCCGAGCCGGTGTCGGGCCGGGCGATGACCGTGACGACCACCGAGCCCGGCGTGCAGTTCTACACCGGCCACCTGCTCGACGGGATCGCCACGCCGTACGGCAGGCAGGCCGGCCTGTGCCTGGAGACCCAGCGCTTCCCCGACTCGCCCAACCGCCCGGACTATCCCTCGGCGGTGCTGCGGCCCGGCGAGGAGCACGTCTCGGCCACGACCTATGCCTTCGAGGACTGCAACCGCTTGTAGCAACAACGCCACATTTGGAAGATTCCTCGGTTCGTCGAAACCCGCTGTTAACGATCTGATCTGCATAAACATCGGTGACGATATATCGGTAACAGCAAGGTAACACCTGCAAAGGGTTGACGTAACTTTCCCGGGCGCTATAGGAAAGCGCCATCCAATCCCGTGCCGCCGCGAGGCGCAGCCAGAGGGATGAGCACCGCTATGTCCGACTCAGTCACCGTGATCGCGCCCCCCGAGCCCGGTCGCGCCCCCGCCCCGGCGCACCGCCGGGAAAAGAGGCAGGCGTGGAAGCGCCGCGAGGCCCGCACGGCCTACGTCTTCCTCGCCCCGTGGTTCCTCGGGCTGGCCGTCATCACGATCGGCCCGATCCTCGCCTCGCTGTACCTGTCCTTCACCGACTACAGCCTCCTGGAGGAGGCGAGCTGGGTCGGCTGGGACAACTACGCCAAGATGTTCGCCGAGGACGACCGCTTCCTCACCTCACTGCAGGTGACGACGGTCTACGTGGTCGTCTCGGTGCCCCTGCAACTGGCCTTCGCGCTGGCCTTGGCCCTCCTGCTGGACCGGGGCCTGCGCGGCCTGCCGATCTACCGCTCCATCTACTACCTGCCCTCGCTGCTGGGCGGGAGCGTGGCCATCTCCATCCTGTGGCGGAAGATCTTCGGCACGGACGGCCTGGTCAACTCGATCCTGGCGCTCTTCGGCATCCAGGGCCCCGGCTGGGTCACCGACCCCGACACCGCGCTGGGCACGCTGATCCTGCTGCACGTGTGGACCTTCGGCGCGCCGATGGTCATCTTCCTGGCCGGCCTGCGGCAGATCCCGCAGAGCTACTACGAGGCGGCGGCGGTGGACGGGGCCTCCAGGCTCACCCAGTTCCGCTCGATCACGCTGCCGCTGCTGACCCCGATCATCTTCTTCAATCTGGTGCTGGAGGTGATCAAGTCCTTCCAGTCCTTCACCCAGTCGTTCATCGTCAGCAACGGCACGGGCGGGCCGGTCGACTCGACCCTCTTCTACACGCTCTACCTCTACCTCAAGGGCTTCAAGAGTTTCGAGATGGGCTACGCGGCCGCCATGGCGTGGGTCCTGTTGCTGATCATCGCCGGGCTCACCGGCGTCAACTTCCTCATGTCGAAGTATTGGGTCTTCTATGGCGACACCAAGTAACCGCGGCGATCGGGTGCCCCTGCTCTACCGGCGGCGGGTCGGCCGGGGCGCCAAGCACCTGCTGCTCATCGGCTTCGGCCTGGTCATGCTCTACCCGCTGCTGTGGATGATCTCCAGCTCCTTCAAGCCCGAGGAGCTGATCTTCCGGGAGCCGGGGCTGGTGCCGTCGTCGGTGACGCTGGACAACTACACCGAGGGCTGGAGCGCGCTCAAGCACTCCTTCGGCTACTACCTGTGGAACTCCGCGGTGATCACCGGGCTGTCGGTGGTGGCCAACCTGGTCGCCTGCTCGATGGCCGCCTACGCCTTCGCGCGGCTGGAGTTCCCGCTCAAGAAGCTGTGGTTCGCGATCATGCTCGGCTCGATCATGCTCCCGCACCACGTGACGGTCGTGCCGCAGTACATCATGTTCGCCAAGGCCGAGTGGATCAACACGATCTGGCCGCTCATCGTGCCCAAGCTCCTGGCCACCGACGCCTTCTTCATCTTCCTGATGGTGCAGTTCATCCGCACCCTGCCCAGGGAGCTGGACGAGGCGGCCGCGATCGACGGCGCGGGCTACTGGCGCACCTTCTTCCGGGTGATCATCCCGCTCAGCATGCCCGCCCTCGCCACCACCGGGATCTTCACCTTCATCTGGACTTGGAACGACTTCTTCAGCCAGAACCTCTACCTCACCAAGTCCGACAACCTCACCGCGACCGTGGCGCTGCGCCAGTTCCTCGACGCCAGCGGCGAGTCCTCGTGGGGGCCGATGTTCGCCATGTCGATCGTCTCCCTCGGCCCCATCTTCGGCTTCTTCCTGGCCGGCCAGAAGTACCTCATCCGCGGTATGGCGACCACCGGCCTCAAATAACCCTTCCCAAGGAGGTACCCCCCATGAAGCGCAGCAGGTTAACGCTCGCCCTGGTCGCCACCGCGGTCCTGGCCACCGCGTGCGGCGGCGGCGACGGCGGCTCGGCGGCCGGCGGCGACGGCAAGACGAAGCTCACCTTCTCCTACTGGGGCAGCGACGCCCGGCAGAAGCTGACCGAGCAGG
Source organism: Nonomuraea sp. NPDC050310 (assembly GCF_040655795.1). Classification (NCBI taxonomy): domain Bacteria; kingdom Bacillati; phylum Actinomycetota; class Actinomycetes; order Streptosporangiales; family Streptosporangiaceae; genus Nonomuraea; species Nonomuraea sp. NPDC050310. Next base: position 238,084 of record NZ_JBFAKP010000010.1, on the reverse strand, counting down.
CCATCGCCAAGTTCGAGGAGAAGAACCCCACCATCGACGTCGAGGGCGACTTCTCCGACTGGGACAGCTACTACGAGAAGCTCGCCACCAAGGTGGCCGCGAGCGACGCGCCCGACGTGATGACCATCGAGATCCGCGGCCTGGCCGAGTACGCCGGCCGCGGCGCGCTCGCCGACCTCACCGGCAAGGTGAACACCGCCGACCTCGACCAGCAGGTGCTCACCGCCGGCCAGGTGGACGGCAAGCAGTACGCCATCCCGACCGGCGTCAACACCTTCGCCCTGGTCGTCAACAAGGCCGCCGTCGAGAAGCAGGGCCAGAAGCTGCCCGACGACAAGGCCTGGACCTGGGACGAGTACGCCGGCCTGGCCAAGGAGATCACCGCCAAGAGCGGCGGCGCGGTCTGGGGCACCGAGTACAACTTCAACCCCGCCTTCCTGCAGATCTTCGCCGCCCAGCGCGGCGAGAAGTTCTACGACAACGGCAAGATCGGCCTGACCCCCGAGACGGTGAAGGCCTGGTGGGCCACGATCCAGCAGCTCGTCGACACCAAGGCCGCCCCCGACCCCGCCAAGATGGCCGAGGTCGGCACCAAGGTCGACCAGGCCCTGCTGGCCACCAACGCCGGCGCCTTCGGCCTGTGGTGGAGCAACCAGCTCGGCGCCCTGCACAAGGGCTCAGGCCAGGAGCTCGACCTGCTGCGCCTGCCCAAGGCCGAGGGCGCGGCGACCTCCGGCATGTTCCTGCAGCCGGCCATGCACTACGCCATGTCCGCCAAGACCGAGCGCTCGGCCGAGGCGCAGAAGTTCATCGAGTTCATGCTCAACGACCCCGACGCGGCCGCCATCGTGCTCAGCGACCGGGGTCTGCCCACCAACGCCAAAGTGCTGGCCGCCGTCAAGGACAAGCTGCCCGCCACCGACCAGAAGACCCTGGCCTTCATCGACTCGGTCAGGAGCGAGCTGACCCCCACCGTCGTCCCGCCCAAGGGCGCGATGGAGATGGAGGACATCCTCAAGCGCACCTCCGAGGAGGTCCTGTTCGGCAAGACCACGCCGGACGAGGGCGCGCAGAAGTTCCTGACCGAGGCCAACACCGCGCTGGCCGGCTGACACACCCGTGCTGTACGGCTCGCGGGAGCCGTACAGCACGCCACTTGGGGGAGAGACCGTGAGATACGGCTTCGTCGGGCTCGGCCACCGGGCCCAGATGTACCTGGACGCGCTGCTGGGCGACTGGCGCGACACCGGCGAGATCGTCGCCTTCTGCGACACCAACCGCACCCGTATGGACCACTACGCCGAGCACATCGGCCGCGACGTGCCCAGGTTCGGGCCCGACGGCTTCGCCCGGATGCTGGAGCTGTGCGACGCGGTCGTGGTCACCAGCGTCGACGCCACGCACGCCCGCTACGTCGTCGAGGCGCTCGACGCCGGCAAGGACGTCGTGGTCGAGAAGCCGCTGACCGTCGACGCCGAGGGCTGCGAGGCGATCCGCGCCGCCGCCGGGCGCAATCCCGGCAAGCTGGTCGTCACCTTCAACTACCGCTACTCCCCGCGCAACTCCGAGGTCCGGCGGCTGCTGGCCGAGGGGGCCATCGGCGAGGTCACCTCGGTGCACTTCGAGTGGACCCTCGACACCATCCACGGCGCCGACTACTTCCGCCGCTGGCACCGCGACAAGGCCAGCTCAGGCGGCCTGCTCGTGCACAAGTCCACCCACCACTTCGACCTGGTCAACTGGTGGCTCGGGGCCGCCGCCGAGTCCGTCTACGCCCAGGGGGAGCTGCGCTTCTACGGCACCGCCCGCGCCCTGCCCGGCCGTCCGGCGCGCGGCCAGGGCGCGCCGGGGCTGGGCAGCGACCCGTTCATCCTGGACATCTCCGCCGATCCCCGGCTCAAGGCCCTCTACCTGGCCGCCGAGCACGAGGACGGCTACGTCCGCGACCAGGACGTCTTCGGCGAGGGCGTCACCATCGAGGACACCATGGCGGTGCTGGTCCGTTACGACAACCGGGCCCTGCTCACCTACTCCCTGGTCGCGCACGCCCCCTTCGAGGGCTACCGCGTCGCCTTCAACGGCACCGCCGGCCGCCTGGAGCTGGAGGTCTGCGAGCGCGAGTGGACCCCGCCGCACGCCGCCGTCGACCCCAGCGCCGCGTCCAAGGAGCACGCCACCGGCGCCTGGGAACGCCTCACGCTGCGCCCGCACTGGGAGCCGCCGCGCGAGGTCGGGATCCCGGCCGGCTCGGGCGGGCACGGCGGCGGCGACCGCCTCCTGCTCGACGACGTCTTCCGCGGCCCCGCCGCCGACCCCCTGGCCCGGCAGGCCGGCCACCTCGACGGCATCCGCGCCGTCCTGGTCGGCGCCGCCGCCAACGAGTCGATCCGCCTCGGCGAGCCCGTCCGCCTGACCGACGGCGGCACCCGCCTTGCCCGCTGACCACCGCCGCCGCCGTGGTTCTGGTACGGCAGGCGGAGCGGGATACTTCCAGGGCGGGACGGCACACGGCTCCGGACACGGCACGGCAACGGGAGGTACGGCGTGGCGGTGACGATCAGGGATGTGGCGCGGGCCTCCGGCGTGCACGTCTCCACGGTGTCGCGGACCTTCTCGGCCCCGCACCTGGTGAACGCGGAGACGCGCACCCGGGTGCTCGCGGTGGCCGAGGGGCTCGGCTACCGCCCCAACCGGGCGGCCCGCGCGCTGACCACGGGCCGCACGCACAACCTCGGGCTCATCGTCGCCGACATCGCCAACCCGTTCTTCCCGCCGCTGATCAAGGCCGCCCAGGCCCAGGCCCGCGAGCGCGACTACCACGTCTTCGTCGCCGACACCGACGAGGACCCGGTGCTGGAGCAGGAGCTGATCGAGACCCTGGTCAAGCAGGTCGACGGCGTGCTGCTGTGCAGCCCCCGGCTGTCCAACCGGGTGATCGAGAAGCTGCGCGCCGAGGTGCCCTTCGTGGTGGTCAACCGCCGGGTGAAGGGCCTGACCACGGTGCTGATGGACGTCGGCCAGGGCGCCCGCGCGTCGGTCGCGCACCTGGCCGGACTCGGCCACCGCAGGATCGGCCTGCTGACCGGCCCGCCCGGCTCCTGGACCAGCGAGGAACTGCAGGGCGCGGTGCGGGAGGCGGCCGAGGGGCTCGGGCTCGACCTGGCGGTGCTTGGCCCGAACGAGCCGACCGAGCGCGGCGGCCTGGCCGCGGCCGAGGCGGTCGTGGAGTCCGGGGTGAGCGGCGTGCTCTGCTACAACGACCTGGTCGCGCTCGGCGTGATCGAGGGCCTGCAGGAACGCGGCCTCAGCGTGCCGGGCCAGGTCAGCGTGATCGGCGTGGACGACAGCCTGCCCGGCCGGCTCACCAAGCCCAAGCTGACCACGATCACCATGCCGACCGCCGCCGCCGGCCGGATGGCGGTCGACCTGCTGCTGGCCGCGGTCAGCGCGGGGGAGGAGCGCACGGCCACCCTGGCGCGGCTGGAGACCGACCTGGTGATCCGGGAGTCCACAGGCCCCGTCACCACCTAGTTCGGGACGAACCGGCGAGCCTCAGTGCTCTCCACCGGGTCTACGACGTACCTTTGGCATCATGGCCACCCGTACGCCGAAAAGCACATCGAAAGGTCCGGCGAAGCGGTCGACCTCCGCCAGGTCCACCCCCGCCAAGCGGACCCCGGCGTCGGGAAGCCGCCCCAGGGCCCGGAGCCAGGCCCGCAGACCGGTCGCCCACCAGGACCCGATCAGCTGGGTCTTCACGATGATCGGCAAGCTGATCGTGGGCATCTGGATGCTGCTCGCCAACGGCGTCGGCGCGGGCGCGCGGGCCCTCGGCAACCAGGCCAAGGAGCTCGACCCCGCGCACCGCCGCGACGGCGTCGGCCTCGCCGTGCTGGCCGGGGCGATCGTGCTGGCCGCGATGACCTGGCGGGCGCAGACCGGCACGGTGGCCACCTTCGTCGCCACCGTCACCCGCGGCGTCTTCGGCTCGCTGGCCTGGGCGGTGCCGCTGCTGCTCGGCCTGCTGGCCTGGCGCTTCCTGCGTCACCCCGAGCAGAACGCCGACACCGGCCGGATGGTCATCGGGTGGAGCGCGCTGCTGGCCGGGGTGCTCGGCATCATCCACGTCGCCAACGGCACGCCGTACCCGTCGGGCGGGGCCGGCGACACGATGGACCACGTCGCCCGGGCGGGCGGCATGATCGGCTTCATCGTCTCCGCGCCGCCGATGAGCATCCTGGCGCCGTACATCACCATCCCGCTGCTGCTCATCCTGTCCGGCTTCGGCGTGCTGGTGGTCACCGCGACGCCGGTGCACCGCATCCCCGAACGGCTGGGCGAGCTCAAGCACCTGCTCTTCGACCGGGGCGCCGCGGGCGAGCCCCGGCCCTCGACGCCGCGGCGGCGCACCCGCAAGCAGGAGGGGCCGGCCCTCCCGGACGGGGTCAAACCCTACGACACGCCGGTGATCAAGGAAGAGGACAAGCGCGCCGACCACTCGCCGGAGATCGTCCCCGGTCTCACCGACGAGGAGGAGCCGACCCCGGCGGCCAAGGACGCCAAGCCGGAGCCGCCGCTGCCCACCCCCGCGCCGCGCAAGGTCGAGCAGCTCGTGCTCTCCCCGCAGGCCGGGCCGTACAGCCTGCCGGACCTGGCGGCGCTCAAGCAGGGCACCGCGCCCAAGCCGGCCACCAAGGCCAACAGCACCGTGGTCAACGCGCTGACCAGCGTGCTGGAGCAGTTCACCATCGACGCGCAGGTGATCGGCTTCACCCGCGGCCCGACGGTCACCCGCTACGAGATCGAGCTGGGCCCCGCGGTCAAGGTGGAGAAGGTCACCGCGCTCACCAAGAACATCGCCTACGCGGTGAAGTCGGCCGACGTGCGGATCCTGTCCCCGATCCCCGGCAAGTCGGCGATCGGCGTCGAGATCCCCAACGCCGACAAGGACCTGGTCGCCCTGGGCGACGTGCTGCGCTCGCAGGTGGCGCAGGCCGACCACCACCCGATGATCGTGGGCCTGGGCAAGGACGTCGAGGGCCGCACCATCGTGGCCAACCTCGCCAAGATGCCGCACCTGCTCATCGCCGGCGCCACCGGCGCGGGCAAGTCGGTCTGCGTCAACGGCCTGATCACCAGCATCCTGATGCGCGCCACCCCGGACGAGGTGCGCATGGTGCTGGTCGACCCCAAGCGCGTCGAGCTGAGCGTCTACGAGGGCATCCCGCACCTCATCACCCCGATCATCACCAACCCGAAGAAGGCCGCCGAGGCCCTCGAATGGGTGGTGGGGGAGATGGACCGCCGCTACGACGACCTGGCCGCCAGCGGCTTCCGGCACGTGGACGAGTTCAACAAGGCGGTCAAGGCGGGCAAGCTCGTGCCGCCGCCCGGCAGCGAGCGGGTCTACCAGCCCTACCCCTACCTGCTGGTCATCGTGGACGAGCTCGCCGACCTGATGATGGTCGCGCCGCGCGACGTCGAGGACTCCATCGTCCGCATCACCCAGCTCGCCCGGGCCGCCGGCATCCACCTGGTGATCGCCACCCAGCGGCCCTCGGTGGACGTCGTCACCGGCCTGATCAAGGCCAACGTGCCCTCGCGGCTGGCCTTCGCGGTCTCCTCGGTCACCGACTCCCGGGTCATCCTCGACCAGCCCGGCGCCGACAAGCTGGTCGGCCAGGGTGACGCGCTGTTCCTGCCGATGGGCTCCAGCAAGCCGATCCGCATCCAGAACGCGTTCGTCTCCGAGAAGGAGATCGCGGAGATCGTCACCCACTGCAAGGGCCAGATGCAGGCGGAGTACCGCGACGACGTGGCCGCCGCGCCGGTCAAGCGGGAGATCGACGAGGAGATCGGCGACGACCTCGACCTGCTGCTGCAGGCCGCGGAGCTGATCGTGACGACCCAGTTCGGCTCGACGTCGATGCTCCAGCGAAAACTGCGCGTCGGTTTCGCCAAGGCCGGGCGGCTGATGGACCTTCTGGAAAGCCGGAACGTCGTGGGTCCCAGCGAGGGGTCAAAAGCCCGCGATGTGCTGGTCAAGCCGGACGAACTGGCCGGTCTGCTCGCCGATCTCCGCGGGGAATGACCCAGGCAGCCCCTGGGCATGGTGATAACTGATTGAATGTGACTCACTACGCAAGGTCAGGGGCGGGGAGTGAACGAGCAGAGCATTGGCTCCATGCTGGCCGAGGCCAGGCGGGAGAAAGGGCTGACGGTCGGTCAGCTCAGCGCGAGCACCCGCATCCGCGAGGCTGTGCTGTACGCCATCGAGCGTGACGACTTCTCCCTCTGCGGGGGCGACTTCTATGCCAGGGGGCATGTCAAGGGCATCGCCAAGGCGCTGGGCCTCGACCCGGCGGCCATGGCGCAGTTCTACGAGGACCAGCACGGCGGGGTGCCGGTCCCGGTCAGGGCGGCCGAGGTCTTCCGCGCCGACCGCAAGGTGCGGCTGCGCGAGCGGCGCGGCCCCAACTGGACGATGGCGCTCGGCGTGGCCCTGGCCATCGTCCTGGTCTTCGGGGTGGTGCGGGTGATGGGCGGCAGCGGCGAGGTGCCGACCGCCGAGATCCAGCCCGCCGCGAGCGTGCCCAGCATCACCGCCGGCGCGGGACGCACCCCGGCTCCGGAGCCGCCTCGCCGTACGCAGGCGCAGTCCGTGGGGCAGGCGTCGATGGTCGTGGTGCGGGCCAAGGCCAGGCGTTCGGCATATGTCACCGTGCGGGACGCGCGGGGCCGTAAGCTCTTCGCCGGGACCATGCCGGCCGGCCGCACCACGACGTGGAAGGCGCCGTCGGAGGTGAAGCTGCTCATCGGTGACGCCGGCGCGGTCTCACTGCAGGTCAACGGCAAGAACCTGGGCACGCTCGGAGCGCGGGGGGAGACGGTGCGGCGGTCCTTCGGACCTTCGGTACCCAGGCCCCGGTGAAGGTAGTGGCCGAGTGCCGATACCGTAGGGGGCACCATGTCATCCCGCAGAACCGTATCCCTGATCACTCTGGGTTGTGCCCGTAACGAGGTCGACTCCGAGGAACTCGCCGCGCGCCTCGAAGCCTCCGGCTGGCAGCTCGGCGAGGAAGACCCGGACGTCGTCGTCGTCAACACGTGCGGCTTCATCGACTCGGCGAAGAAGGACTCGATCGACACGCTGCTGGCCGCCGCCGACTCCGGCGCCAAGGTGATCGCCGCGGGTTGCATGGCCGAGCGGTACGGCAAGGAACTGGCCGAGGCCCTGCCCGAGGCCAGCGCCGTCATTTCCTTCGACGACTACACCGACATCGGCACGCGGCTCGACGACGTGCTGGCCGGCCGCAAGCACGACGCGCACACGCCGCGCGACCGCCGCACCCTGCTGCCCATCTCGCCGGTCGAGCGGCGCGGCGCCACCAACATCCCCGGCCACGGCGAGCTGCCCACGGGGGTGGCGCCCGCCAGCGGCCCGCGCGTCCTGCGCAAGCGGCTCGACGAGAGCCCGGTGGCCTCGCTCAAGCTGGCCTCCGGCTGCGATCGCCGCTGCACCTTCTGCGCCATCCCGGCCTTCCGCGGCGCCTACGTCTCGCGCCGGCCCGAGGAGCTGCTGGCCGAGGCCGACTGGCTGGCCCACCGCGGTGTGCGCGAGCTGGTCCTGGTGAGCGAGAACTCCACCTCCTACGGCAAGGACCTCGGCGACCTGCGCGCCCTGGAGAAGCTGCTGCCGCAGCTCGCCGCGACCGAGGGCGTCGAGCGGGTGCGGGCCAGCTACCTGCAGCCCGCCGAGCTGCGGCCCGGCCTGATCGACGTGATCGCCGGCACCGAGGGCGTGGCCCCCTACTTCGACCTGTCCTTCCAGCACGCCAGCGGCCCGGTGCTGCGCCGGATGCGCCGCTTCGGCGACCCCGAGCGCTTCCTCGACCTGCTGGAGGTCGTGCGCAAGCAGGCTCCCGAGGCGGGCGTGCGGTCCAACTTCATCGTGGGCTTCCCCGGCGAGACCGAGCAGGAGTTCGGCGAGCTGGTCGGCTTCCTGGAGGCCGCCAGGCTCGACGTGATCGGCGTGTTCGGCTACTCCGACGAGGACGGCACCGAGGCGGCGACCTTCGACGGCAAGCTGCCGCAGGAGGTCGTCGACGAGCGCGTGCGCGTGCTCACCGAGCTGGCCGAGGAGCTGACCGCCCAGCGGGCCGAGGAGCGCATCGGCACCGAGGTCGACATCCTCATCGAGGAGGATCTCGGCGACGGCGGCTACGAGGGGCGCGCGGCGCACCAGGGCCCCGAGGTGGACGGCTCGGTCACCGTGCAGGGCATCGGGCTGCTGCCCGGGCAGATCGTCCGGGCCGTCGTGGTCGACGCCGAGGGCGTCGACCTGATCGCCCGCATCAAGGCCGGTCCATGACCAGGGACGAGCGCCGCTTGGTGAGCCCGTGGAACATCGCCAACGTGCTCACGGTGATTCGGCTAGCGCTCGTCCCGTTCTTCGTGACCTGCCTGTTCCTGCCGGGCCCGGGCTGGCGGCTGGCCGCGCTGGGCGTCTTCGCGGTCGCCTCGATCACCGATCATCTGGACGGGGAGCTGGCCCGGCGCTACGGGCTGATCACCGACTTCGGCAAGATCGCCGACCCGCTCGCCGACAAGGCCCTGACCGGCGCGGCCCTGGTCTCGCTGTCGATCCTGGGCGAGCTGTCGTGGTGGGTGACCATCGTGATCATCGTCCGCGAGCTGGGCGTCACGGTGCTGCGCTTCTGGGTGATCCGCGACGGCGTGATCCCGGCCAGCTACGGCGGCAAGGTCAAGACCGTGCTGCAGATCGCCGCGATCGTGCTCTACCTGCTGCCGTTCGCGCCCGATCCGCTGCGCTGGGTCGTGATGGGCGCCGCGGTGCTGGTCACTCTCGGCACCGGTGTCGACTACGTGTGGCGCGCCGTGCGGCTGCGCCAGGTGGCCAAGCGGGCCCGAGGGGAGTGACGCGCGGGTGAGCGCCGAGCGGGTGTTGTCCGAGCTGGTACGGCAGGGCGCCACGCTGGCGGTCGCCGAGTCGCTGACCGGGGGGTCGATCGGCGCCGCCTTCACCGCCGTCCCCGGCGCCTCCCGTGCCTTCCGGGGCGGGGTGATCGCCTACGCCACCGACCTGAAGGACTCGCTGCTGGGCGTGCCGGCCGATCTGCTGGCGCGTGAGGGCGCGGTCCATCCTGACGTGGCCGCGGCGATGGCCGAAGGGGTCGCGCGGGCCTGCGGGGCGAGCTACGGGCTGGCGGTCACCGGGGTGGCGGGACCCGATCCGCAGGACGGAAAACCCGTGGGCACCGTTTTCGCCGCGGTGTACGGTCCTGACGGGCGGGTCTGGAGTAAAGATCTGCGCTTGGATGGGTCACGTGACGGTATTCGGGTAGAGACGGTTCACGAGGCCGTCGATCTGCTCGAAGGTGTGCTGAAGGCGAACATGGGGGAACATTCCGGATGATTACCGTGTTACGTCCCCAGCGAACATGCGATGCACGGTCTGACGCGGTGTCGGTGGATACGGGTACGGTGGAGCTGTGAGTGAGGTCCGAGAGCCGGCTGCCAAGCAGCGACGCCCGACGATGACGGCGAGGAGTATGTACGAAGTCAAGAAGAAGATCGGGCATGGTGGAGTGAAGCCGACGACCACTCCGGGGAGGGAGCGACAGATGATCCTGCTGCGCCAGCTTCTGGGCGACGTGCTGCGGCGGCTGCGCGTCCGGCAGGGGCGGACGTTGCGTGAGGTGTCCACGCTCGCGCGCGTGTCGCTCGGATACTTGTCCGAAGTAGAGCGCGGTCAGAAGGAGGCCTCCTCCGAACTGCTCGCGTCGATCTGCGGTGCGCTCGGCGTTCCGCTCTCTCAGGTGTTGCGTGAGGTCTCCGACCAGTTCGCGCTCGCCGAACTCCAGGCTGCCCCCGTGCTGGCCGACGCGCCCGAGCACGAGCGCCTGCCGCTGGCCGAGACCGTTCCCGGCTCGCTCGGCGACTCCGTCTTCCCCGAGGTGAAGGACATGGTGGCCGCCTAACGAGGCTGACAGTGACCGCACCACAGGATGAGTCGCTCCTGTGGGTTGGCTCCCATCTCCCCGCGACTGATGCGTCCTCCGCATCGGCGACAGGGTCTGCCCGCCCTGCCGTAGACCCACCGTTCCCGGCCTTGACGGCGATCACCCGTGGTCACCGCTCCCGCCCGATCCTTGTTGGCCTCCAGCAGTCGCTGCGCCAGTGAGACCAGGCCGACCAGGTCGTTCACCTCGCCCACCGGGCGCCAGGGCCACACGCCGCGCAGGAAGAGCGTCTCCGCGCGATAGATCGTGCCGATGCCCGCCAGGTTGCGCTGGTCGAGCAGTGCCTCCCCGATGGTCCGTTCCGGGGCCCGCAGCAGCCGCGCCACCGCCTCCTCCGCGTCCCAGTCGGGGCCCAGCAGGTCGGGGCCCAGATGGCCCACCACCCGGTCCTCGTCGGCCGTGCGCAGCAGGTCGACCATGCCCAGCCTGATCCCCACCGCCTGGACCTCCGCCGTGGCCAGCACCAGGCGCACCTGGTCGCCGCGGGGCAGCCATGCCCGGGCGGGGAAGATCTGCCAGCTTCCTTCCATGCGCAGATGGGTGTGCACGGTCAGGTCGCCTTCGACGCGGGTGAGCAGGTGCTTGCCGCGTGACAGGTTCTCCAGCACCCGCCGGCCGGACAGGTCGGCGGTGGCGTGCCGGGGAACCCGGAAGTCGGAACGGGTCAGGACATGACCGTCGAGGGCCCGCCGCAGCTTGGCGGCGGTGCGGTGGACCGCGTCCCCCTCGGGCATCAGTCCCAGGCGGCCGGGTCGGCGGCCAGGTCACGCACGCTGGCGGGCAGTTCGCCCTTGGCCACGTGCTCCAGGTTCACCTCTTCGAGGATGGCCCGCTCGGAGGCGCGCAGGGCGATCCAGACCTGCTGCAGCGACTCGGCCGGGCCGCGGTAGCCCACGTGCTCCGGCCGCTCGCCGCGGACGTTGGCCAGCGGCCCGTCCACGGCCCTGATCACGTCGGCCAGCGAGATCTCCGCCGCGGGCCTGGCCAGCACGTAGCCGCCTTCAGGGCCGCGCTGGCCGCGCACCAGGCCGGCCCGGCGCATCTGGAGCAGGATGTTCTCCAGGTACTTGGGCGGCATGTCCTGCTCTTTCGCCAGCTCACCCACGGTAGTCGGTCCGGCACCCGCAGCGGCGAGTTCGGCGGCGGCACGGAGGGCGTAGTCGACACGAGCGGAAAGGCGCATGTAACCGATTATCCCTCCTGGTCAAGACTGGTTAGCCGCAAGGTCGCCACAACGGGCAGATGATCGGAGTACGGCACGCGCGGCACCTCGGCGGAGACCACGGTCAGGCCCTTGGAGATCAGCAGGTGATCGATGCGCTGGTCGGGCCGGTCGGCCGGGGAGGTCATCGGGTCGCCGAGCGCGGTCAGCGGGTCGGTGAGACCGGCGTCGAGCAGCGGCTTGAGCCCGGCCGCGTCGTCGGAACGGATGTTCAGATCGCCCGCGAGCAGCACCGGGCGGGGCGTCGCCGGCGCGGGTGAGCCGGAGGCGCCCATCGGGGTGCCGGAGTCCGGTCCCGCGGCGGCGGGGTCGAGCCCGGCGGCCAGGTTGCGGGCGATGGCCGCCACCTCGGGAGCCTGTCCGGGCGGCGCCTGCAGGTGGGTGTTGACGATGCCGAGTTCGCGCTCGCCGACCTTGACCACGATCGCCTGCGCCTGCGCTCCGGTGGGGTAGTCGTGCTCGCCGAGCGGGTGCGAGGCGACCTGGACCGGCAGGTTGGTGAGGATCGCGTCGCCCCACACCCGGTCGGCGGCGGGCGCGAAGTGGAAGCGCATCCCGAGCCGGTCGGCGATGCGGGCCAGCCCGTCGTGACCGCCGTTCAGCAGCCAGCCGCGGTCCACCTCGCTCAGCAGGACGACGTCCGGCTTCTTCGTGGCCGCCCAGTCGGCGATGGCGTCGAGGGAGAGCCGGCCGTCCAGGCCGAAGCCCATGCGGATGTTGTAGGCGATGACAGTCACGGTGTCGCCCTGCTTGGGCCGCAGCGGCGGCTCGGACCGCAGGCCGGTGAGCGCGACGAGCCCCGCCACGCCGGCGACGAGGGCGAGCCGGACCCACTCGGGGGCCGGCGGCGGCGTGTCCGGCGTGCGCGCGGCCACCAGCGCCACCGCCAGCACCGCGACGGAGACGGCCACCGGAACCAGCGTGTTGGGGAAGCCGAGGTCGAGGTCGTAGGCGGCGTAGTAGGCGAAGGTCGCCACCAGGAACAGGAGCGTCCCGCCGAGCAGGGCACCACCGGGCCGCGCCGGGGGCCGGGCCCGCCGCGCGGTCAGCGCCATCGCGGTCAGGGCGGCCATCGGCAGGAAGACGGTCAACGGGACGGCCGGGACGACGAGGGAGGCGAGCCCGAGAACCGTCCAGACCACCGTCATGGGCAGGGTGGCGACACGTTCCGGCGTGAACACGAAGGCCGCCGCGCACATCGCCGGCAGCAGGGTGCCCGCCAGGCCGGGCGCCGGGGGAGTGAGCAGGTACATGCCGGTCAGCAGGAGGAGCGGGCCGAACAGGAACCACGTCGAGGACGGCGCGAGGTCTTCGGAGGCCGACGCCTGCGGCAGGGAGGCGGCGAAGGCGGCGCAGAGCGCGAGCACGCCCAGCCAGGGCAGCACGCCGTCGCGCCAGACCAGATCGACGTTGCCCAGCAGCAGGTGGATCAGCACCGCCGCGCCCAGGCCGCCGGAGACGCCCCGGGCGACCGCGTGGCGGTCCAGGGTGCGCGCGCAGCCGTAGAGGAACACCAGGCCCGCCGTGACGCCCGCTGAGGCGGTGTAGAGCTGTTCCAGGCCGGTCTGGAGCCCCAGGCGCGCCAGCAGGAGGAGGGCGGCTCCGCCGTACAGGGACCAGCGGGGTTTGAGCAGGGCGGCCAGGAACGGCAGGACGAACCAGAGCGCGGCGTACAGGCCCATCAGTTCGGCGGGCGTCTCCCCGGCCCGGCCGAACAGAGTGATCAGTGACGGGAGGAAGACCCGCAGGACGTCGAAGAGGAGGATGATGCCTAAAGCGAGCGGGAGGGCGGGCATGAGGCATCCTCACGTCCATTCGGGTTTGTTGGCAAGAGCGCTAAACTCTCAGCAACCTTAACGATTTGACGTTGGGATTCACGGTGGAGCGACGTCCTGGTGTGCCGCGGTTGCTACGGGAGATCAACGACCGGGCGGCCCTCGAACTGCTCCTCGGCGAAGGACCGATGACCCGCGGCCAGATCGGCGATCTCACCGGGCTGTCCAAGGTGACCGCCTCCCAGACGCTGGCCAGGCTGGAGGAGCGCGGACTCGTCGAGGTCGTGGGCGTGCAGGCGGGCGGGCGGGGGCCCAACGCCGCGCTCTACTCGGTGGTCTCCAACTCCGCCTACGTCGCCGGTCTCGACGTCGGCCCCGAGAACGTCTCCACGGCGATCGCCGACATCCACGGGCGCACGCTGGCGGAGGTCACCGTCAGCCCCAACGGCGACGACCCGGTCTCCGTGGTGCACAGCGCGGTGGTCAAGGCGTGCAAGAGCGCCAAGGTGAGCCTGTCCAAGCTGCGCGGCGTGGTCATCGGCACCCCCGGCGTGGTCGACCCGCGCAGCGGCGACGTGCGCTTCTCCTTCGACCTGCCGGCCTGGCACGAGGGCATCCACGAGGCGCTCGCCCGCGACCTCAAGCGCGAGGTGACGATCGAGAACGACGTCAACCTCGCCGCCGTCGCCGAGGCGGCCGGCGGCGCGGCCCGGGGGGTCGACGACTTCGTGCTGCTGTGGGCCTCGCGCGGCATCGGCCTGGCCGTCATGCTCGACGGCAAGCTGCACCGCGGCCGCTCGGGCAGCGCGGGCGAGATCGGCTACCTGCCGGTGCCCGGCGTGCCGCTGCCCGAGGACGTGCGGGCCGAGCCGGGGCGGCTGCCGTCGCTGGCCGGCGGCCTGCAGTCGCTGGTCAGCGCCGAGGCGGTGGCCGACCTGGCCAAGGGGTACGGCTTCGCGGTCACCGACGCCAGCGAGGGCGTGCAGGCGGCGATGGCCGCCGGCGAGCGCGGCGAGCCGTTCCTCGACGAGATCGCGCACCGGCTGGCGCTGGGCGTGGCGGCGGTCTGCGTGGTGCTCGACCCGGGCCGCGTGGTGCTGGCCGGCGACGTGTGCCGGGCCGGGGGCGCGGCGCTCACCACCCGCGTCGAGGCGGCCGTGGCCCGCATCTGCCCGATCCGGCCGGAGGTCGTGACGACCGCGGTGGAGGGCAACCCGGTGCTGCGGGGTGCGGTGCTGGCCGCGCTCGACCAGGCGCGCGAGGAACTGTTCACCTCTTGAGCATGACCTTCCTGGGAGCGATCCCAGGCTCCTGAGCATGGTGAAAGCCCCGCGCCGGCAGGTGACGCGGGGCTTTCCGGGGAGAGGGTCTACGAGGCTAGGCGGTGAGCAGGAGCTCCCGGGCGGCCTGCGCGTTGGCCAGGGCCGCGCCGTACGTCGCGATGTAGGCCGCGCTCTGCGGGCGCCAGATGGGCAGGCCCATCTCGATCACCGTGGTGTCCGGCCGGGCCGCGACCAGCTCGCTGACCAGCGCGCGGCTGTCGGCGTAGCGGTGCGCGTCCTTGACCACGACCACGAGCGAGCGGTCGGCCGCCCGGCCGAGCAGCTCGTCGGCGTCGGCGTCGGCGGGCTTGATCCGCACCGTCTCGGCCTCCGGCAGAGCCAGGCCCCACGGCACGTCGCCGACGGCGATCGTCGGGGGCGTGTCGACCTCGATGACCAGCGGATCGACCAGCGGCGCGGTCTCGCCGGACAGGCGTACGGCACGGCGGGCCGCGTCCAGGCCGATGCCGGCGTCGCCCGCCGGGTCGGCCGAGGAGCCGAACCAGGCGCGCAGCTCGCCCACCCGGGCCGCGGCCTGCTCCAGGCGGGCCAGCGGCAGCCGCCCGTCGCCCACGGCCAGGACGATCTCGGCGATGACCGCCTCGACGTCGGCCTGCGACGGGATCGGCCCGAGGCAGAGCAGGTCGGCCCCGGCGGCCAGCGAGCGCACCGCGCCGCCGGCCAGGCCGACGCTCATGGTGATCGCGTGCATGTCCAGCGCGTCGGAGATGACGACGCCGTCGTAGCCGAGCTCCTCGCGCAGCAGGCGGGTGAGCGCGGCGGGGGACAGGGTCGCCGGATCGTCACCGGTCAGCACGGGCACGGCCACGTGCGCGGTCATGATCGACTTGGTGCCGGCCTTGATCGCGGCGCGGAAGGGCACCAGCTCGCGCTCGCGCAGCACGTCGAGGCCGACGTCCACGACCGGGATGGCCAGGTGCGAGTCCACGCGGGTCGCGCCGTGGCCGGGGAAGTGCTTGACGCAGGCGGCGACCCCCGCCGACTGCAGGCCCGAGACGGCGGCCACGGTGTGCCGGGCGACCAGCTCCGGGTCGTTGCCGAACGAACGGGTGCCGATGACGGGGTTGTCGTCGGCGGTGTTCACGTCGGCGTCCGGCGCCATGTCGAGGTTGATCCCGCAGGCCGCCAGCTCCGCGCCGATCGCGCGGTAGACCCGGCAGGTCAGGTCCACGTCGTCGACCGCGCCGAGCGCGGCGTTGCCCGGGTACGGGCTGCCCACGTGGTAGGCCAGCCGGGTGACGTCACCGCCCTCCTCGTCGAGGGAGATGACCGGCTCGCCGGCCGACTTCAGGGCCGCGGTGAGCTCGCTCACCTGCGGCGGGGTGGAGACGTTGAATCCGAAGAGTGTGACGCCACCCAGGCCCTCGCCCAGCGCCCGCAACACCCAGTCGGGTGCCGTGGTGCCCTGGAACGCGGCCAGGAGTGTGCCGGCCGCAAGGCGGCGCAGCCCCCGATCACTCATGATTTTTCCCATCAGGAAGTACGGCCCGCGCCCCGGCAGGACGCGGCGCGAGCCGTACGGAGACCTTGGCTAGCCCTTGACGGCGCCGGCCACCAGGCCGGACACCATGCGGCGCTGAACGAGGAGGAAGAAGATGACCACGGGCAGGGTCATCAGCGTTGACGTCGCCATGATGGCGCCCCAGTCAGTGCCTCGCTGGCCGAAGAAGAACTGCAGCGCGACCGGCATGGTGTACTTGGTCGGGTCGTTGATCAGGTACAGCGCCATGACCAGTTCGTTCCACGCCGTGATGAAGGAGAAGATGCTGGTCGCCACCAGGCCGGGGGCCACCAGCGGGAAGAGCACCTTCCAGAAGGTGGTGAACCGGCTGGCCCCGTCGATCCAGGCCGCCTCCTCCAGCGACTTGGGCACGGCGGCCACGAAGGTGCGCAACATCCAGATGCCGAACGGCAGCGTCAGCGCGATCTGCGTGACGATCAGCCCGGCGAGCTGGTCGTACAGGCCGAGCCGCTTGACGTTCATGAAGAGCGGGATGACCAGGGCTTCGGCGGGGATCATCTGCATGATGAGCAGCGTGGCCAGGAAGCTGGTGCGGCCCTTGAAACGGAAGCGGGCGATGGCCGTGGCCGACAGCAGGGCGAAGACCGCGCCGATGAGCACGGTGACCAGCGCCACGATGGCGCTGTTGCCCAGGTAGAGCCAGATCGAGTGCTCCGCGACGCCCTTGGTGAGGACGTTCGTGAAGTGCTCGAAGGTGAAGTCCGTGGGGAACGGGATGAACTCCGTGGTGAAGATCTGCTCGTTGGACTTGAAGGCCGTGGAGACCATCCAGTACACGGGGAAGATCATCACCAGCAGCACGATCACGGCGAGCGCGTTCATGCCGATCTTGCCGATGAGGCGGCGGGCGTACGGAGTCATCAGAGCTCCTCCTGCTTGAACAGCTGCCGGATGTAGGCGGCGGTCACGATGAGCAGCAAGATCGTGAGCACGACGGCGATGGCCGCGCCCGAGCCCATCTTCGGCGGGGCCTTGAAGGCCTCGGCGACGGCGTACATCGACAGGTTGAACGCTTCCCGGTTGGTCTGGCCGCCCAGGACGACCAACTGCCCGAAGACCTTGAAGTCCCAGATGATCGACAGCACGGTCAGCACCGCGAACACCGGCTTGAGCAGCGGGAAGGTGATCTTCCAGAACGTGCGCCAGGCGCCCGAGCCGTCCACCCTCGCGGCCTCGTAGAGCTCACTGGGGATGCCCTTGAGCCCGGCCAGGACCGAGACGGCGACGAACGGGATGCCCGCCCAGACGACGCAGAGGATCAGGATCATGTAGATGGACCAGGCGTCGTTGAGCCAGGGCTCGCCGGTCCAGTCGGAGCGGCCGAACAGCAGGTTCGACAGCCAGTCGGGCAGCAGGTTCAGCGCCCAGTTGATGATGCCGCGCTCGCCGTCGGCCAGCCAGCGCCAGATGGCGCCCTGGGCCACGGGCGGGACGGCCCAGGCGAACATCAGACCCACGATCAGGACCAGGGACATCTTGCGGCCGAGCTTCTGCAGCAGCACGCCGACGGCGGTGCCGAGGATCAGCGTGAGCGGGACGGCGATGGCCGCGAAGACCACCGTGTTCCGCAGCGCGGTCCAGAAGATCTCGCTCTCGAAGATGCTGGTGTAGTTGTCGACCCCCACCCACGTGGCCGGCTTCTTGCCGGCGACCTGGGCCACGCCCACCTTCTGGAAGGACATGATCGCCATCTGGATCAGCGGATAGACGAGCAGTCCGATGATGACCAGCAGGCCGGGGATGAGCAGAACGTACGGCACCGCCCAGTTGGGCAGGCCCTTCGCCCGGGCCGGGCGGCGGCGATTGGACCCCCGACCCGGGGAGGAGGAGTGTCGGCCCCCACCCCGGGCGAGCGTAGACGTGTCAGTCATGTGATCAGGACTGGTTGAGGATCGTCTCGATTTCCTTCTTGGCCGCGGCGAGAGCCTCGTCGACCGTGGCCTTGCCCTCGATCACCTGGCGCGCCGCGTTCTGCATGACGGCCTTGGTCTCGTTGGCCTCGGTCCAGTTCGGGTCGGCCGGGAAGGCCTTGGCCTTGGCGAAGGCCTTGGCGAACGGAGCCTGGTCCGGGTCCTCGGCGAGCTTGGCCAGGGTGTCGGAGTAGACCGGCAGCAGGCCGCCCTCGAGGGCGTAGCGGTCCGCCCACTCCTTGGTGGTGGCGAACTTCACGAAGTCCTTGGCCAGGTCCTTGTCCTTGGCGTTGCCCCACACCGCGATGTCGTTGCCACCGAAGAAGGACGCGGCCTCGCCGCCGTCCTTGGCGGGCAGCGGGAAGAAGGCCAGCTTGTCCTTCTTGATCTTGCCCTTGGAGTCCTGCTCGATGCCGGGGATGTCCCAGGAAGCGGTCAGGTACATGCCCACCTTGCTGTTGGCGAAGCGGGTGCGGATGTCGGTGGTGTTCTGGTTGAGGCGCGACTTGGAGGAGATGCCGCTGGTCACCAGGTTGGTGTACTGCTCGAAGCCCGCCTTGAAGGCCGGCTCGGTCACCTTGCTGACCCAGTTGTCGCCTTCCTTGACGGCGTACTCGCCGCCGCCGGTCCAGGCGAGGGCGCCGAGGAGGTGGTTGGCGTCGGAGCCGCCGTTGAAGGCGAAGCCGTCGACGTCCTTGCCCTTGGCCTCCTGGATCTTCTTGGCCGCCGCGAGGAGCTCGTCCCAGGTCTTGGGCACCTCGAGGTTGAGCTCCTTGAACCAGTCGGTGCGGTAGAGCACGGCGCGCGAGCCGCCGCCCCACGGCACGGCGTAGGTCTCGCCGTCAATGGTCTCCAGGCCCATCAGGTTCTTCGGGATCTGGGCCTGGTCGCCCGCGGACACGATGTCGGTGACCGGCTCCAGGGCCTCCTGGCTCTGCCAGAGCGGGACCTGGTCGTTGCCGATCTCAGTGACGTCCGGGCCGGCGCCGCCCGCGGCGGCGGCGGTGAACTTGTCGTTCACCTGCGGCCACGGGATCCACTCGACCTTGACGGTGGCGCCGGACTGCTCGGTGTAGGCAGCGGTGAGGGCGTCGGTGTACTTCTTGGCGGCCGGGTTGACGTCACCCAGGCGCCAGAGCGTCAGCTCCTTGCCGGCGAACTGCTTGCCGGCGGGGGTCGCCGCGGCGGACGAGCCGCCGGCCTGCGGGGCCTCGGACGGCTTGGCGGGCTCACTTCCGCCACACGCGGCCAGACCCAGGGCAAGGGCGGCCGTGGTGACCGTCGTGGCCGTGATCTTCGAGATCCTCACTAGGGTTCTCCCTTCCCGGCTTCAAACGCGTCGGGGGTTTGCGTTTCAGAAACGGTGCCGGGCCCTGGGGTCCGCACCTGGCTGATCGTCAGTCTGGATGACTGCTGCTAAACTAACAAGAAACTTTCTTAAAAGAAACAACTCGTTAGCCGATCGTGACGAGAGGGGGGCCGAACCGTGGTCCAGAGTCCTGGGACGCCTCGACTGCTCCGCAGGCTGAACGATCGCAGCGCACTCGAGCTCCTCCTGTCGGTCGGACCGCTGACCCGGGCCGAGCTGGGGGAACTCACCGGCCTCTCCAAGGTAACCGCAGGTCAGCTGCTGGCACGCCTGGAGGAAAGGGGACTGGTCGAGGTCGCCGGCGAGCGGGCCGGCGGGCGCGGTCCCAATGCCGCGCTGTACGGCGTCGTGCCCTCCAGCGCCTACGTCGCCGGGCTCGAAGTGCTGCCGGAGAGCATCACCGTGGGTGTGGCCGACATCACAGGTAAAATCGTGGTTGAGATCACTGTTGACCCATTGGACGGCAAGAATCCCGTCAAGACCGTACAAAGCGCGGTCCAGCGGGCGTGTGCTTCAGCCCAGATCGAACTGGGCCAGTTGCGGTCCTTCGTCATCGGCACCCGCGGCGTCGTCGACCCGGCCACCGGCGACGTCCGCTTCTCCCTCGACCTGCCCGGCTGGCACGTCGGCGTGCTGGACAACCTCCGCCGGACGCTCGGCGCCTCGGTCACCATAGAGAACGACGTCAACCTGGTCGCGCTGGCCGAGCACCGCTACGGCGCCGCCACCGGCCAGGACGACTTCGCGGTCGTGTGGGCCGGCATCGGCCAGGGCCTCGGCGTCATGCTCGGCGGCCGGCTGCACCGCGGCATCTCCGGCGGCGCCGGCGAGATCGGCTGGCTGCCCGTGCCCGGCCAGCCGCTGCCGACCGACGTCTCCCAGCCCAAGTCCGGCTCCTACCAGCGGCTCGTCGGCCACGACGCGCTGGAGGAACTGGCCGCCCTGCACGGCGTGCCCGGCCGCACCGTCCCCGACCAGCTCCGCACCGCCGTCGCGCGCAACTCCGAGAGCTACCTCGACGAGGTCGCCACCCGCCTGGCGGTCGGCGTCGCGGCCATCTCCGTCGTCCTCGACCCCGGCCTCGTCGTGCTCAGCGGCGACGTCGGCCGCGCCGGCGGCGAGGTGCTGGCGGCCAAGGTCGAGCAGGCGGTCGCCCGCGTCTGCCCCACCCGGCCGCGCGTCGTCACCACCGGCGTCACCGGCAATCCGGTCCTGCGCGGCGCGCTCGTCGCCGCGCTGGAGCAGGCCCGTGAGCAGGTCTTCTCCGACACCGTGTGAGAATTGATCCCCATGCGGGATGACATCGTGCTGATCTCCGACCCTCGGGTGGCCGCCGTTCCGGTGGCGGAGTCCGGCGAGCCTCTGGCCGACGTGCGCGGCCGGCTCCGGCTGGACACGCGCCTGGCCGACGCCGCCGGCGCCTACGCCCACCTGCGCACCGGGCTGCTGGCCCGGCTGGAGAAGGCCGAGCGGAGGCTGCCCGACGGCTACCACCTGCTGATCGTCGAGGGCTACCGGCCGATCACCACCCAGCAGGAGATCTTCGACGGCTACTCGGCCTCGCTGCGCGAGACCTTCCCCGACCTGAGCCCTGAGGAGATCGAGGTCGCGGCCAGCCGCTACGTCGCGCCCGTCGCGGTCGCGCCGCACACCGCGGGCGCCGCGGTGGACCTCACACTCTGTGACCCCGACGGGGTCGAGTACGACCTCGGCACCGAGCTCAACGCCACGCCCGAGCAGAGCGACGGCGCCTGCTACACCGGCGCCGCGAACATCTCCGGCGAGGCCCGCCAGCACCGCAAGCTCATGGCCGCCGCGCTCGAACCGGTCGGGCTGGTCAACTACCCGACCGAGTGGTGGCACTGGTCCTTCGGCGACCGCTACTGGGCCCTGGCCACCGGCTCGGCGCACGCGCTCTACGGGCCGACCGTCCTGTCGAGCGTGCCCAGGGCCTCCGCCACGTAGTGCGCCGTGCCCGTGCGCACGCCGTAGGCCAGGTCGCCGACCAGGGCGCAGCGCGCGTAGAAGGGCACCCGCTCGACCCAGCCCGCGTCCGTCGGGTTGTGGTACGGCATGCGCGCCACGAAGTCCGGGCCGACGTCGCGGTAGAGGAGGGCGAAGTCGCGGGCCGGGTCGGCGATCGCCGCGTCGCTCCAGTCGATCACGCCGCTCACCCGGCCCTCGCTCACCAGCACGTGCTCCTGGGCCAGGTCGTTGTGGCAGAACGCGAGCAACGCCGAGTCGGCCGGCACCGGCCGCGCGAGGAAGCGCTCGATGGTACGGCAGGCCGCGGCGGGCAGCTCGGCGGCCACCTCCCGGAACTCCGCCGCGGCCCGGTCACGCAGCTCGGCCAGCGGGGTGGCCACCCGCGGGACCGGCTGGCCGGTGACCGGCGCGCGGTGCAGGGCGGTGAGGAACTCGCCCAGCTCAGCGGCGATGCCCGGTTCCGGGGCCGACAGAGGCTCGCCGTGCAGCTTGCGGTAGACGATCAAGCCCGTGCTCTCATCGGCGAACACCACCTCGGGTACCGGCAGGGTCGCGTGCGCCGCGACGGCGGCGAGCAGAGCCACCTCGCGCCGGGTCAGGTCTGGGTCGGGCGCCTTGCTCAGCCGCACGATCAACTCGCCGCCGAAGTCGTAGGCGACGTTGTCCCATCCCTCGCCCAGTCTGGTAATCACCGCCGCAGCCTAGCCGGGTTCGCCTGACGCACTGGATGGGCACAAACCGGTACGTGACCCCCCTTATCGGGATCGAAGAGGAATATCTCGTCGTCGATCCGGCCACCCGGCATGTCACGCCCCGGGCGGCCGAGGTCCTGGCGGCGACCTCGCGGACACTCGACCTGACCCACGAGATCACCAAGTTCCAGATCGAGGCCCGCACCCCGCCCACCACGGCGCTCATCTCCATCGGCCACCACCTGCGCGCCGCCAGGAAGGAGATCGCACGTGCGGCGCGCGAATGCGGGCTGGCCGTCGTGGCCAGCGGAATTCCGGTGCTCGGCGAGGTGGCACCGGCCCCGCTCACCGAAGGCGCCCGCTACGACCACGCCCGTGCGGTCTACCGTGCGCTGCACGACGAGATCAGCATCTGCGCGCTCCACGTCCACATCGACGTCCCCAGCCCCGAACACGCGGTCTACGTGGGCAACCACCTGCGGCCCTGGCTGCCCGCGCTGCTCGCCCTCGCGGCCAACTCCCCGTACTTCGCCGGGCGCGACACCGGCTACGCCTCCTGGCGGGCGATCAGCTGGAGCCGCTGGCCGGTGGCCGGGGCTCCGCCGTACTTCGCCAGTTACGCCGACTACCAGGCGGCCCTGACCGCCATGGCCCGCTCCGGCGCGCTCATGGACCCCAAGACCGTCTTCTGGGACTGCCGGCCCTCACCGGCCCTGCCCACCGTCGAGATCCGCGTCGCCGACGTGCCGCTCGACGTCAACGACAGCCTTGTGCTCATCGGGCTCATCCGCGCCCTCGTCGTCACCGCCCTGGACGCCGTCGCCCGCGGCGACCTCGGGCCGCCCATCCCCGCCGAGCTCGTCCGCGCCGCCTACTGGCGGGCCGCCCGCGACGGCACCTCCGGCTCCGGCCTCGACCTGCTCCAGGGCGACCTCCTGCCCGCCGCCGCCCTGGCCCACCGCCTCTTCGACCACGTACGGCACGCCCTCGACGCCGCGGGCGACCTCGAATTCGTCGAAGAGGGACTCGACCTGCTCATCCTGCGCGGCTCCGGCGCCACCCGCCAGCGCCGTGCGCACTCGTGGGGCAACGGCCTCACCGGCGTCGTCGACGACCTCATCGAGGCGACGGTCGCCTGACCCGTACAGCGCGTCGCCGTCCTGCCCAGACCGATCAGCATCACCGCAACCGCCACCGGCCGACGCAGGGCCGGTGGTCGGGAGGTCGCCAGGGATCAACTGCGGCGCACCTGGCCGTTGCCGACGAAGCCGACGGCCAGAACGCCCTGCGGTCTCACCGGATCAGCGGGACCTTCGGGATCTGCGGATCAGCTGGATCTGCGGGAGCTTCGGGGTTTGCGGATCAGCTGGCTGCGGGATCAGCTGAATCTGCGGGATCAGCTGGGCGCGGCCGCGAGACGAACCCCCTGACCCCGTCCCCGGAGCGCAGCGGAACCTGCGGGGATCAGCCTGGCCGGCGGGATCGAACCGAGACTGCCCCGGGTGCCGACCTGCTCGCGCCCGGGGATTCTTCTGCCGCACGGCCCCTGGGGCGGGCTCAGGCGCGCAACCGAAGGCCCCGGGGCGTCGGATGGAACCCAGCCGCCTCCAGCGCCGCCCCCAGAGGCGAGTCGTTGATGGACTCCCCGTCCGCCCGCTCCACGGTCAACTTTCCCAGCACCCCGTCCCGGACGGCCAAGGCAAGCGCATCCACCGCCGGCTGGAGCCGCTCGTCGTCGGTGAAGGAGAGCAACGTCTTCCCACCCCGCTCCACGTACACCACGAGCGACCCGTTCACCAGCACCACCAGCGCACCCGCCTTCCGCCCAGGCTTGTGCGAGACGTCCCCGGGATGTGCGGGCCAGGGCAACGCCGCCCCGTACGGGTTGGCCGGATCGGCAGCAGCCAGCACCACAGCACGCCGCACCTCCCCAGACCACCCCGCGGATCCGCCCCCTCCACCCGCCGCCGAGCGAGGCTCCCCAGCCGAGCGGGGCCCGTCGGCTGAGCGAGCCCCGTCGGTCGAGTGAAGGCCGTCGGTTGAGCCGAAACCGCCCGCCGAACGAGGGCCGTCACCTGCTCCAGGGTTGTCCACCGGGCCGGGGCCATCGCTCGGGCCGAGGCCATCGGTCGGGCCGGAGACGAGGGTCGAGGGGAGGGCGTCAGCCGGGGGAAGATCGGTTGGGCGAAGGGTGTCGGTTGAGGGAAAGCCGGTTGGGCGGGGAGTGTCGGTTGGGCGGTAGCCGGGGGAGTCGCCCAGGCGAGGGGAGAGTGCCCGCATCCGATCCACCGCGCCAGGCAGCGCGAACTGCGCCCCACCCAGCCCCTCGACGAAGTACCCCCGACGACACCGCCCGCTCTCCTCGAAAGCCCGGAGCACCTGGTAAACCGCCGAGAACCCCCCGGACAGCCGCTCGGCCGTGACAGCCCCCCGGGTGACCACGCCGTGCCGTTCCAGGAGCACCTCGGCCTGGGCCTGGGCCCGGAGCGTGGGTTCGGCGGACGGCTCGGGCAACAGCCACCACCGCCCGGCCGCCGTGGGCGGCCCGCTACGGGTGGGCAGGACGGCCCGGCGACGGCGGGTGGTGGCCGGGCGGTGGGCGGGACGTCCGGTGCCGAGAGTGGCCCGGAGCGGCGCCAGGGTGTCCCCCGACACCCGGCCCGACCACACCAGGTCCCACAGCGCGGCGACCAGTCCGGAGTCGTCGAGCGACCCTGCCCGGTCGGCCAGCCCGCGGAAGAACAGCGCGCCACCGCCCCCGAGCACCTCCAGCACCTTCTCGTGCAACGGGGTGAGGGTGATGTCGAGCGGGTCGGGCATCAGCAGGGGCGCGGTGTCGGCGAAGTACAGGGACACCCAGCCGTCCCCGCCGGGCAACGAGCCCTGGCCGGCCCAGACGACCTCGCCCGAGGCGGTCAGCTCGTCGAGCAACGCGGGGTGGTAGCCGGGCACGCGGGCGGGCAGCACCAGGGTCTCCAGCGCGGAAGCGGGCACTGCGGCGCCTTGCAGTTGCTCCAGGGCGTTGACCAGCGAATCCATCGCCCGAGCCGCCCCGGCCGCCCCGCTCCGCGCCCCCCGAAGGTCGGCCCCGCCATACCCCCGCCCACCAGCACCAGCCGGCCCGGCGTAGCCGTGCACCCCGCCGTAGTCCCGCCCACCGCCTCCGACAGAACCGCCGGCCCTGCCGTACTCGTGTCCGCCGACACCGGCAGGACCGTCCGCTCTGCCGTACCCTCCGGAACCGATAGGACCGTCCACACCGCCGGCGGCAGCGGCTCCGCCGTACCCCTGGTCGGGGCCGCGCGCGCCGGAGTAGGTCGAGGCCGTGATGCCGTGCCAGGCGGGCAGGAAGGTCGCCAGGGTCTCCGCGGAGACCGGCTCGACCTCCTTGCGCAGGGCGGCCAGCGACCGGCGGCGGATCATCCGCAGCACCCCGGCGTCACACCACTCCTCGCCCCGCCCGCCGGGCCGGAACTCACCGCTCACCACCCGTCCCGAGGCGACGAGCCGCTGCAGGGTGTCGCTCACCACCGCGACGCCCAGGCCGAAGCGGGCCGCGGCGGTGCCGGAGGTGAAGGGGCCACGGGTGCGCGCGTGCCTGGCCACGAGGTCGGCGAGCGGATCGGCGACCGGCTCCAGGAAGACGTGCGGGATGCCCACCGGCAACGGCACGCCGAGGGCGTCGCGCAACCGGCCGGCGTCCTCGATGGCGGCCCACTGCTCCTCGCCGGCCACCCGCACCCGGATGGCCCGCCGGGCCTGTTCGAGCTCGGCCAGCCAGGCTGGGTCGCCCTCGCGGACGCTGACATCGGCCGCGAGCAGCGGGCCGTGCGAGCGCAGCAGGTCGGCGAGGTCCTCCCGGTCACGCAACGGCCGGTCGAGCCGCGCCAGCTCCCGCTCGCAGTCGGCGATGACGTCGGGGTCGAGCAGCTCGCGCAGATCGGCCTGCCCGAGCAGCTCGGCCAGCAGCGCGGTGTCGAGCGCGAGCGCCTGCGCCCGCCGCTCGGCCAGCGGCGCGTCGCCCTCGTACATGAACGCGCCGATGTAGTGGAAGAGCAACGACGCGGCGAACGGCGAGGCCTGCGAGGTCTCGATCTCCACCACCCGGATCCGCCGCGCGGCGATGTCGCGCATGAGCTGCACCAGGCCGGGGACGTCGAAGACGTCCTGGAGGCACTCGCGCATGGTCTCCAGCACGATCGGGAAGCTGGCGTACTGCGAGGCGACCCCCAGCAGGTGCGCCGCCCGCTGCCGCTGCTGCCACAGCGGCGACCGCTTCCCCGGCGTACGGCGGGGCAACAGCAGCGCCCGCCCCGCGCACTCGCGGAACCGCGAGGCGAACAGCGCCGACCCGCCCAGCTCCTCGGTGACGATCCGCTCGATCTCGTCGGCGTCGAAGGCGGCCACGTCGGTCGGCGGCTCGCTCAGCGTGTCGGGGATGCGCAGCACGATGCCGTCGTCGGAGTGCACCGCCTGCACGTCGAGGCCGTAGCGCTCGCGCAGCCGCCGGTTGATCGCCAGTGCCCAGGGCGCGTGCACCCGCGCGCCGTACGGGGAGTGGATGACGACCCGCCAGTCGCCCAGCTCGTCGTGGAACCGCTCGACCACCAGCGTCCGGTCGTCCGGCACATAGCCGGTGGCCTCGCGCTGTTCACCGAGGTAGGCCAGGAGGTTGCCCACGGCGTAGTCGTCGAGCCCGGCCGCCCGCAACCGCCCCACCGCGTCACCGGGGCCGCCGCCCTCGGCAGAGGCCCCGGCCTTCGCACGCTTACCGGTGGCCGCGGTTTTCCCGGAGGTCCCGGACCCTCCCGGCTTCCCGGTCTTCTTCTCCGCGCCCTCGCTCGACAGCTCCCGGAGGAACGCCCCGATCGCCCGCCCCAGCTCCACTGGCCGCCCCTGGGTGTCGCCGTGCCAGAACGGCAGCTTGCCCGGCTGCCCGGGAGCGGGGGAGACCAGCACCCGATCGGCCGTGATGTCCTCGATCCGCCAGGAGCTCGCGCCCAGCACGAAGACGTCGCCCACCCGCGACTCGTACACCATCTCCTCGTCGAGCTCGCCCACCCGCGAGCCCTTCTCCCCGACCAGGAACACGCCGAACAGCCCGCGGTCGGGGATGGTGCCGCCGTTGGTGACCGCCAACCGCTGGCTGCCGGGCCGGCCCTGGAGCAGGCCGGTCACCCGGTCCCACACCACCCGAGGCCGCAGCTCGGAGAACTCCTCGCTCGGGTAGCGCCCGGCCAGCATGTCGAGCGTCGCCTCCAGCGCGGTGCGCGGCAGCGTCGCGTAGGGCGCGGCCCGCTTGACCAGGGCCTCGACCTCGTCGACCGTCCACTCGTCGAGCGCGGTCATCGCCACGATCTGCTGGGCCAGCACGTCGAGCGGGTTGCGCGGGTAGCGCATCTCCTCGATCTGGCCGCTCTTCATCCGCTCGGCGACGACCGCGGTCTGGATCAGGTCGCCGCGGTACTTCGGGAAGATCACGCCACGGGAGACCGCGCCCACCTGGTGCCCGGCCCGGCCGATGCGCTGCAGCCCGCTGGCCACGCTCGGCGGGGCCTCCACGCAGGCGACCAGATCGACCGAGCCCATGTCGATGCCCAGCTCCAGGCTGGAGGTGGCGACCACGGCCGGCAGGCGGCCCGACTTGAGCGCCTCCTCGATCTGGGAACGCTCCTCCTTGGAGACCGAGCCGTGGTGTGCCCGGACGATCTCGGTGGGCGCGCCCTTGGCCGCGCCGGCCTGCGCCATCATGTCGGCGGGCGGTCGCCGGGCGCCGGGCCCGCGCACACCCTTGTCCTCCCGGGGCGGCCGGGCGGGCTCGCCGGAGCCGGGCGGCGTCTCCCAGACGGACAGGTCGATCGCCTCCAGGCCCTGCTCCCGCTCGAAGGCCAGCTCGTTGAGGCGCGTGCACAACCGCTCGGCCAGCCGCCGGGAGTTGGCGAAGACGATGGTGGAGCTGTGCTCCTCGATCAGGTCGAAGAGCCGGTCCTCCACATGCGGCCAGATCGACCGCCGGGCCGGCTCGGCCATCTCGAACTCGGCCCCGGAAGGCGGCGGCGCGGCGTCGAGCTCGGTCATGTCCTCGATCGGGACGACCACCTCGACCTCGATGACCTTGTCCGACGGCGGCTGCACGACGGTCGCCGGGCGGGTGCCGCCGAGGAAGGCGGCCACCTCGCTGACCGGGCGGACCGTCGCCGACAGCCCCACCCGCTGCGCCGGCCGCTCCAGCAGGGCGTCGAGCCGTTCGAGGCTGAGCGCGAGGTGCGCGCCGCGCTTGGTCGCGGCGACGGCGTGGACCTCGTCGACGATCACCGTCTCGACGCCGCGCAACGCCTCGCGCGCCTGGCTGGTGAGCAGCAGGAAGAGCGACTCGGGCGTGGTGATGAGGATGTCGGACGGTTTGCTGGCGAAGCGCCGCCGCTCCTCGGCCGAGGTGTCGCCGGAGCGGATCGCGACCGAGATCTCCGGCACCGGCTCGCCCAGCCGCCGCGCGGTCTGCTTGAGCCCGGCCAGCGGCGCGCGCAGGTTGCGCTCGACGTCGACGGCGAGCGCTTTCAGCGGCGAGATGTAGAGGACCCGGCACGACTTCGTCTCCGACGGCGTGGTGGCCAGCCGGTCGAGCGACCAGAAGAAGGCGGCGAGCGTCTTGCCGGACCCGGTCGGCGCCACGACCAGCGTGTTGTCACCGCGCGCGATGGACTCCCACGCGCCGTCCTGCGCCGCCGTGGGCGCGGCGAAGGCGCTGCGGAACCACTCTTGCGCCATCGGGCTGAACCGGTCGAGCGAGGTCATGCCCACAGTGTGCCCTCGCCGACCGACAGAATCGGTCAGCCGGCGGACAGGCCACGGGAGATCAGCGCCACGACCGCCTCGAAGTGCTGGTCGATGCCGGGATCCGACCACTCGGGGGCGTACTGCGGATCATGGAAGCGGTTGGTGGCGTCGAAGACCGCCCGGGCCGACACCGCCGGGTCGTCGGTGCGGAACACGCCCTGCCGTACCCCGTCGGAGATGATCTCGGTGAGCTGCCCGACGAGGTCCGCGATGTGCGCGTCGATGACGGCGCTGGACTCGCCGACGAGCACGAGGTAGGTCGCGAACAGCTCGGGATCGTCGAACGCCTTCTTGCGCTTGGCCGCGAACAGGGCGCTCAGCCAGGCGCGCAGCCGGTCCGGGGCCGGTCCGGCGGGGACGGCGGCCAGGGCGGCGTGCGACTCCTCCAGCCAGAGCTGCGTCACCGCCTCGCGCAGCGCGGCCTTGCTCGGGAAGTGCCGGTAGACGCTGCCGTGGCTCACCCCGAGGGCGCGGGCCACGTCGACGACGGTGGCCTTGGCCGGGCCGTACCGCCTGAGCACCTCCTGCGCGGTGGTCAGGATCTGCTCGCGGGTCAGCACGCCGTCGGTCATGTCCCGATTTTCTCAGTGTTCACTGTCCAGGTGCGCCATCTGGGCCTCGCCGTACCGCGAGCCGGCCGCGGCGCCCGCGGGCACGGCGGCCTCGACGGCGGCCAGGTCGGCGGGGGTGAGCGCGAGGTCGAGCGCGCCGAGCGCCTCGGCGAGCCGTTCGCGGGTGCGAGCGCCGATCAGGGGCACGATGTCGGCGCCGCGCGAGAGCACCCAGGCGATGGCGAGCTGCGCGACCGTCACGCCACGGGCTCCGGCGAGGTCGCGCAGGGCCTCGGTGAGCGCGAGGTTGTGGGAGAGGTTCGCGCCGGTGAAGCGCGGGCTGACCGAGCGGAAGTCCCCGGGCGCGAGTTCGCGCGCGGGGGACCAGTGGCCGCTCAGCAGGCCGCGGGAGAGCACGCCGTAGGCGGTGATCCCGATGCCGAGCTCGCGGCAGGCGGGCAGGATCTCGTCCTCGACGCCGCGCGACAGCAGCGAGTACTCGATCTGCAGGTCGGCGATCGGATGGACCGCGTGCGCCCGGCGGATGGTGTCGGTGCCCGTCTCGGACAGGCCGATGTGCCGGACATATCCGGCCGACACCAGCTCGGCGATCGCGCCGACGGTCTCCTCGATCGGGACCGCGGGGTCGACGCGGGCGATCCGGTAGACGTCGACGTGGTCGGCGCGGAGCCGGCGCAGGCTGTGCGCGAGGAAGTTCTTGACCGCCGCGGGCCGGCCGTCGTAGCCCAGCCAGGCGCCCGCGGGGTCGCGTAGCGCGCCGAACTTGACGCTGATCTGCGGCCGTTCGCGGCCTTCGAGGGCCTTGGCGATGAGCAGCTCGTTGTGCCCCATTCCGTAGAAGTCGCCCGTGTCGAGCAGGGTGACCCCGGCGTCCAGGGCTGCGTGGATGGTGGCGATCGACTCGGTTTCGTCGGCCGGGCCGTACAGATCGGACATGCCCATGCAGCCGAGGCCGAGCGCGGAGACCTGGTTCTTACCCAGGGTGCGAAGTTCCATAGCCTTGAGTATGGACTATGGACTGACAGATTTCAAACTTTGTCAGCGAGGATTGAGTCCCATGCCGCGGGAGATATGAGGAAGTGAGGTGAACCCCAGGTGAGCGAGATCGACTACGCGGCCGTCGCCGCCAAACGTGAGCACATCAAGCAGCAGTACCTCCTTCCCCACCGTCCCCCGAGCAGCGCACGCGGCCTCCACCACTTCGCCCTGCTCTCCTCCGACGTCGAGCGGACCGTCCGCTTCTACCAGGAGCTGCTCGAATTCCCGCTGACCGAGATCTTCGAGAACCGCGACTACAAGGGCAGCAACCACTTCTTCTTCGACCTCGGCAACGGCAACCTGCTGGCCTTCTTCGACTTCCCCGGCCTCGACCTCGGCCCCTACCAGGAGGTGCTCGGCGGCCTGCACCACATCGCGATCTCCGTCGACCCGGCCACCTGGGAACGGCTGCGCGGCAAGCTGGAGATGGCCGGCGTGCCGCACCAGATCGAGAGCGGCGCCTCCATCTACTTCAGGGACCCCGACGGCGCCCGGCTGGAGCTGCTCGCCGACCATCTCGGTGAGATGTACGGCTCGCGCGTGCTGTGATCAGCGGCGCGAGGCGCGCCTGGAGCGATCGACGCCCGCCCGCGGCTCCCGCCGGAGACCCGCGTGCCGCTCGGAGCGCTCCGCCTTCTCCTTCTGTACGGCCTGCCGCATCAGAAGGTCGAGGTGGCGGCGCCGGGCCCGGCCGGTCCGGTTCTTGGCCGACTTCGGGGGCGATGGCTGCGACTTCTTGGGGGATTTCGCCATGGCCCGGTCCTACCCACTCCGGCGGTGGTTCGATACTTGGCTGATGCGCCTGACTGAGTTTTGGAGACGGATGCGGGCCCACTTCGGCGACGCCTACGCCGAGTCGTGGGCACGCGACTACGTGCTGGCGCCGCTCGGCGGCCGGACCGTCGAGCAGGCGCTGGCCGACGGCATCGGCGCCAAGGAGATCTGGCGCGCGGTCTGCCAGGTGGAGAACGTCTCCAGCCGGCTCACCTAGTCGTCGGGCTCCTGGGCCAGCACCGTCTTGATCGCCGTGGCGGTGCCGCCCAGATCCTCCGCGCTGCCCTGCCCGCCCGGCGACCACAGGAAGAGCCACCCGCGCTGCGTGGGCGTGGCGAAGATCAGCGTCTGGCGGCCCGTGCTCGGGTGCCAGGCCCACAGCACCGGATCGTGGCCGCCGACCATGCGGCCGACCAGGCCGTGATCGGGGAGCAGTTCGGCCAGCGCCTGGAGATGGCCGCGCCGTTCCTCGGTGTAGGTGCTCGCCACACCTTTCAGGATCTCCCCAGGTCACGGCCATGGCAACAGGGCGGGAGCATTGTGGGGGAATGTCTAGTCCCGGTGTCGGGCCAGCTCCCGCACGATCTTCCGGAAGCGAAGGTGCGCCCGGACGGTGATCGCCGCCGAGGCCCCGATGAACAGCGCTCCGGCCGCGATCGCCACGGCCAGCCCGGTGCCGCGGTCCGCGGCCACGGTGACCGTCACCGCCGTCGTCGCCAGCGAGGCCGCCAGCGCCAGCCAGCCCGCGACCAGCCCGTCCAGCGCGAACAGCGGCCGCGGCCCGAGCACCGACCAGGCCCCGAACGCCGTCCAACCGGCGCAGATCAGGGCCAGCAGCGCGAACACCAGCCGGGTGCGGTCCGGCAGCGGCCCGGGCTCGGTCGCCCACAGCGTGATCAGGAACGTCCCGCCCACCAGCCCGCCGAGCAGCGCCACCGTCCCGCGCAGCCGCCGCCACGGGCTCGACTCGGCCCGCACCAGCGCGATGATCTCGTCGTCTTTCATGGCTTCTCCTCCAGTTGTCCACGAAGCAGGCCGCGTGCCCGGTGCAGCCGGGATTTGGCCGTTCCCAGCGGAATGCCGCAGATCTCCGCGCAGTCCTCCAGCGACAGGTCCTCCAGGTAGAAGAGGACGAGGATCTCCCGCTCGCGCGGCGGCAGCGCGGCCAGGCCGTCGAACAGCTCGGCCCGGTCGAGAACCGCTTCCGTCCCGTCCGGTACGGCAGGCGGCTCGGCCCCGGCGTCGAGCGCGGCCTCGCCGTACTCCGCCCGCAGCCGGGTCGCCACCGCCCGCCGGGCGATGGTGAACAGCCACGGCGCGAAGCGCGCCGGGTCCTTGAGCCGGGGCAGCCCGCGCACCACCGCCACCCAGACCTCCTGGGTCACGTCGTCGGCGCGCCCGGGGCCGAGCATCCGGCGCACGTAGGTCAGGACCGGCTCGTGCCACGCCCTGACCAGCTCCGTCAGCGCGGCCCGGTCGCCCAGACGGCACCTGAGCACCAGCGATTCGTTGTCCATCCCACTCCCTCGTCGTCCACGCCGGTACAGTCGCGGAGCGGACACGCCAGGTTCACGTTCGGATGAGATCGAACAGCCGTTCGGCTACTATGAAGCCACCCGGACCGAGGTCCGGCGGAAAATTGTCGGTCGCAGGCCGTAGCTTTCTCACGACTGACCGGACCACGATCCTCCAAGGGGAGATCCCATGGCTATCAACGACCGCGAGAAGGCCCTTGAGACTGCCCTCGCACAGATCGAGCGTCAATTCGGCAAGGGCTCCGTCATGCGCCTCGGCGACGACGCCCGCGCGCCGATCGAGATCATCCCGACCGGCTCGATCGCCCTCGACGTCGCCCTCGGCATCGGCGGGTTCCCGCGCGGCAGGATCGTGGAGGTCTACGGCCCCGAGTCCTCCGGCAAGACGACGGTCGCCCTCCACGCCGTGGCCAACGCCCAGCGCGGGGGCGGCATCGCCGCCTTCATCGACGCCGAGCACGCGCTCGACCCCGAATACGCCAAGAAGCTCGGTGTCGACACCGACGCCCTCCTGGTCTCCCAGCCCGACACCGGTGAGCAGGCCCTCGAGATCGCCGACATGCTGATCCGCTCCGGCGCGGTCGACCTGATCGTCATCGACTCGGTCGCGGCCCTGGTGCCCAAGGCCGAGATCGAGGGCGAGATGGGCGACAGCCACGTCGGCCTCCAGGCCCGCCTCATGTCCCAGGCGCTGCGCAAGGTCGCCGGTGCGCTCAACAGCACCGCCACCACCGCCATCTTCATCAACCAGCTCCGCGAGAAGATCGGCGTCATGTTCGGCTCGCCCGAGACCACGACCGGTGGTAAGGCGCTGAAGTTCTACGCCTCGGTGCGCCTCGACATCCGCCGCATCGAGACGCTCAAGGACGGCACCGAAGCGGTCGGCAACCGCACCCGCGTCAAGGTCGTCAAGAACAAGATGGCCCCGCCCTTCCGCGTGGCCGACTTCGACATCCTGTACGGCGTGGGCATCTCCCGTGAGGGCGGCCTCATCGACATGGGCGTCGAGCACGGCTTCGTCCGCAAGGCCGGTGCCTGGTACACCTACGAGGGCGACCAGCTCGGCCAGGGCAAGGAGAACGCGCGTAACTTCCTGAAGAACCACCCGGACATCGCCAACGAGATCGAGAAGCGGATCAAGGAGAAGCTCGGTGTCGGCCCGCGGGTCGACGCTCCCGCCGACGCCGCCCCTGCCGCTCCCGCTCCGGCGGCTGCCGCCCCGGCTCCGTCCGGCCGTGGCTCCCGCGCCGCTGCTGCCGCCGCCGCGCCGAAGCCCGGTGACGTCTGAGCGCTCGGCGTATGAACGAGCCGAAGAGCCGGCCTGACCCCGGGCGCGCCCGCCGCGCCCGGCCATCGCCGCCTGGCTGGAGCGACTCCGATCCAGCCGACGCCCCACCCTGGCTCTTCGGCGACCCTCCTACACCGAGCGACTCCCTTACACCCGGCGACCCTCTTCCGCCGGGCGATCATCCTCCACCTGGCGATTCTCTTTTGCCGGGCGATCACCCTTCACCTGGCGCCCGTCTTTTGTCGGGCGATCATCCTTCACCCGGCGATTCTCTTTTGCCGGGCGATCACCCTTCACCCGGCGACCCTCTTGTGCTGGGCGACTCTCTTCCTCCCGGCGGGCTCACCTCGCCGGGCGGCTCTGCCTCGCCAAGCGCTGCCCCTTCCCCGGCTCACCCGCGGGACTGGGGTGCCTGGCCCGACCCCGCCGAACACCCCATCAAGCGCCGCCGCCGCAACCCGTCCTCCCGATCTCAGACCCCGGACCCGACCGGCACCTCCTACCCGGCTCAGCCTTCGGGTACGGCTCAGCCCTCGGGTACAGCTCGCCCCTCGGGTACAGCTCGCCCCTCGGGTACAGCTCGCCCCTCGGGTACAGCTCAGACGTCGAGCTCGGCTCAGACCCGTGGCGAGGCCCGGCCTCAGGCCCTGGACTCGTCGGAAACCTTTGCCTGGCCCACCTTCCCATCTGAGGCCGCGTCCCCACTCGAGGCCACGTCCCCACCGGTGACCTCGTCGTCGCCTCCGGCTGCGGACGAGGGCTCCTGGTGGGCTCCGGCTGCCCAGGAGGGGCTCGACTCCGGCCAGGACGGGCACCCGTTCTTCAGCCTGGGCTCGGGAGACGACGGCAGCGGCCCGCTCTCCGGTCTGGCGTCCGGGGACGACGGTTCCGAGACCCGGAGTCGTAAGCGCGCGCGCCGCTCCAAGAGCACCGGGTACGGCAAGCGTCCCCGCCGGGCCGACCCTGACACCGATGACCAGGCCTTCGAACCGGCCCCCTTCGAACAGGCTCCCTTCGGCGGCCTGTTCAGCAAGCCCTCCTCAGACTCTGAACCGACCGAGCTCCGCCACTTTGAGGGCAGCGGCTTGTTCAGCGAGTCGACGACCTCGGGGGCTGAGCCGACTCCGGCCAGCCACGTCGAGGGCGGCGGCTTGTTCAGCGAGCTGACCCCGGAGCCCGAGCCGACTCCGGTCAGCCACGACTGGGGCAGCGGTCTATTCAGCGAGCCGGTCTCGGAGGCTGAGCCGACTTCGGTCAGCCACGACGGGGGCGGCGGCTTGTTCGGCGAGCCGACCCCGGAGGCCGGGCCCACCTCGTCCGCCGAGCTCACCTCGTCCGCCGAGCCGGCCTGGGCCGCCGAGCTCAGCTCGCTCACCGAGCCGACCCCGGCTGCCAAGCCCACCCCAGCCACCGAGCTAACCCCGCCCAGCCCCGACACCGGCGGTGGGCTGTTCGGCAGCGAGTCTGGCCAGGGGGGCGGGCTGTTTGATGGGGTGCAAGCCGATTCGGGCGGGCGGGGAAGTTCGGGTGGCGGAGGGCTGTTCGAGGGTGAGCCGTTCGGGGCGGCGGGGGGCTCCGGCGGTGGGCTGTTTGATGACGACGGTGGGGAGCGGCGGCGGGCTGGGCGGGGGAAGGGGCGGTACGGGCGGAAGAAGGGGCGCGGGCGCTACGGGGACGGGCCGGATCCGGGGTCGGGGGCGGCGCAAGGGCCGCCGGCGGATCCGGAGTCGGTGGCACGGAACATCGCGCTCCGTCTGCTGGCCATGGCGCCCAAGACGCGGGCGCAGCTCGCGGAGGCCATGCGGAAGCGGGAGGTGCCCGAGGAGGTCGCCAACGTCGTGCTCGACCGGTTCACGGAGTTGGGGTGGATCAACGACGAGGCCTTCGCTGAGGCTTGGGTGGAGTCCCGGCACCATGGGCGGGGGCTGGCCAAGCGGGCTCTGGCGGCCGAACTGCGGCACAGGGGTGTGGACGGGGAGACGGTCAACGAGGCCGTCGAACGGCTGGATCCCGACCAGGAACTGGAGACGGCTCGGCGGCTGGTTGAGCGGAAGCTCGGGTCGACGCGGGGGCTTGAGTCCCAGGTCCGGATTCGGCGGCTGGCGGGGATGCTTGCTCGGAAGGGGTACGCGCCGGGGCTGGCCTATCGGGTGGTTCGGGAGGCGCTGGAGCAAGAGGGCATCGAGGTCGAGGACGACTTCTCCTAGGACGAGGCCCGCGGCCGGGACGAGGACCGGACACGGGGACCAATGCCGGGACGGGGACCGGGGCCGGGGCGGAGACCGGGGGTGGGGTGAGGACCAGTGCCGGACGGGACCCGGGGGTGGGGCGAGGGTTGGTTTCGGCTTGGGATGCCCTTCGAGGGCCCGCAGCACGTCGGCCTGTGTGCTCCGGTCCGGCGTCCGTTCTGAGGGCCGCGGCCGTCGGCTGGTGTTGCGCCGGCGCTGCTGTGCGGCCCTCTGTCGGCTTCGGTGCTGTCTCTTGAGCTGCTGCGCCAGCCCCACCTCTCTGGCTCGCTGCTTCGGTGGGTTCCCTTGGGAGGGTCCAGCAGGGTGGGGGGTTCGGGGCGGTGGCTGCTTGGTGTGGGGAGCTGGCGCAGGCGTGGGGGTGGTCAGGCGAGGTGGCCGAGGGTGAGGGCGGCGATCACGGGGGCCAGGTAGAGCACGGGGTAGACGACGGTCGAGTAGGAGCGGGCGCGGAGCACCGTGACGATGGCGCCGGTGAAGTACAGGATCAGGGCGATCCCGGCCAGGATGCCGATGATCGGCACGAACAGACCGATCAGGAGGCCGATGGAGCCGGCGGCCTTGGCCGCGCCCAGCCAGGGCCACCACGTGCTGGGGACGCCGTAGTCGGTCAGCGGCTTCACGACCCACTCGGCGCGGCGGAGGAGTGAGAAGGCGGAGAAACCCACCCAGAGGGCGGCCAGAACGGTGACGACGGTGGCGGTGGTGGACATCGGGGACACTCCCTAGCTGGTGCTTTCTTGTGAGCTCCATCCTGGGGAGGCGGGTTGATATGTCCGCTATGTGTGTGCGATGTGCGGCACAGGCAAGGGGAGCGATCCGGCGGGAAGAGGGGGAGCAGGGCGACGAGGAAGAGGGGGTGTGCCCCAACCGGAGCTCGACCGGGAGGGGGCGGTTGGCTCGGTCGAGTCGTGGGTGAGGGCGGTCAAGGGCAGGGGAAAGGGTGGTCGGGGCCGAAATTGCTTTCCCATGGAGCGGTTTCATCAGGTCAAACGTTGGGAAAAGCCGTCCAGGCAAGGGTTTTGCTCGTTGTGGCCGAGAGATTCGGGCGAATGGGACGGACTGTCGAGTGGGACACGCTTGACAGCCAGTCTTTGCTTGCTCGTTACCACTTCGACGCATAACCTCGACGGCAGTGAGGAGTTACTCCGCGACGCGCGGATTGCCATACCGGTGAACTACGGACGAACGAACGTGATCGATCGAGGCGGGGCGAGGTGTCGGCTCAGGCAGTCGGCGCCTGTTCAGCCTTGGGTGCAGTCCCGTCCTGGTGTCGACGCCGTCCCGGCTGTCCGCGCCGTGCAGGTGACCCCTCCCGTGGCAAGGCAGTAGCTGAGCGAGCGATGCAGGGGCACAGCAGCGCTGTGAGCGTGAGCGCGAGGAGGGCGGAGCGCCGATATGGACGCGGTAGTGGTGCTGACCATGGCGGTACTCCTGCTGGCGTTCGTGACGATCGCGACACTGGTGCTGGTCATCAGGCGTACCGCGACGCCGAAGGTGGCGCGCCCGTCGGCTGAGCAACTGGCCGAGGTGGACGACGAGCTGGCGCTGGCCAGGGCGGAGGCCGGGCAGATCCGGGTCAAGGCCGAGTCGGAGGCCGACGAGATCCTGCGCAGGTCGGAGGCGGCGGCCGAGAGCGCGGCCCGGCTCCGGCAGGAGGTCGAGGAGGAGAGCCGGACGCTCAAGCACGAGCTGAAGGAACTGCGCGCCGACCTCGAACGCCGCGAGAAGCGGCTGGCCGAGCGCGAGGAACGGCTGGACGAGGAGTCCAAGCGGCAGGGCGAACGCGAGCGCAAGCTGGCCGAGACCGAGGCGGAGCTGGCCGAGCGGCGCACGGAGTTGTCCCAGGTGGACGAGGAGCGCCGCAAGGTGCTGGAGCGGGTCGCCCGGCTGACGGCGGAGCAGGCCAAGGCCGAGCTGATCAGGGACATCGCCAACCAGGCCAAGCGCGAGGCGGCGCTGATCATCCGGGAGATCGAGAGCGAGGCCCGCAAGGAGGGCGAGAAGCGCGCGACGAAGATCGTGACGCTTGCCGTACAGCGGGTGGCGGCGGAGCAGACGGCCGAGTCGGTGGTCAGCGTGCTGCATCTGCCGGGTGATGAGATGAAGGGCCGCATCATCGGGCGCGAGGGGCGCAACATCAGGGCGTTCGAGTCGACGACCGGGGTCAACCTGATCATCGATGACACGCCGGAGGCGGTGTTGTTGTCGTGTTTCGACCCGGTGCGCCGCGAGACCGGGCGGTTGACGCTGGAGAAGCTGATCCTCGACGGGCGCATCCACCCGCAGCGCATCGAGGAGGCCTACGAGCGCAGCAAGGCCGAGGTGCAGGCGTTGTGCGCGCGGGCGGGCGAGGACGCGCTGGTGGAGCTCAGCATCACCGACATGCACCCTGAGCTGACGCTGCTGCTGGGGCAGTTGCGCTATCGCACCTCCTACGGGCAGAACGTGCTCAAGCACCTGATCGAGTCGGCGCACATCGCCGGGATCATGGCCAGCGAGCTCAAGCTGGACCGGCAGTTGCTCAAGCGGTGCGCGTTGCTGCACGACATCGGCAAGGCGCTGACGCACGAGGTCGAGGGCAGCCACGCGCTGATCGGCGCGGAGATCGCGCGGCGGTACGGCGAGAGCGAGGACGTGGTGCACGCGATCGAGGCGCACCACAACGAGGTGGAGGTCCGCACGGTCGAGGCGGTGCTCACCCAGGCGGCCGATGCGATCAGCGGGAGCCGGCCCGGGGCGCGGCGGGAGTCGCTGGAGGCCTACGTCAAGCGGCTGGAGCGGCTGGAGGAGATCGCCTCGTCGTACGAGGGAGTGGAGAAGGTGTTCGCCATGCAGGCCGGGCGAGAGATCCGGATCATGGTGAAGCCCGACTCGATCGACGACATCCAGGCGCAGGTGATCGCGCGGGACATGGCCAAGCAGGTGGAGGAGGAACTGACCTATCCGGGGCAGATCCGGATCACCGTGGTCAGGGAGTCCAGGGCCACCGAGTTCGCCCGCTGACCCTTCCCGCTGATCCTCCTAGGGGGTGACGGTGGGGCTTTCCACGCCGCCGAGCCAGGCGGCGGTCTTGTGCGGGCGCCACTGCTGGCGGACGTAGTAGGGGCGGCCGGCGACGGCTGACGGGATGGCGTACCAGCCCTCGGGGACGCAGACGTGCTGGGTGCGGCCCAGGGTGAAGCGCATGTCGTGGCACTTGAGCTGCACGGTGATCGCCCGGTTGTCGTGGGCGTCGAAGACCTGCATGGCCATGTCCGTCTGGAAGCCGTCGGGCGCCTTCATCCGGACCTGCGTGTAGAGCCTGCCCTCGACGGCGCGAAGGCACGGGCTGAGGTAGACGCCCTGGCCGGCGTGGCCCCAGTCGCCGCAGCGGATGACCTCCTTGGCGGCCGGGGTGGGGTCGTCGGCCTCGGCGGCGAGTTCCTGGGCGATCTCGGACTCGGCGGGTGGCGACTTCTTGACCGGCGGCTTGGTGGTGGCGGGGCGGGAGGGCTGGGGTGTGGGCTTGGCGCCCCGGGACTGGGGGGTGGGGGTGCGCACCGGCTTGGTGGAGGGCGGCTTCCGCGTGGACGGCTTAACGGAAACCGAAGCCGACACTGACACCGGAACCGAGGCCGACACCGGAACCGAGGCAGCAGCGGCAGGGCCGGCGTGCCGTACCGGGTCGGCGGTGGACGGGGTGCGGTCCCACAGGACGAAGGTGGTCGCGGCGACCAGCGCGACCCCGGCCGCCCCGGCGCCCAGCAGCAGGCGCGGCGGACGCCTGCCCGCCCGCGGCGCCCCCGCCACAGCGGGCGAGGTGGTGGCCGAAGAGGAGGAGGGCGCGGCCGGTTGGCGGGCCAGGGGAGTGCCGTCGAGCGGGACGGCGGTGTCGGAGAGAGGCGCCTCCCGCGAGACCGGGTCGAGCGAAGGCACCCCCGCCAGCGCCCCCGAAGCCGCCCGGAGCTGCCGGGCGACCTGCTCGGCGGCGGGCCGGGCGCCGGGGTCCTTGGCGGAGCAGGCCACGATGACGTCCCAGAGCGGGTCCGGAATCCCGGGCAGCCGGCGCGGCGCCATGTGGAAGGCGCAGTGCAGGGCGCTCATCGTGTGCCCGCCGGCGAACGGCGCCCGGCCGGCCAGCAACTCGTACAGGAGCATCGCCAGCGCGTAGAGGTCGGCGGCGGGCCCGGGGCGCTCGCCGCGCAACACCTCGGGGGCCATGTAGACCGGCGTGCCGACCACGCTGGTCGCGGTGCCGACGGTGGTGGTCTGCAGGATGCGTGAGACGCCGAAGTCGCTGAGCCGGAGCGCGCCGCCGCCCGCTTCGAGCAGCACGTTGCCCGGTTTGACGTCGCAGTGCACGACCCCGCCGGTGTGCGCGTAGGCGAGGGCGTCGGCCACCTGCGCGGCCATGGCGGCGGCGGACACGGGCGCGAAGGTGCCCTGGCGGCGCAGCGCCTCGCGCAGGTCGCCGCCGGACACGAGGTCCATGATGATCGCGATCCGGTCGCCTTCGAGGACGAAGTCGCGGATGGAGACGATGCCCGGATGCCGTAACCGCAGCAGGACCGTCCGTTCCCGGACGAAGCGCGCCACCACCTCCGGATCGGTCGCCAGCCCGGGATGCAGCAGCTTCGCCGCCACGAACTCGCCGGTCCGGCGATCGACCGCGCGCCAGACGGCGCCCATGCCGCCTTCACCCAGCGGCTGGACTAAGTGATAGGCGCTGCCGAGCGTATCGTCCACCAAGGCCTCCCCCGCCCCGTAAAGAAGAATGATCTTAGCGGGGGCGCGGCCTCAATCGAAGATCTGCTGGTAGAATGCCAGCTCGGCGGCGAGCGCGGCGGTGCGCGTCTCGGCCCGCCGGAAGCCGTGCGACTCGCCCTCGAAGGCCAGGTAGGTGCACGGCACGCCACGTTCGGCGAGCGCGTCGGCGAAGGCGGAGGACTGCTCGGGCGGCACGACCGGGTCGTCGAGGCCCTGGAGCAGCAACATCGGGCAGCTCACCCCGTCGACCAGGGCCAGCGGCTCGCGGGTGGCGTACAGGCCGGGGTCGTCCGGCCCGACCAGCCACTCGACGTAGCGCGACTCGAAGTCGTGCGTGTGCGCGTTGAGCGGCGCCAGCGCGCTGACCCCGTAGTACGAGACGCCGCCGGCGAAGGCGTCGGAGCGGCAGCAGGTGGCCATCACCGTCCAGCCGCCCGAGCTGCCGCCGCGGACCGCGACCTGCCCGGCGAGGCCCTGCGCGAGCAGCCATTCGGCCGCGGCGACGGTGTCCTCGACGTCGACCACGCCCCACTGGCCGCGCAGCCGTTCCCGGTAGGCCCTGCCGTACCCGGTGGAGCCGCCGAAGTTGAGGTCCAGTACGCCGATGCCGCGCGAGGTGAGGAACGCCTTCTCCAGGTCGAGCGCGGTGGTGGTGTGCGCGGTCGGGCCGCCGTGGACGAAGACGACGTACGGCGTGGCCCCCTCGGCGCTGCGGCCGGGTGCGGCGGGACGGTAGAGGAAGGCGTGCGCGCGCCGCCCGAAGCGGCCGGTCACCTCGACCGGCTCCGGGGCCGGCAGCCAGGCGATGTCCGGCAGTTCGTCGATCTCGCGCCGCAGGCCCTCGACCCGCCCGGTGGCCAGGTCGAGGCGGACGACCGAGGTCGGGACCGCCGGGCCGTACCCGACGCCGACCAGGGCGCCGCCGTCGGCGGCGAGCGCGGGCAGCCAGCCGTCGTAGGGCACGTCGAGGTCGGTCAGGACGCCGCTGTCCGGGTCGAGCAGGCCCAGCCGCAGGTCGCCCTGCCCGTGCAGGACCGCGAGCCGCCCGTCCTCCAGCACGAGGTACGGCAGGCCGCCCAGGGTCCACATCGGCCAGGCGAACTCCTGCTCGGCCGGGTGGAGCGCCTGGGAGGAGGTGCCGTAGATGCTGATCCGGTAGAGGTTCCACCACCCTGACCAGTCGGAGATCAGGTACAGGTGGGAGTCGTCGCGGAACTGCGGCGCCAGGACCGATTCGCCGAGCCCGCCCTTGACCGTCCACGAGCTCCCGTCGGCCAGCCGGGTGAGCCGCAGTTCGGTGCCGTTCCACGGCATGCGCGGGTGGTTCCAGCAGATGTAGGCCAGGAGCTGGCCGTCGGGGGAGAGGGTGGGCGAGGCGTAGAAGTCGCTGCCGGTGACGTGCTCGCGCGGCTCGCCCCCGGCCAGCGGGATGGACACGATCGAGCGCTGCACCTTGCCGTCGTCCTCGTGGCGTTCCCGGACGGCCCAGAGGTCGTCGCCGCGGACGAGCAGGTCGGCGTAGCGGCAGCCGTCGTCCGGGGTCAGCGGCACGGGGTCGCCGCCGTCGAGCAGGTAGAGCCGCTGGTCGCCGAGGTTGGCGAAGACGACCGCGCCGGAGCCGGTCACCGCGTAGGGCCGCCCGCCGTACTCGTGCACGCGGGTGCGGGCGCTCCAGGGCGCGGGCAGCAGCTCGGTGCGGGTGCCGTCGGCCGCCCGATGCATGATCGTCGAACGGCCGCCCTCGTCGGGCCGGTCCTCGGTCCACCACACCTGCCCGGCGGCCGCGGTCGGCCAGCCCAGGCGCAGGCCCGCGCGGGCCACGTCGGAGGTGCTGAGGGGCGAGCTCCAGGGGGAGAACGACATAGCCCGAATCCTGCCCGAAACTCGCCCGGAGTTCCTCGCTATTCCATGCCTTCGATGGCCGCCGCGCCGGGCGTGGCCGGGCCCATCCCGATGAGGGCCGGGCCGGGCGGCGCGATGGGCGGAGCGGCGGTCTTGCGACTGCGCCGGCTGCGCTTCTCCAGCCAGGTGGCCAGGGCGCTCAGCGCCATGTTGAGCCCGATGTAGATGATGCCGATCACGATGGCGGCCGGGATCAGCGAGCCGAAGAAGTTGGCCGGGATGAGCTTGAAGCCCATGTTGAGCAGGTCGACGTAGGCGATGATGTAGCCGAGCGCGGTGTCCTTGAGCAGCACCACGAGCTGGCTGACGATCGCCGGCATCATCGCGGTGACCGCCTGCGGCAGCAGGATCATCCGCATGACCTGGCTCTTGCGCAGGCCGATGGCGTAGGCCGCCTCCGACTGCCCGTTGGGTACGGCCAGCACGCCGGCCCTGACCACCTCGGCCAGCACCGAGCCGTTGTACAGGGTCAGGCCGAGCACCAGGGCGAAGAAGGTGTAGTCGCCGCCCTGCATCAGGAAGTAGATGAAGAAGATCAGCAGGAGCAGCGGGATCGACCGGAAGACCTCGACCACGAAACCGGCGATCATCCGGATCCAGCGGTGCTCGGAGAGCCGGGCCAGGCCGAACACCGCGCCGAACACCAGCGCCAGCACCGCCGCCG
The DNA here is from genome assembly GCF_040655795.1 of Nonomuraea sp. NPDC050310. Taxonomy (NCBI): domain Bacteria; kingdom Bacillati; phylum Actinomycetota; class Actinomycetes; order Streptosporangiales; family Streptosporangiaceae; genus Nonomuraea; species Nonomuraea sp. NPDC050310. The sequence goes on along the minus strand of NZ_JBFAKP010000010.1, from coordinate 194,617 downwards.
CGGCGGCCGCCTTCAGCGTGCCGAGCAGGCCGGGAATGATGTAGTCGGTCCAGGTGCTGGGGTCGACGAACGGCGCCCAGATCTTGCCGTCCCACTGGCCCTTGTCGTCGAAGCCGCGGTAGATGAACCACACCACCGCGCCCACCGCGACCAGGCTGATCGCGGTGAGCAGGTGGTTGCGGATCCGGGCGCGCGGCCCGGGTGCGTCGAACAGGACGGACGAGCTCATCGGGCCACCGCCAGCCTCCGGGCCAGCCACCCGGTGAAGAATCCGATGGGCAGGGTGACCGCCATGAAGGCCACTACGATGCCCAGGAAGATCGGGATCGAGGCGCCGGTGGTGTCGAAGACCTCGCGCATGTTCGCCGCGACGTCGGCGGCGAAGCCACCGGCCACCGCCACGGTGGTGTTCTTCACCATGGCGATCATCACGCTGCCGAGCGGGGCGACCACGACCCGGAAGGCCTGCGGCAGGATGATCAGCGTCAGCGATTGGAAGAAGCCCAGCCCGAGGGCGCGGGCCGCCTCGGCCTGGCCCATCGGCACCGTGTTGATGCCCGACCGGATCGCCTCGCAGACGAAGGCCGCGGTGTAGACCGACAGGCCCAGGGCCACGATCCAGAAGGCGTTGGTCCGCGGCTCCTCGGAGAAGACCAGGTCGAGCTGGTCGCTCAGGCCGAGGATGGAGAAGGCCAGCACCAGGGTCAGCGGCGTGTTCCGCAGCACGTTCACGTAGACCGTGCCGACGCCGCGCAGGACCGGGGTGGGCGAGACGCGCATCGCGGCCAGGATCGTGCCGAGGATGAGCGAGGCCACGGCGCAGATCGCGGCCAGCTTGAGGTTCTCCAGGAAGCCCTCGGCCAGGAATCCCGCGTACTCGAACAGTTCGTCCATGGTGCTCCAGACGACGACCGCGGCGGCCGGGAACGTCCGGCCGCCGCGTCAGGGGGTGGACTCTAGGCGCAACCCTCGGCGGGCGGGGCCGCGTCCGAGAGCTTCAGGCCGTCGATGCCGCCGAACCAGGTGGTCAGGAGCTGCTTCATCGTGCCGTTGTCCCACAGCTTCTTCACCGCGGCGTTCACCGCCTCGCAGGTGGCCTTGTCACCCTTCTTCAGGCCGATGCCGTACTTCTCGTCGGTGAACGGCTGGCCGAGGATCTTGAAGTTGCCGCCGGCCTGCTTGGCGAAGCCCGCCAGGATCAGGTCGTCGGTGGTGACGGCGTCGAGGTTGCCGCCGCTCAGCTTGGAGACGCACTCGGAGTAGTTCGTCGCGTCCACGAGGGTGGCGTCGAGGTCGAGCTGGCCGTCGGGGGGCGGGTCGGTGATCCGCTTGTAGGAGTTGGAGCCGGACGCCTTGCAGATCTTCTTGCCGACGAGCTGCTGCGGCTGGCTGATCGAGGCGTCGTCCTTGCGGACCATGACGTCCTGGTGCGCGATCACGTACGGCCCGGCGAAGGTGACCTTCTGCTTGCGGGCCTCGGTGATGGAGTAGGTGGCGAAGATGATGTCCACCGTGCCGTTGCCCAGGAAGGTCTCACGGTTGGCGGAGATCGACTCCTTCCACGTGATGTCGACGTCCTTGCCGCCGTTCATCTCCTTCAGCACGGCCTTGGCCACGTCCACGTCGAAGCCCTCGGGCGCGTTGCCCTTCTTCAGGCCGAGGCTCGGCTGGTCCCACTTGGTGCCGACGATGATCGTGCCGCCGTCCTTCACCTTCTCGACCACGCTGGCGTACGTCTTGTCGCCGCCGCAGGCCGCCAGGCCCGAGATCAGCAGGCCGGCGGCTCCGATGGCCGCGCCTACTCGCCGAATACTCATCTGAACCCCTCAGTGCGTGAGAATCTTGGACAGGAAGTCTTGGGCCCTGTCGGTCCGGGCGTTGGTGAAGAACTCGTCGGGGGTGTTCTCCTCGACGATCTGGCCTTCGGCCATGAACACCACTCTGTTGGCGGCTCTCCTGGCGAAGCCCATCTCGTGGGTGACGACCACCATGGTCATGCCGTCGCGGGCCAGCCCGATCATGACATCGAGCACTTCCTGGACCATCTCCGGGTCCAGAGCCGAGGTCGGTTCGTCGAACAGGATCATCTTCGGGTCCATCGCCAGCGCGCGGGCGATGGCCACCCGCTGCTGCTGGCCGCCGGACAACTGCGCCGGGTACTTCTCCGCCTGGCTGGCGATGCCCACCCGCTCCAGCAGCTCCATGGCACGCTGGTCGGCCTTGGCTCGCGCGAGCTTGCGCACCCGGACCGGGCCGAGCGTCACGTTCTCCCTGATCGTCTTGTGCGCGAACAGGTTGAACGACTGGAACACCATGCCGACTTCGGAGCGCAGCGCGGCCAGCGCCTTGCCCTCCTCCGGCAGCTCCCGCCCGTCAAAGATGATCTTTCCGCTGTCGATGGTCTCCAGGCGGTTGATCGTCCTGCACAGCGTCGACTTTCCGCCGCCGGACGGACCGATCACCACGAGGACCTCGCCGCGGGAGACGGTCAGGTTGATGTCCTTCAGGACGTGGAGCGCCCCGAAGTGTTTGTTGACGTTCTCCATCTTGACCAGCGGAGCCCCGTCACCGTTGTCCGTCATGGGTGACAACGTAGATGGCCTAAGAGCGCTGGTCACTAACTGACCGGTACCGATCAGATCACAGCGGGTTCAAGGATCCATGGACTTGCCAAGGCCGTGCAGCGCCTACCCTTGAGAGTGCGATGAGGACCTACCAGGTGCGCACCTACGGGTGCCAGATGAACGTGCACGACTCCGAGCGTCTGTCCGGTTTGCTGGAGGACGCCGGTTATGTCGCCGCGCCCGAGGGCGAGACCGCCGACGTGGTCGTCTTCAACACCTGCGCGGTGCGGGAGAACGCCGACAACCGGCTCTACGGCAACCTCGGCCACCTCCGCCCGGTCAAGGCCGGCCGGCCCGGCATGCAGATCGCCGTCGGCGGCTGCCTCGCGCAGAAGGACCAGGGCGAGATCGTCCGCAAGGCCCCCTGGGTCGACGTGGTCTTCGGCACGCACAACATCGGCTCGCTGCCGGTGCTGCTGGAGCGCGCCCGGATCGCCGGCGAGGCGCAGGTCGAGCTCAAGGAGTCGCTGGAGGTCTTCCCCTCCACGCTGCCGACCAAGCGCGAGTCCGCCTACGCCGCCTGGGTCTCGGTGTCCGTCGGGTGCAACAACACCTGCACCTTCTGCATCGTGCCGTCGCTGCGAGGCAAGGAGAAGGACCGCCGCCCCGGCGAGGTCCTGGCCGAGGTGCAGACCCTCGTCGAGCAGGGCGTCCTGGAGATCACCCTGCTGGGCCAGAACGTCAACACCTACGGCGTCGAGTTCGGCGACCGGCTGGCCTTCGGCAAGCTGCTGCGCGCCTGCGGCGACATCGAGGGCCTGGAGCGGGTCCGCTTCACCTCGCCGCACCCGGCCGCCTTCACCGACGACGTGATCGCCGCCATGGCCGAGACGCCCAACGTGATGCACCAGCTCCACATGCCGCTGCAGTCCGGCTCCGACCGGGTGCTCAAGGCGATGCGCCGCTCCTACCGGGCCGAGCGCTACCTCGGCATCATCGAGCGGGTCCGCGCGGCCATGCCCGACGCGGCCATCTCCACCGACATCATCGTGGGCTTCCCCGGCGAGACCGAGGAGGACTTCCAGCAGACCCTCGACGTCGTACGGCAGAGCCGCTTCGCCAACGCCTTCACCTTCCAGTACTCCATCCGGCCCGGCACGCCCGCGGCGACCATGGACCAGCAGGTCCCCAAGGAGGTCGTCCAGGAGCGGTACGAGCGGCTGGTCGCGCTCCAGGAGGAGATCTCCTGGGCGGAGAACAAGACCCAGGTCGGGCGGACGCTGGAGGTGCTCGTCGCCGAAGGCGAGGGCCGCAAGGACGAGGCCACCCGCCGCCTGTCCGGGCGGGCGCCGGACAACCGGCTCGTGCACTTCGCCGTGGGCGAGGAGACGCCGCGGCCCGGTGACATGGTGCGGGTCGAGGTCACCTACGCCGCGCCGCACCACCTCGTCGCCGACAGCGGCGTGCTGGGCCTGCGCCGCACCCGGGCCGGCGACGCCTGGGCCGCCCGCCAGGCCGCCCCGGCCTCGTCGGGACCGGGCGTCATGCTCGGCATGCCCGCCATCGGCCGCCCGGCTCCGCTTCCTCCGGTCGCCACCGGTTGCTCCTGACCTTCAGGGGCAGCGGCAGGCGCGGGGAGAAGAGATGGAGCACAACCGCAGACGCGTGCTCGCCGCGGCCCAGGCGTTGTTCGCCGAGCGCGGCTTCCGCGAGGCGAAGCTCGACGACATCGCCGAGCTGACCCGCGGCGCGGTCTACTCCCACTTCCCCACCAAGCGGGCCCTCTACTTCGCCGTCCTGGCCGAGCTGGCGGAACTCGAAGCGGACAACGGGGAACGGCCGAAGCCCGAGGTGGGCGGCCCGGGCGCGGCGTTGCGCGAGTTCGCCAGGGCCTGGGTGGAGCGGCTGCCGCTGGCCGGCGACGCCGAACCGCCCCGCCTGACGATGGACCTCCTGACCGAGGTGCAGGCCGACGAACGGATCCGCCGGCCGTACGCCCAGCTCATGTGCTTGGCCGCACTCCTGCTCGGGCTGGCGCTGGAACAGGTGGCGGCGGGCGGCGGTGGCCGGCCGGAGCGCGGGCCCGGTTCCTGGACGGCGCGCGCCGAGGTGACCCGGCGCGAGGAAGAACGGGACTGGGAGGACCAGGAAGAAAGGCCGCGGCTGGTGCGAGTGGCCGAGGCCGCGCTCACCACGCTGCACGGAGCCGCCCAGTTGAGTGCCGCCGCACCCGGCTTCGTGGACGAGTTCGGCCTGCCCCTGGCCGTCGAGCGCCTGGCCGGGCTCGACGGCCAGGGGCAGGCCGACCGGTGGGCGCCCCCGCACCTGGAGTTCGCGCCCTTGGCGGTGACCGAGGAGCGGACGTGGGACCCGCCGGCGGCCTTCGACGCGGTCACCGCGGAGCCGGCCCGGCTGGGCGGCGACGGCGTCGTGGCGGTGCTCGGCGTCCGACGGCTGTCGGTCGCCGAGGAGGCCGTACGGGCGGTGCCGCCGGGGGAGACCGTGTCGGTGATCGTGGTGAGCGAGGAGCCGGCCGAACTGCTGCCGCTGGCCCGGCTGGTCGTGGCGGAGGTGGCCGGGCGGGTGCGCCGGGTCTTCCCGCTGCACGCGTGGCCGCGGGTGCAGGTGGTCTTCGACGAGACCGGCGCCCTCGCCGCCGCGGCCGGCGTGCGCGAGCCGGACGATCTGACGCAGATCGCGCTGCGGGTGGCCGGGGGGCGAGTGGTCGCCTCCGCCGAGGGCTACGGCGCCTGCCACGCCGCCGGCACCTGGCCGAGCCTCGACTGACCGCCCGCTTCGGGACGCTATCGAGTGAGGGCGTCCAGGACCTGGTGACAGTAAGCGCGGCGCAGGCCGTCGAAGGTGGCGCACGGGTCGGCCACGCGGCGGGGCACCGGACGGGCCGGGGCGGGCCGGCCCGGGCGCGGACGCGGGACAGGCGTGACGGCCGGGCGGGCGGTGACAGGAGCCGGGAAACGGCGCTGCCAGCGACGGGGCGGCGGTTCGAGGTAAACGGCCCAGCGATGGACCGTGCCAGAACTCGGATGCGGAATTGATCGTTTATCGCGATCATCGATAGGGGCGCTTTCCGCACCGAGAAACGCACAGGAAATCCCCAGGATCGCGAGGGCGACGACGGAAAGTGCGCTCACCAGGGGCAGGAGCGACCTGCGGTTACCTGGGTGAAAGGGATCAAGTTCCGACAAGTCGTGATTCCTTCGTGATTGGTGCGCGAGCATTGTGCTGACGCGGCTAGTGTGGTCCATCACCCGCGGAAGCCGGCGCGCTTTCCCCCGATCCGACCCGCAGGAGCTGTTTCCATGGAAGGCCACGATCCCGAGCGTCTGGACGTCCTCACCGGCCCGGGCGACGAGCCCCGGCCGCCGCGGCGGAAGACCGCCGCGAACGCCAACAAGAAGCTGATCGTCATCGCCGCCGTCGTCGTCGCGGCGCTCGGCGCCGGAGGGCTGGGTTTCGCCCTGTCCGGCTCCGACCAGCCCGCCGCCGGCACCACTCCGGTCTCTCAGACCCAGGACCCGGCCGCCGACCAGAGCGGCGCCCCGCAGGACGGCACGCAGGACGAGCCCGGCGACGCCACCGAGGACCAGGACGGCGGGCAGGCGGGCGACGGCTCGACCGGCGACGCCGGGAACACCGGCGACTCCGGTGACTCCGGCGGGAACACCGGCGACTCGGGCAGCACCGGCGACTCCGGGACCACCGGTGGCGGGTCCAAGGGCACCACCAACACCGGGAACACCGGCAACTCCGGGAACGCCGGCGACTCCGGTGGTTCGAACGGCAAGCCGTCCGCGCCGCCCGCCGAGGACAACCCTGCCGACGGCCCGGGCGGCATGTTCCCCGGCCAGTGCGCCGCCAGCGGCTGCGGCTGACGCCCACCGGGGACTGGACTTCGGATTTCGGCCGTCAGTGGCTCTAGGGGCCGGCCGTCGCGGTTCCTAGGCTCGGCCCATGACCGATCCACGCGCCACCGAGCTCCGGGCCCTGCATGTGCCCGGCACCCCGTTGATCCTGCCCAACGTCTGGGACGGGGCCTCCACGCATGCCGTCCAGGACGCGGGGTTCCGCGCGATTGCGACCGGGAGCGCGGCGGTGGCGGCGGTGCTGGGCTACCGGGACGGGGAGGACACCCCGCCCGCTGAGATGTTCGCGGCGATCGCCCGCATCGTCCGCCTGGCGCGGGTCCCGGTGACGGCCGATGTGGAGCGCGGCTACGGGCTGCCGCCGAAGGAGCTCGCCGCGCGGCTGGCCGAGACGGGCGCGGTCGGGTGCAACCTGGAGGACTCGGACCCGCGCACCAACGCCCCCATCGACGCCGCCCGGCAGGCGGACTTCCTGGCCGAGGTCCGGGCCGCCGACCCGGACCTGGTGATCAACGCCCGGGTGGACAGTTTCCTCCACCCGGACGCCGACCAGGAGGAGGCGGCCGACCGGGCCCGCCGCTACCTCGCCGCCGGCGCCGACTGCGTCTACCCGATCGGGCTGTCCGACGCGGAGCGGATCAGGTGGTTCGTGCGGGAGGTCGGCGGGCCGGTGAACATCCTGTTCCGTCCCGGTACACCCAGTTTGGCCGAGCTGGCCACGCTCGGGGTGGCGAGGGTGAGCTACGGCCACGGCCTGCACGCCGCCGCGCACGCCCGCGCGGTCGAGATGATCTCCGCGATCCGGTCTGGGGCCAGCCCGTACCAGTAGATAGCCTGTCGGCGTGCTAGTCGCCGCGGCAGTGTGCCCGCATCCGCCCCTGATCGTGCCCGAACTGGCCGGCGCCGCCGCCGCCGAGCTGGACGGCCTGCGCGCCGCCTGCGCCGCCGCGGTGGAGTCCCTGCTGGCCGTGCCGCACGATGAGCTGGTGGTGGTCGGCGGCGGCCAGACCACCCGGGTGTACGGCGGGCAGGCCGCCGGGTCGTTGCGCCCGTGGGGCGTGGAGGTCAAGGCCGGGGCGGGCGAGCCGGTGCTGCCGTTGTCGCTGACCATCGGGCGCTGGTTGTTGCGGCGTGACCCGGACGGTTTCCAGGAGGTGGCCTTCGACGCCCCGCCGGGGGACTGCCTCGACCTTGGGGCTTCGCTGGTGCGCGGGCCGCGGGTGGCGCTGCTCGTCCTGGCCGACGGGTCGGCGTGCCTGACCGAGAAAGCGCCCGGCTACCTCGACCCGGCGGCTCAGCCGTACCAGGAGGGGCTGGTCAGGGCGCTGGCGGAGGCGGACGCGGCGGCGCTGGCCGCGCTCGACCCGGCCGAGGCCGAGCGGCTGTGGACCGGCGGCCGGGCCGCGCTCCAGGTCCTGGCCGGAGCGGCGGACCAGCCGCTCACCGGCACGGTCCTCGCCGACACCGCGCCCTACGGCGTCGGCTACGTCGTGGCGACCTGGACCTGACCGGAACCGAGGGTCAACGGAGCCGCACCCGCATCAGGTCGCGGGCCAGGACCACCTCGCCGTCGAAGTGACGCCGCGCCTCCGCCTCGAACCGCGGCTCGTCCGCCTCGCCGTACCGCTCGGAGAAGTGGGTGAGCACGAGCGTGCGCACCCCGGCCTGGGCGGCCACCAGCCCGGCCTCGTAGGCGGTCAGGTGGCCGTGCTCCTTGGCGAGCGCCGCCTCCGAGGTGAGGAAGGTCGACTCGATGACCAGCAGGTCCACGTCGTCGGCGAGGGCGAAGACGTTGTCGCACAGCCGCGTGTCCATGACGAAGGCCATGCTCTGGCCCCGCCGCGGCTCGCTGACCTCCTCCAGCCGCACCCCGCGCAGCTCGCCGGCCCGCTGGAGCTCGCCGATCGCCGGCCCCTCGATGCCGCGCGCCCGCAGCGCCTCGGGCAGCAGCCGCCGCCCGTCGGGCTCCTTGAGGCGGTAGCCGTACGCCTCCACCGGGTGCGACAACCGCATCGCCACCAGCGGCGGCGCCTCGGCCACCTCGCCCGCCAGCGGATGCTCCACGATCTCGGCGGTGTCGTGGAAGGCGGCGGCGTGCCGCAGCCGCCGCCAGTACTGCTCGCCCGAGGCCGGGAAGGCGGCGTGCACCGGATGCGGGACCTGGTCGCGGGCGATGCGCTGCACCGTACCCGGCACCCCGAGGCAGTGGTCGCCGTGGAAGTGGGTGACGCAGATCCAGGTGAGGTCGTGCGCGCTCAGCCCGGCCCGCGTCAACTGCCGCTGGGTGCCCTCGCCGGGGTCGAAAAGGTAACCTTGCCGGTCCCAGCGCAGAAAATACCCGTTGTGGTTACGGTTCCGGGTAGGGACCGCGCTGGCGGTGCCGAGGATGACGAGTTCACGCGAGGACATGATGGACACAGTCGCATATGCGGAGCTCGAGACGCCGGTCGGGCCGTTCGCCGTGGCGGTGTCCGAGCAGGGCCTGGTGGCCACCGGCTGGCACGGGCTGCGGCTGGAGGCGCCGGTGGCCGAGGACGCGGCACGGACCGCGCCGGTGGTGGCGGAGCTGCGGGCCTACTTCGCCGGTGAGCTGACGCGGTTCGAGACGCCGATCGACTGGCGGCTGACCGCGGGGAGCAGGCGCAGGGTGCTGCAGGCCCTGTTCGGCGTGCCGTACGGGAAGGTGGTCACCTACGGCGAGCTGGCCGGGCTGAGCGGGACGGGCGTGCCGGCGCGGGGGATCGGGTCGATCATGGGCTCCAACCCGCTGCCGATCGTGGTGCCGTGCCATCGGGTGGTCGCGGGCAACGGGCTGGGCGGCTTCAGCGGCGGGATCGGCGTGGAGACGAAGCGCTGGCTGCTGACCCACGAGGGGTACCTGCAGCCAACGCTCCTGGACCTCTAGCTAGCCTTCCTTGCCGTCGATCCGGTCGGCGGCCCTGCGCGCGGCGTCGGCGCCCTTGGCGAGGTGCTCGTCGTACTTGCCGCCGGTGGCCTCGCTCGCGGCGGCGGCCGCCTTGTCGATGCCGGACCTGGCGGCGTCCTCCGCCTTCTCGCGCAGCCCGTCGACCTTGGAGCCGGCGCCCCCGGCGGACTGCCTGGTCCTGGCTCCGCCGTCGTCGGCGGTGCCCGCCGCCTGTTCGGGGACGTTCCGCGCCTTGTCCGAGGCGTCGTTGAACATCTCCTTGACCTTGTCGAAGATCGACATGCTTTCTCCCGGTCTGTTTCGCGGCGGCCCCCCCGAGCCGCCGTCCCACTCATACCCGCATCGTTGACACACTTATCGGTGTGCGCCAGCAGCCAGTCATCGCCGTCGTGGGACCCACCGCGGCCGGAAAGTCCGACCTAGCCGTGGATCTCGCCCTCCGGCTGGGCGGCGAATGCATCAACGCCGACTCCATGCAGCTTTACCGAGGAATGGACATCGGCACGGCCAAACTCGACCTTTCCGAGCGCAAGGGGGTTCCGCACCATCTCCTGGACATCTGGGAGGTGAGCGTCACCGCCAGCGTGGCCGAGTACCAGAAGCTGGTCCGGCCGCTGCTGGACACGATCGAGACGCCGATCCTGGTCGGCGGCAGCGGGCTCTACGTCCGGGCCGCGCTCGACGAGCTGGAGTTCCCCGGCACCGACCCGGAGATCCGCGCCCGCCTGGAGGCCGAGCTGGCCGAGCGCGGGCCGCGGGAGCTGTACGAGCGGCTGCGGGTGGCCGACCCGGTGGCGGCCGAGGCGATCCTGCCCAGCAACGGGCGGCGGATCGTGCGGGCGCTGGAGGTGATCGAGTTCTCCGGGCGGCCGTTCTCCGCGACGATGCCCTCCTACGAGGCGGTCTACCCCAGCGTGCAGATCGGGCTGTCGGTGCCCAGGCCCGAGCTCGACGAGCGGATCGCGCTGCGCGTGGAGCGCATGTGGGCGGCGGGGCTGGTCGAGGAGGTGCGCTCGCTGCCGGGGCTGCGCGAGGGCTTCACCGCCTCGCGGGCGCTCGGCTACGCCCAGGTGCTGCGCTTCCTGGACGGCGAGTGGAGCGAGGAGCAGGCCTTCGAGGAGACCGTCCGGGCCACCCGGCGCTTCGCCCGGCGGCAGGAGTCGTGGTTCCGGCGCGACCCCAGGGTGGTCTGGTTGCCGTACGATTCGCCGGACCTCATAGGCTTGGCGCATGAGGTTCTTGAAGGGGCACGGCACTGAGAACGACTTCGTCATCCTGCCCGATCCCGACGGCGAGCTGGAGCTGACCGCCGCCCGCGTGGCGGCGATCTGCGACCGGCGCGCGGGTCTGGGCGCCGACGGAGTCCTCCGCGTCGTGCGCACCAAGGTCTCACCCGAGGTCTCGCACCTGGCCGGGCAGGCCGAGTGGTTCATGGACTACCGCAACTCCGACGGCAGCATGGCCGAGATGTGCGGCAACGGCGTCCGGGTCTTCGCCCGCCACCTCATCGACGCCGGGCTGACCGACCCGGCGGAGTTCGCCATCGCCACCCGCGGCGGGCTGCGTGCCGTCCGCGTGGACGCCGCGGGCGAGATCTCCGTCGACATGGGCCTGCCGCGCGTGCTGGGCGAGAGCGTCGCCACCGTCGCCGGCCAGGAGTACACCGGCCTGCACATCGACGTGGGCAACCCGCACCTGGCCTGCGTCATCGGCGACCCGGTCACCCAGCTCGTGCTCGACCACCAGCCCGCCTTCGACCCGGCGGTCTTCCCGACCGGCGTCAACATCGAGCTGCTCAACGCGGTCGGCCCGCGTCGCGCGGTGATGCGCGTCTACGAGCGCGGCTCCGGCGAGACCCGCTCGTGCGGCACCGGCGCGGTGGCCACCGCCGTCGCCGCCGCCCACCTGGCCGGGGAGAGCACCGGCACCTGGACGGTCGAGGTGCTCGGCGGCCGGCTCACCGTGACGCTCACCGCCGAGACCAGCTACCTGGCCGGCCCGGCGGTGATCATCGCCTCCGGAGAACTTGCCGAATGATGTTCTGCTGAGGGATTCTGGGGACGTCTTCCCCACCCCAGGAGGTACGGCATGGCGGATCCCCGCACCACGGCGGCCGAGGTCAAAGGCCCCATCGGCGTGCTCGGCGGCAAGTGGATGCTCTCGCGCGAGGCCAAGGCGGCCTGCGAGGAGCTCCGGCTCGGTCCTCGCGAGGCCTACTTCCGCGGCCGCTGCGGCGTGCTCGGCGAGGTCCACGCCGACGTGGTGACCTCGGTCGCCGTCTTCTTCCCGCCCGCGCACGTCACCGAGAGCTGGGAGGGCGGGCGCAAGGTCCCGGTCGAGCAGGCGGTGGCCCGCTACGCCGTGGCCTGCCAGGAGTGGGGGCGGCGCAACCTCGGCGGCTTCGACGGCTGCGCCCGGCTGGCCGAGCTGCTGGAGCCGGTCGTCGAGCACGCCTCGCCGGTGGGCGCGCCGCTGTTCGCCGGGTGGCGGGCCGTACCGCTGCCGGCCGACGCGCCGGCGCGGGCCACCCAGCTCATGCACGTCGTGCGCGAACTGCGCGGCGGCGTGCACGCGGCGGCCGTCGTCGCGGCGGGCATGCATCCGCTGGACGCGATGCTCGCGATCGAGCACCCCGGAACACCTTTCGGTAACGTCGCGGGCGAGACGATGGCGAAATTCTTCGAATGGCCGGAGCCGTACCCGGCGCCCGCTCCCGACGTGGTCGAACGCCGGAAGGTGATCGAGGAGCAGACCAACGACGTGATGGCCCCGTTCTTCGAAGTGCTCTCTGAGGCGGAACGCGACGAGCTCATCGGGCTCGTGCGTTTGGGGCATGCCAGTTGACCTGGCAGACTTTCTGCCCATGGACGTGGACATCTGGTCGTGGGTCGGCGACACCCAGCAGCAGCTCGGCGAAGCGGGTCAGGGCGGGCTCGCAATGGCGCTGGGAGACCTTCCCGCGCAGGCATACCAAGGGCGGTACGCCCAGCTCGACGTGATGGCGCCCGCCATCGCGCAGCAGGCGGAAACCCTCCAGATGCCCTGGCTGGAGCTCTACGCCCGCTACTGGCACCTGGTCGGCCGCGTCGGCGACCGCGCTCAGGGCGCGGTCGCGATCGGCGACGCGGAGGCGCTGGTCGCCTTCGCCGAGCGAGAGGACGTGCGTGACTGCCCGAGCACCCCGGCCGCCCTGGAGGCGCTGGCGGTGGCCTGGGCCAACACCGACGCACCCGGCTACGCCGCCGAGCGGCTGGCCAAGCTCGGCCCCGCGCTGGAGCAGTTCGGCCCCGACCACCTGGCCTACTGCGGCCTGGTGACGCAGTACGTCTCGGCGCTCACCGACGCCGGCCGCGCCGACGAGGCGGTCGCCTACGCCGAGTCCGCCGTCGAGCGCCTGCGCGCCGACGGCAAGCAGGCGAGCTGGGAGCTCGGCGCCGAGAGCGCCCGCGCCCTGCTGGCCGCCGGCCGCGCTGACGCCGCCCTCACCGCGCTCCAGGCGGCCGTCGACTTCCAGGCCGACGACCCGGTGGCCAAGCCGTACCGCGACGCGGTGCGCCGCGCCCGCATCCTGGCCGAGCTCGGCCGGATGGAAGAGGCCGTCGACGCCCTGCCCGACCTCGACGTGGTCGGCGAGCACCCGCGCGTCTTCGCCGAGTGGAGCCAGGCGGTCGCCAAGCTCGCCTCCTCCGCGCAGATCACCAACACCTGGCAGCTCGGCCGCGTGCTGCGCCAGTGGATCGACTACTTCGGCACCATGGGCGGCTACCGCGCCCGGGTCGAGCTGGCGCTGGTCGCCGGCGAGCTGGCCGTGGCCCGTCAAGGCGTGTGGCAGGCCAGGCTGCTGGCCGACGCCGCGCAGTCCTACGCCGGCGAGCTGCGGGCCGACGAGGGCGTCGCCGAGCGGATCGCCGCACTGCGCGCCGCCGCCGACGCCACCGAGCCGCCCGCCGAGCCCGAGGGCTCGCTGGAGGAGCGTGTCGGCCAGTTCGACGCCGCCGACGGCTTCAACGCCGACCCGGAGAAGTGGGTGGGCTGGCTGGAGCCGCTGTCCGGCACGGACCTGGAGGCCACCCGCCGGCACACCACCACGCTCGGCTTCCTCGGCTACCCGGCGCGCGGCGCCGACATCTACTGGAAGCTGCTGGTCGACGGCGGCGACGTGGCCGCGGCCGACCCCGAGGACATCGCCTACCTGGCCACCCTGCTCATCGAGGCCCGCCAGGACGAGCGGCTGGAGCAGCTCGCCGCCCAGCTCCCGCACGTCCAGCGCCACCTCACGCTGGCCCGCCTGCACACCGCTCGCGAGCGCTGGGAGGAGGCGGTCGGCGAGGCCGAGCACGCCGTCACCAACGGCGGCGGCATCGCCGCGCGCCGCCTGCTGTCCGGCGCGCTCCAGCAGATGGGCGAGAACGAGAAGGCCGCCACCGTGCTCCTCAACGTCATCGACGATGAGGACACCACGGAGGAGGACGTCTGGCGCATGATCGTCATGGCGACCTCCGCCGAGGACTGGGCGACCGTACGGCGGGGCGCCGCCAAGATCGGCATGCCGCTCAAGTCCACCGAGGGCCCGGTCGAGGAGGAGATGGGGCTCGTCCGCATCATCCTCCCCGCACCCGACGGCAGCCAGCGGCAGATCCTGTCCATCCGCACCGGCCCGGCGACCGCCCGCCTGGCGCTGCCGCAGCCGCGCGGCATGGAGTACAACGCCGGTGACCTGGTCGTCTTCGACCCGCAGTTGCTGGAGCCGATCCCCTCCTCCCCGGAGGAGCAGCAGAACTTCGTGCCGCCGTTCGCCGCGGTCAGCCTGCTGCGCCAGGGCGGCTACACCAGCTACTTCTTCGACGGCGCCGCGCCGTCGGAGTCGGACTGGGCCGAGTTCACCGAGGTCATGGCCGAGCGCGGCTGGCCGATGTGGGTCTACAGCGACGAGAACTACACCGTCACCCACCCCTCGACCGGTGAGCGCCTGCCCGGCCTGTACGGCTGGGTCGCCGTGCCGCCCGGCGTGAGCGCCGAGGAGGTCGACGCGCTGCTCGACGACGCCACCGAGCGCTGGTCGCACCCGCTGGCCTGGCTCGACCTGGCCCGCGAGATCGACGTCGAGGTGGAGCGGCACGAGCGCATCACCAAGGAGTACGGTCTCTAATCGTTCTCTCTAGAATCTCCTTCTATCCAGAACGTACGGGTCGAAGGAGATTCGCCATGCTCGAACGGTTCAGCCTCGGCGGCAAGGTCGCCATCGTGACCGGCGCCTCCTCCGGGCTCGGCGTGGCCTTCGCCCGCGGCCTGGCCGAGGCGGGCGCCGACGTCGCGATCGGCGCCCGGCGCAAGGACCGCCTGGAGGAGACGCGGCGGCTGGTCGAGGAGACCGGCCGCCGGTGCGTCGCCGTCGAGACCGACGTCACCGACCCGGCCGCCTGCGAGGGCCTGGTGGGCGCCGCGATGGAGGCCTTCGGCCGGGTCGACGTGCTGGTCAACAACGCCGGGGTCGGCACCGCCGTACCGGCTCTGCGGGAGACTCCCGAGCAGTTCCGCGCGGTCGTGGACATCAACCTGCACGGCACCTACTGGATGGCGCAGGCGTGCGCGCGCGTCATGGCGCCGGGCTCGTCCATCGTCAACATCGGCAGCATCCTCGGCGAGACCACCGCGGGGCTGCCGCAGGCCGCCTACAGCGCGTCGAAGGCGGGGGTCATCGGGCTCACCCGTGACCTGGCGCAGCAGTGGACCGGGCGGCGCGGCATCCGGGTGAACTGCCTGGAGCCGGGGTTCTTCGCCTCGGAGATGACCGAGCAGTACGCCCCCGGCTACCTGGAGCGCATGCTCGACTCCCGGGTGCCGATGGGCCGGGCGGGCGATCCGGCCGAGCTGGTCGCCGCCGCGGTCTTCCTGGCCTCCGACGCCTCCTCCTACGTCACCGGGGTGGTCCTTCCGGTGGACGGCGGCATCCTGCTGACCTGAGGCGCTCTTGTAGCGGGGCGGTCGGCGCTCTATGGTCGTTGCGTAGTCCGGTGCGTGTTGCGTATTAAGGAACAACCGGAGGGCGCATGGTGGGCCGGCCGCGATTAGTGATCATTGGAGCCGGCATCGTCGGCTGTGCGCTCGCCGACGAGCTGACCGGCCGGGGCTGGACCGACGTGACCGTCGTCGAGCGAGGCCCGCTGTTCCGCACGGGCGGGTCGAGCTCCCACGCGCCCGGGCTGGTCTTCCAGACCAACCCGTCCAAGGCGATGACCGAGTTCGCCGCCTACACCGTGCGCAAGTACCTCGCGCTGGGCACCTTCGACCAGGTCGGCGGGCTGGAGGTGGCCACCACCCCCGAGCGCCTGCACGACCTGCACCGCCGCCGCGGCTGGGCCGAGTCCTGGGGCGTGCACGGCGAGGTGATCGGCCCCGAGGAGTGCGCCCGGCTCTGGCCCCTGCTCGACCGGGCCAAGGTGCTCGGCGGCTACCACGTGCCGACCGACGGCCTCGCCGACGCCGTGGCCAGCGGCGAGGCGCAGGCCCGGCGGGCGATCGCCCGCGGAGCCCGCTTCCTGGGCGAGCACACCGTCGTCGGCGTCGAGCAACGCGGCGGCCGGGTCGTCGGGGTCACCGTCGAGTCGGCCGACGGCCCGCGGACCGTCCCGGCGGACGTGGTCGTCTGCGCCGCCGGCTTCTGGGGTCCCACGATCGGCGCGCTGGCCGGGGTGAGCGTGCCGCTGCTGCCGCTGGCCCACCAGTACGCCCGCTCCGGCCGCCTGGCGGGTGTGCGCGAGCCGCTGCCGATCCTGCGCCACCAGGACCGCGACCTGTACTTCCGCGCGCACGGCGACCGGCTAGGCATCGGCTCCTACGCCCACCGCCCGATGCCGGTCGCCCAGCACGAGATCGCCGCCAGGGCGACGACGATGCCCTCGGTGCAGGCCTTCACCGCCGAGGACTTCGACCCGGCCTGGGCCGACGCCGCCGAGCTGCTGCCGGAACTGGCCGCGAGCAAGCACACCGACGGCATCAACGGGGTCTTCTCCTTCACCCCCGACGGCTTCCCGCTCATCGGCGAGGCCGCCGAGCTGGAGGGCTTCTGGCTGGCCGAGGCGGTCTGGGTGACGCACTCGGCGGGCGTGGCCAGGGCGGTGGCCGAGCTGCTGGTGGACGGCGTCTCGACCTTCGACCTGCACGAGTGCGAGCTCAACCGGTTCGAGCCCGTGCAGCTCGCCCCGGCCTTCGTCGAGGAGCGCGGCCGGCAGAACTTCGTCGAGGTATACGACGTCATCCACCCGCTGCAGCCGATGGAGTCGCCCCGGCCGCTGCGCACCAGCCCCTTCCACGTGCGCCAGCGCGAGCTCGGCGCGTGCTTCCTGGAGGGCGCGGGCTGGGAGCGGCCGCACTGGTTCGAGGCCAACGCCGCCCTGGCCGAGGAGGTGCCCGAGCGCGACGAGTGGGCGGCCCGCTTCTGGTCGCCGATCGCCGCCGGGGAGGCCAGGGCCACGCGCGAGCGCGTCGCGTTGTACGACATGACGCCGCTCAAGCGCATCGAGGTCAGCGGCCCCGGCTCGGCCGCCTTCCTGCAGTACCTCACCACCAACGACGTGGACCGCAAGCCCGGCTCGGTGACCTACAGCCTCCTGCTCGACAGCCGGGGCGGCATCCGCTCCGACCTCACCGTCGCCCGGCTGGCCGAGGACCGCTTCCAGGTCGGCGCCAACGGCAACCTCGACCTCGACTGGCTGCGCCGGCACGCCCCGGCCAACGTGCGCGTCGCCGACCTGACCCCGGGCACCTGCTGCATCGGCGTCTGGGGGCCGCAGGCCAGGGAACTGGCCCAGCCGCTCACCGACATGGACCTGTCGCACGAGGGCTTCCGCTACTTCTCCTGCCGCAGCGGCTACGTCGGGCACGTGCCGGTGCTGGCCATGCGCGTCTCGTACGTGGGCGAGCTCGGCTGGGAGCTCTACACCAGCGCCGACCTCGGGCTGAAGCTCTGGGACACGCTGTACCGCGAGGGCGTGACGGCCGGCGGCCGGGCCGCCTTCAACTCGCTGCGGCTGGAGAAGGGCTACCGGCTCTGGGGCGTGGACATGACGCCCGAGCACAACCCGTACGAGGCCGGGATCGGCTTCGCGGTCCGGGAGGACAAGGACTTCCTCGGGCGCGAGGCCCTGGCCCGCGAGCCGGTGCGCCGACTCGTGCCCCTGCTGAGCGCCGCCGTGGTGCTGGGCAAGGAGCCGGTACGGCACGCCGGCCGGACGGTCGGCCACGTGACGAGCGCCGCCTACGGGCACACCGTCGGCCACGCCATCGCTTACGCGTGGCTGCCCGTCGAGCTGGCCCAGCCCGGCACCGAGGTGGAGATCGCCTACTTCGACCGCCTGGTCCCCGCCACGGTCGCCGCCGAGCCGCTGTACGACCCCAAGATGGAGAAGATCCGTCGGTGACCCACCCAGACTTCCTCTGGCGCACCCCCGAGCCCAAGCACTCCTACGACGTGGTGATCGTCGGCGCCGGCGGCCACGGCCTCGCCACCGCCTACTACCTGGCCAAGAACCACGGCATCACCGACGTCGCGGTCCTGGACAAGGGCTGGCTGGCCGGCGGCAACATGGCCCGCAACACCACGATCATCCGCTCCAACTACCTCTGGGACGAGAGCGCGGCCATCTACGAGCACTCGCTCAAGCTCTGGGAGGGCCTCAGCGAGGAGCTCGACTACGACCTGCAGTTCAGCCAGCGCGGCGTGCTCAATCTGGCGCACACCCTGCACGACGTGCGCGAGGGCCGCCGCCGGGTCAACGCCAACCTGCTCAACGGGGTGGACGCCGAGTGGCTCGACGCCGACCAGGTGGCCGAGTTCTGCCCGATCGTCAACGTGCGCGGCAGCGCCCGCTACCCGGTGCTCGGCGCCACCCTCCAGCGGCGCGGCGGCATCGCCAAGCACGACCACGTCGCCTGGGCGCTGGCCCGTCAGGCCGACCGGTACGGCATCGACCTGCTGCAGAACACCGAGGTCACCGGTTTCGAGATCACCCGCAACCGGGCGGTCGCGGTCAGGACCAACGCCGGGGTCATCCACGCCGGGAAGATCGCGCTGGCCGCCGCCGGGCACACCAGCGTACTGGCCGCCCAGGCCGGGATCCGGCTGCCGCTGCAGTCGCACCCGCTCCAGGCCCTGGTCTCCGAGCTGCTCGAACCGGTGCTGGACTGCGTGGTCATGTCCAACGCGGTGCACGTCTACGTGAGCCAGGCGCACAAGGGCGAGCTCGTCATGGGCGCGGGCATCGACCAGTTCACCTCCTACGGCCAGCGCGGCGCCGCGCACGTCATCGAGGCGCAGATGGCCGCCGCCCTGGAGCTGTTCCCGCTGTTCGCCCGGGTGCGGGTGCTGCGCACCTGGGGCGGCATCGTGGACGTCTCGCCCGACGCCTCCCCGATCATCGGCCCCACCCCGGTCGAGAACCTGTTCATCAACGCCGGCTGGGGCACCGGCGGCTTCAAGGCCACCCCGGGCTCCGGCTGGGCCTACGCGCACACCATCGCGCACGGCAAGCCCCACCCGCTGGCCGAGCCCTACTCGCTGGAGCGCTTCCGCACCGGGGCGCTGATCGACGAACACGGAGCGGCGGCGGTCGCACACTGATGATGCTCCTGCCTTGCCCGCACTGCGGGCCACGTGACGAGAACGAGTTCCGGTACGGCGGGCAGGCCGGGATCGCCTACCCCGAACGGCCCGGCGACCTGGACGACGCGGCCTGGGCCGAGTACGTCTTCCTGCGCGACAACCCCAAGGGCTGGTTCCACGAGCGCTGGTTCCACTCCGGCGGCTGCCGGACGTGGTTCACCGTCCGGCGGCACACCGTGACCCACGAGATCAGGACGGCGCCATGACCACCCCGCCCACCCTGGCCTTCCGCTTCGACGGCGTGCCGTACAGCGGGCTGCCCGGCGACACCCTGGCCGCGGCGCTGCTGCGCAACGGCGTGCGGGTCGTCGGGCACAGCGTGGATCTGGGCCGGCCGCGCGGCGTTTACACCGCCGGGCCCGAGGAGCCCAACGCCCTGGTCCGGGTGGGCGCCGATCCGATGCTCCCGGCGACCACGATCGAGCTGCGCGAGGGGCTGGAGGCGTGGAGCCTGCGCGGCAAGGGCCGCATCGACCCCTCCGCACCGGACTCGCGGCGCTGCGACAAGGCCTACCTGCACTGCGACGTGCTGGTCATCGGTGGCGGGCCCGCCGGGCTGGCCGCCGCCCTGGCCGCCGGCAGCGCGGGCGCCCGCGTCGTGCTCCTGGACGAGGGACCCCGGCTCGGCGGCGACCTGCTGTCCAGCCGCGTGCTCCTCGACGGCGCGCCCGCCGCGCGCTGGGCCGGGAACGCCGAGGCCCGGCTGCGGGAACTGCCCGAGGTGCGGATCCTGACCCGGACCACCGCCACCGGCTACTACGACCACAACTACGTCCTGGCCGTCTCCCGCCCCACGCCGGAGGCCGAGCGGCTCTGGCACCTGCGCGCCCGCCGCGTGGTCCTGGCCACCGGCGCGCACGAGCGGCCGATCGCCTTCCCCGGCAACGACCGCCCCGGCGTCATGCTGGCCTCGGCCGCCCGGACCTACGCCAACCGGTACGGCGTGGCCCCCGGCCGGCGGGCGCTGGTCTTCGCGTGCGCCGACTCCGGCCACGAGGCGGCCCGCGACCTGGCGGCGGCCGGGGTCGAGATCGTCGCGGTCGTGGACCCGCGCGCCGACGGCCAGCTCGTCACCGGCACCACGGCCGACGCCGCCGGGGTGCTCGACGGGGTGCTGATCGGCGACCGGCACGTCGAGGCCGACCTGCTGGCCGTCGCGGGCGGCTGGAACCCGGTCGTGCACCTGTTCAGCCAGTCGCAGGGGCGGTTGCGCTTCGACGACGAGCTGCAGACCTTCGTCCCGCACCTGTCCGCGCAGGCCGAACGCTCGGCCGGGGCGTGCCGCGGGGTCTACGGCAGCGCCGAGGCCATCGCGGACGGGCTGGCCGCGGGCGCCGAGGCGGCGGCGCTGACCGGGTACGGGGCGCCCGTCGCCGTGCGGGTGCCGGACAGCGACCAGGGCGCGCTCCGCCCGCCGGCCCGGTTGTGGACCTGCGGGGACGACCCGGCGACCGCCTTCGCGGACCTGCACCGCGACGTGACGGTGGCCGATCTGGCGCGGGCGGTCGGGGCGGGGTTGCGCTCGCCGGAGCACGTCAAGCGGTTCACCACCGCGGGGACCGGCGCCGACCAGGGCAAGACGTCGATCGTGGCCGGGGTGCTGGGGGCTCTGCTGGGGGTGACGCCGGCGGCCACCACGTTCCGCCCGCCGTACACGCCGGTGTCCTTCGCGACGCTGGCCGGGCGCGACCGGGGGCTGCTGTCGGACCCGGTGCGGGTCACCGCGATGCACGGCGAGCACGTGGCCCGCGGGGCGGTCTTCGAGGACGTGGGCCAGTGGAAGCGGCCGTGGTACTTCCCGCGGCCGGGGGAGTCGATGGCCGAGGCGGTGGCCCGCGAACGCCTGGCGGCCCGCACGGCGGTGGCGGCCATGGACGCCTCGACGCTCGGGAAGATCGACATCCGGGGGCGCGACGCGGGGGAGTTCCTCGACCGGATCTACACCAACCTGTACTCCACGCTGCCGGTCGGCTCGTGCCGGTACGGGGTGATGTGCGGCGCCGACGGGATGGTCTTCGACGACGGCGTGACCACGCGGCTCGGTGCCGAGCACTACCTGATGACCACGACCACCGGCAACGCCGCCGCCGTGCTCGACTGGCTGGAGGAGTGGCACCAGACCGAGTGGCCCCAGCTCGACGTGCGCTTCGTGTCGGTCACCGACCACTGGGCCACCGTCGCGGTGGCCGGGCCGCGGGCTCGGCGGGTGATCCGCGCGCTCGCGCCGGAGGCGGCGGAGCTGGCGTTCATGACCTACGCCGAGACCGCCGTGCTGGGGGTGCCCGGGCGGGTGTTCCGGATCAGCTTCTCCGGTGAGCTGGCCTTCGAGGTCAACGTGCACTGGCAGTACGGCGGGGCGCTCTGGCGGCGGGTGCTGGAGCTGGGCGCGGTGCCGTACGGGACGGAGACCATGCACGTGCTGCGGGCCGAGAAGGGCTTCGCGATCGTCGGCCAGGAGACGGACGGGACGGTCACGCCGCAGGACCTCGGCATGGGGTGGATCGTCTCGCGGCGGAAGCCCGACTTCGTGGGGCGGCGCTCGCACCTGCGGCCGGACACCGCGCGGGAGTCTCGTAAGCGGCTGGTGGGACTGGTGGCGGAGGAGCCCGTGCCGGAGGGGGCCCAGCTCACCCGGGAGGGGGCCGCGCCGGCGATCGGGTATGTGACCTCCAGCTATCCGGTGGCGGTGCTGGCGCTGGTGCGGGAGGCGGCCGAGGGGGAGCGGCTGGTCGCGGTGGACGGGGCGCGGCGGGTGCCGGTGACCGTCGTCTCGCCGGTGTTCTACGACCCCGACAACCTCCGCCGCGACGGCGACCCGGAGCCCGACGACCTGCACCGCGACGGCGACCCGGAGGCCGGTGAGCTCGCTGACCCGGTTGACCCGGAGTCCGGGGTGCTGGAGGCGGTGAGTCCGGCGGCGGGGTTCGCCGGGCGGTTCGCGGCGGCCTCCGGCGCGCGGGTGCGGGTGCGCGAGGTGCCGTTCGTGCCGATGTGGGAGGTGCGTGGGGAAGATCCGGGCCGCGGGCTGCGGCTCGGTCCGGCGTGGTGGCTCGTCGTCGGCGGCGAGGCGCCCGCGGGCGGCGTCGAGGTGTCCGGGCAACGCACCGTGCTGGAGCTGTCCGGCCCCGCCGCCCGGGAGGTGCTGATGACCGGCTGCCCGCTGGACCTGCATCCCCGGGTGTTCACCGGCCACGCCCAGACCACCGTCGGCAAGGCGGGCGTGGTGCTGGAGCGGACGGAACCCGACACCTACCGCCTCTACGTCCGCTCCTCCTTCGCCGCCTACCTCGCGGAATGGCTCCTGGACGCCCTCGACGGCATATAGCCGCTATTTCCGGAAATATGGTGGAAGGCGTACCGGAACTTGACCGAACGGAGCGTGCCGCGTGCGCATGCGGTGGGCAGTGGCAGGCATGGCGGGCATGATCGGCCTCGCGGCGCTGAGCGGGTGCGGCGGCCTGGAGGCGGCCATCGACCGTCAGCCCCAGAAGGACCCGGTCAGCACCGGCAAGCCCGGCGAGGCGCGCAAGAAGCTGGACAAGCTCGCCGTCAAGGGCCGCGCGCCCAAGACCGGCTTCGACCGTGACGAGTTCGGCCCCGCCTGGGCCGACGTCGACCGCAACGGCTGCGACACCCGCAACGACATCCTCAAGCGCGACCTGACCGACGAGACCTTCAAGTCCGGGACGCACGACTGCATCGTGCTCACCGGCGTCCTGAAGGACCCCTACGGCGGCAAGACCATCAAGTTCCGGCGCGGCAACGACACCAGCATGGCCGTGCAGATCGACCACCTGATCCCGCTGTCGGACGCCTGGCAGAAGGGCGCCCAGCGGTGGTCGGCCGACAAGCGCAAGCAGTTCGCCAACGACCCGCTCAACCTGCTGGCGGTGGACGGGCCGCTGAACAACCAGAAGAGCGACTCCGACGCGGCGACCTGGATGCCGCCGCGCCGGTCGTACTGGTGCGAGTACGTCACCCGCCAGATCGACGTGAAGGCCAAGTACGACCTGTGGGTGACCGAGGCCGAGAAGAAGGCTCTGGAGCGCGGCCTGGAGACCTGCTAGCCCTTGGCCCCGCAGGGCGGCTCGTCCGGCTCGGGGGCGGTGTCGGAGACCGACACCTCGAGCTGGGCGGTCGAGGCCAGCAGGCTGCCCTCCGGCGCGCCCGCCCGGCCCGCGTCGGTCACCACGCTGCGCTCGCCGAGCAGGGCGAAGCTCTCGCGGTCGAAGATGAGCTCGTCGCGCTGCCCGCCGTACTCGCGCCCGACGCTCACGCCGGTGCGCCCGGCCGCGTCCTCGGCCGTCCCGGTGACGCTCACCCCGGGGATGGTGGCGACCGCCTGGTAGAGGGCCTTGCGCTGGGCGGGCGGCAGGTAGGTCTCGCGCAGCAGGCCGCCGGCGCGCTGGAAGGCGGCGCGGTCGGCGTCGTCCGGCTCGCCCTCCTGCGCGTAGAGGTGGGCGCGCATGCCCTCGGCGTCGGCCGGCAGGCGCTTGAGCGAGACGTAGTCGGTGCGCAGCCGCTCGGGGATCGTGCCGCCGTCGCAGTCGACCAGCGCGCGCAGCTCCGGCCCGGCCGCCGCCTCGGCGAAGGCCTTGCGGGGGATCGGCCAGCCGGGGAACGCGCGTGGCTCCAGCATCTCGATGCGCAGCACGCCGTACGGTCCTTGCTCGGGCTGGCGGGCCCTGAGCCAGATGGTGCGCTTGGAACGGTAGAGCCAGCGCTCCTCCTTCTTGCCCAGCGCGTAGGAGCCGTACATGGTCTGCGAGCGCACCACGACGTACTGGTCGTCGCGGGGGGTCAGCTCCTCGTCCACCGCCTGCGCGGCGCGGTCGAGGACCTCGGCCGCCGACATCAGCGTCAGGGCCGGCTCGGTCGTCCGGGCCGCTCGGGCCGACTGGGCCGGCTGGGCCGACTGGGCCGGCGGGGGCGGCGGGGTGGCGGGCAGCGCCTGGACCACCGTGACCGCCGCCGCCAGGGCGAGCCCGCCCGCCGCGACCATCAGGTACGGCCCGCGCCGCCGAGCCGTCCGCCCGCGCCCCGCCGCGGCCAGCCGATCCCGGGCCATGGCCTTGGTGCCCGGGTCGTACGGCGCGGCATCCGGCCGCTCGTCGCGGTAAAGGTCGATCTCGTTCATCGGGCGGCCTCCAGGACACGGCGGATCTTGGCACGGGTGCGGGACAGGCGGGACCGCACGGTCCCCAGCGGGATGCCGAGCGCCTGCGCGGCCTGCTCGTAGGAGAGCTCGGCCCAGGCGACCAGGAGGAACAGCTCGCGCTCCGACCGGCTGAGCGCGGCGAGCGCGGCGGCCAGCGCGGGCCGCAGCACCTCGGCGTCGACCCGGTCGTGGCTGCGCTGCTCGAAGGGCTCGTGCACCGGCTCGGCCAGCCGGGCCAGCGCGCGGAGCCGGCGCAGTTCGGTGCGGCGGTGCTTGCCGATGAGGTTGGCGGCGATGCCGTACAGCCAGGGCCGGGCGTCGGGGCGGGCCAGGTCGTAGCGCCCCCGCTTGCGGAAGGCGGCCAGGAAGGTCTCGGCCGTGACGTCGTCGGCGGCCGAGACGTTCTCCGGGCCGAGGCGGCGGGCGGCGTACCGGTGGATCTCCTCGGCGTAGCGGTCGAACAGCCCGGCGAACCGTTCGGGCTCGGCCAGCGACTGCTCGATGAGCCGGGCGTCGGCGTGCGCCGGCGGCACCGAGGCGGTGGCGCCCGCCGGCCTGCCCGCCGGCACGGCCTGGCTCACCACGGAAGGGGTCGTTGCATCGGAGGGTCCTCTCATGGGCGCGTCCGCGCCCGTCACCCTCTACTCACCCGCACCCGCCCGGCCGGTTCCAGGCTCGTTCCCGGCCAGCCGTTCGCGGGCGATCCTGAGCTCGGCGCGGAGCCGGGTGACCTCCGCCTCCAGTTCGAGGATGCGCCGGATGGCGTTGAGCGTCATGCCCTCGTCGGCCATCCGGGTGACGTGCTGCACGGCGAGGATGTCGCGCCGGGAGTAGCGGCGCTGGCCGCCGGGGGAGCGGCCGGGCGAGACCACCTCGTGCTGGTCGAGGCGGCGCAGGTAGGCCTGCTGCACCTGGAGCATCTCGGCGACCTGCCCCAGCGAGTACAGCGGGGCGTGCTCGTCGTCGAACGGCAGTCGAGCCATGCGGCCTCCTCACGACGAGAGGGACGAGCCCGCCGGGCTCGTCCCTCTGCTGGATCTCTCGTCAGGCCCGGATGGCCTTGTTCTCGCCCTGCCGGATCTCGACCTTGCGCGGCTTGGCGCGCTCGACCACGGGGATGCGGACGGACAGCACGCCGTTGTGGTAGCCGGCCTCGATGCCGTCGCTGTCGAGGTGCTCGGACAGGTAGACGCGCCGGGTGAAGGTACCCATCGGGCGCTCGCGGACGAACACCCGCTCGTCCTGGCCGATCTCCTCCTCGCGGCGGGCGCTGACGCTGAGGACGCCGCGGTCGACGGTCACCTCGATCGAGCCGGGGTCGATGCCGGGCAGATCGAACCGCAGGACCACGTCGTCCTCGCGGCGCAACCCGTCCATCGGCATGATCGGGCCCTGCTCGGCGGTCTGCCGGGTGAGGCGGTTGAACTGGCGCTCGAACTCCTGGAAGAACGGGTCTACGGAGGTGAGCAGCATCGCCGGTCTCCTTCTCGTAGTGAAGCTAACCTCTAACTACAGTTGTAGGTTAACTCCACTTCGGGATAGAAGCAAGCCCTCAGTCGTCATCCTGAGCGTCGTCGGCGTCGTCCTGAGCGTCGTCGGCGTCGTCCTGGGCATCCGTCTCGGTGTCGGTCTCGGTGTCGGTCTCGGTGTCGTGCTTGAGGACCTTGCCGTTCTGGTCGTCGATGTCGAAGTCGTGCTCGACGGTGTCCTTGCGCAGCTCGACCTCCCAGACCCTGCCATCGTGCTCGGCGTCGGTGAGCGTCGCCCCCGGCACCTGGGCCTGGGCGATCTGGACCGCGCGCTCCTTGGTGATCGCGGGCGCCTCCTGGGAGGCGGCGAAGGCGGCACTGCCCCCGGCGACGACGGCCATGGCGGCAACGCTCACTACGATGATCTTCGTTGTCTTCTGCATGATCCCAGTGCACCGCGATCCGCCCTAAAGGCGCGCTAAGCCGCGGTTAACGTCCGAGCCGGACCTCGACGCCGTGTCCGGTCAGCCGCATCGAGCCGCCGGAGGACTCGGCGGTGCGCCGCACGATGTCCAGCCCGAGGCCGGTCGAGCCGGTGCCGCTGGTGCCGCGCTCCAGCAGGGCGGGGTCGAAGCCGGGTCCCTCGTCGGTCACTGTCAGCGTGCCCTCGTCCGACAGCCCCACGGCGAAGGCGGTGCCCTCGGGCGTGTGCGCGAAGACGTTGCCGAGCAGGGCGTCGACCGCCGCGGCCAGCTCCTCGCGGCCGACGGCCACGTGCACCGGCCGCTCGGGCAGCGTCACCGTCACCGCCCGCTCCTGGTCCTCGGCCAGCACCGACCAGAACCGCACCCGCTCGCCCACCACCTCGGCGGCGTCGCACGAGGCGGAGGCGGCGGTGCGGTGGCGGGCGTCGGTGATGACCGCGCTCACCGCGCGTTCGAGGTCGTCCACCCGGGCGGCCAGCCGCGCCGCCTCGGCCGGGTCGCGCAACGCCTCGGCGTCCAGCCGCAGCCCGGTCAGCGGGGTGCGCAACCGGTGCGACAGGTCGGCGACCGACTCACGCTCGGCGGCCAGCAGGTCGCCGATCCGGCCGGCCAGATGGTTGAGGGCCAGCGCCACGCTGGCCACCTCGGGCGGGCCGCCCGGCGCGGCCCTGGCCTCCAGGTCGCCGCGCGCCAGCCGGTGGGAGACGCCGGCCAGCTCGTGGATGGGCGCGGTCAGCCGCCGGGCCAGCCGGTCGGCCAGGCCGATGCCGAGCACGACCAGGCCCAGCCCCAGCACGAGCAGGGCGAGCCACGACTGCGAGACGCCCTTGCGCAGCTCGGCCTCGCTGACGAAGACGCAGATGACGACCGTGCCCTCGCTCGACTGGACCGAGGTCAGCACCTCACGCCCGTCGTCGGCCTCGGCCGTCACGCTGCGGCCGGTCGCGGCCAGCCGTACCGCGGCGGATTCGGCCTGCGCAGGGCGGTGGTAGACGGTCACCGGCAACGAGGCGCGCTGCGCGGACAACTCGGGATCGGGCGAGAGCGCCACGGCCTCGGCGGCGGCCGTGGCGCGGTTCATCGCCGCGTTCTCGGCCGCCACCCGGATGAGCAGCGCCATCGGCACCAGCAACGCGATCAGCACCAGCGAGGTGGTCGCCGCCACCAGCAGGGCCAGCCAGCGCCTCATGACGGCTCGGCCAGCTTCACCCCGACACCGCGCACGGTGTGCAGGTAGCGCGGGCTCGCGGCGCTCTCGCCCAGCTTGCGGCGCAACCACGACAGGTGCACGTCGACCGTCTTGTCCGCGCCGCCGTACGGGACCTGCCAGACCTCGGTGAGCAGCTCGCGCCGGGTGACCACCTCGCCCGGCCGCGCCGCCAGATGGCACAGCACGTCGAACTCGCGCGGCGTCAGATCCAGCTCGCGCCCGTCCAGCGTCGCCACCCGGGCGCGCGGATCCACCGTCAGCCCGCCCACCCGGTACGGCTCGGCCCCCCGCCCCTCCCCGCCGCGCCTGAGCACGGCCCTGATGCGGGCGTCGAGCTGCGCGGCGCTGTAGGGCTTGACCACGTAGTCGTCGGCGCCGGAGTCGAGCACCGGCACCATCTCCGCGTCCCCGTCGCGCGCGGTGGCGACGATGACCGGCACCTTGGAGACCGCGCGGATCATGCGCAGCAGCTCGCGGCCGTCGAGGTCGGGCAGGCCGAGATCGAGCACGATCAGGTCGGGCCGGTCGTCCAGGGCCTGGCGGAGTCCGTCGAGCGCGGTCGGCGAGGAGGCGACGGCGTGCCCGAACTCGCGCAGCCCGCGGGTGAGCGCGGTGCGAATCGTCGCATCGTCTTCGATCAGCAGGATGTCCGCCATAGAGGGCTACCGTAACCGCTGGCGGAGCGTGGTCCATGCCGGCTTATCGTCGGCTTAACCTGGCCTTAGCCCGAGATGCGGAAGAGTGGGGGAGATGACCCGTCTGGTGCTGGCCTGGGGCGCGATCGTGGTGGCGGCGACCGCCGCGGCGGTCGCGGTGCTCGGCCTGTTCGGCGGGCTGCTCGGCACCCACGGGCACGTGATGAGCCAGGACGAGGTGCGCGCGGCCCTCGCCTCGGCGTCGGCCTCCCCGCGCCCGGCGCTCAGCCCCGCCTCGCCGCGCCCGTCGCTCAGTCCATCCTCGCCGCGCCCGGCCGTGACCGGCGAGGCGACCGCACTGACCTCGCCCGGCGGCACCGTCGTGGCCGTCTGCGAGGCCGGCCAGGTCATCCTGAGGTCGTGGAGTCCCGCGCAGGGCTACTCCATCGACGAGGCCGACCCTGGTCCGGCGCCGGTCGCCCGGGTGGAGTTCGACGGCGACGACCGCGAGGACGTCGAGGTGCGCGTGGCCTGCTCCGGCGACCGGCCCGCGCTGGTGACCGGCTAGCTCTCCGCGCTCAGCGCCGCCTTGGTGAGCTCCGCCTGCCGCCGGATCTGCCGTAGCACGACCGCGTTGAGGTGCTTTCCGGCGAAGGTGTCCACCATGTCGTCCAGGACGGCGTAGGCCCGGTCGAGGTCGCCCTTGCGTGCCTCGGCCCTGGCCAGGCGGCGCATCGCCAGGTTGAGGGTGATGTTGTCGACGCGGCCCTCGCGGACCACCGAGCCGAGCTGGGTGATGCTCTCCTGCGCGTCCGGCGGGCGGATCTGCAGCCGGCTGCCCTCCAGGTGCTTGAACTCCCGCTCGGCGTTGAGCCCCTTCACCAGGCGCGCGTAGGTGGCCAGGGGATGCCCGCCGTACCGGTCGATGACCTCGTCGAGAGCCGCGTTGCCGGAGCTGAGGGTGGGGGAGTCGGAGCCGAGCAGGGAGAAGAGCTTGCCCTGCTCCTCGCCGAGCATGAGCTCGGCCACCTTGTGGTCGGCATCGGCGACCGGGTAACGCACCCGCACCAGGCAGGTCGGCGAGACGATGCGCGAGCCGTCGGCGGCGATGTACTGCGCGCGGACGCGGTACTCGCCCGGCTGCTGGAAGTAGTGCCCGTCGCGCCCGTGCCCGATGTAGGCGCTGCGGTACATGGCCGGGTTGCCGGCGTCGAGCCGCACGTCGAGCGAGTGGTCCACGCAGTGCCGCATCATCGGCCGGTAGAGCACGGTCCGCCCGGACGGCTGGGTGATCGAGACCTGGGTGAACTCGGTGTCGGGGTGCAGGTGGCTGTGCGTGTGCCGGGGCTCGCCGGCGGTGGCCAGCTTCAGCTCGACGACCACGGGCTCGCCGAAGCCGAACCACTCCTTGGCCCTGACCTCCAGCCGCAGCCCCGAGTGGTCCTCGACCGGCTGCTCGAAGGGCTGGATCTCGGCCGCGCCGCTGCCGAAGGCGTTCGCGCCCATCGCCACGTCGCGGTAGAAGCCGTGCCGCAGGTGGATGAGCTCGGTGTCGGTGAACTGGAAGGGGAAGGCCGCCCAGTAGCCGCGCTCGCCGCCGGGCCGGTAGTTCTGGACGTAGTTCATCCACGACAGGTCGCCGAAGCCGCCGTCGGGGCCGAGCGGCTGGGGCGGCGTGGCCAGGTTCTTCTGCCAGGAGTGCAGTAGGTTGAAGGCGTGCCCCAGCTCGTGCACGTAGGTGCGGAGCTGCGCGCGTTGCGCCTGCGGGCTGTCGCCCTTGATCGCGTCGTGGAAGACCGCCGCGCCCTGGCGCTGGCAGGCGTCGTTGTAGTCGAACATGATGCCGCGGTAGCCGCCCACGTGCTTGCTGGCCACCAGCAGCCACACCCGCCAGGCCGCGCCGTCGCCGAAGGCGGTGAACGCCTGCGTCATCGCATGGTGCAGCTCGGCGTCGTCCCAGGCCAGGTCGGCGCCGGAGCCGTCCACCGGGATCACGCCCGGCGGACCGGTCACCAGCTCGACGCCGGCCTCGGCGTAGGCCTCGGTCACGCCGAGCACCCGGGGATCGCCCGGCGGCCCGGGCAGCGAGCCGGTGTCGTAGGCGACGAAGGGCACGGCCCCGACCACGGAGTCGATCTCCAGCAGCACCCGCCGGAAGTACGGCGAGGCGAACTCCAGCGGGTACCGCACCCCGTCCAGCAGCAGCTCGGTCTCGCCCAGCTCGACGTCCCTGCCGGTCACCGGGTAGGTGAACGCGCCCGTGCCGCCCACCACCGCCCCGCGCCGCTCGGGCGCGTGCACGACGAACGAGCCGACGTAGGACAGCGTCTCCCCGGCGCGCGCGAACAGGTCCCCGCTCACCCGCCCGGTCGCCCTCGGGCCGTCGAGATCCACCCTCAGCTCGACCTCGGAGTCACCGTTCCGGCCGCGATAGAGCCCGCTGATCATTGGCGTCCCTCCTCAGGAGGGACGCTTCACCGCATCGGGGCGGTTGTCAACGCCCGATCTGCAGGGAGCTGAGCAGTTCCTCCGACGCGCGGGTGAT
Organism: Nonomuraea sp. NPDC050310; assembly: GCF_040655795.1. Taxonomy (NCBI): domain Bacteria; kingdom Bacillati; phylum Actinomycetota; class Actinomycetes; order Streptosporangiales; family Streptosporangiaceae; genus Nonomuraea; species Nonomuraea sp. NPDC050310. Next base: position 164,080 of record NZ_JBFAKP010000010.1, on the reverse strand, counting down.
CTCGGCGACCGCGCGGTCGAAGGCCTCGGCGTTGTGCTTGGCCGGCGCGCGGAAGCCGGAGATCTTCCTGACGTACTGCAGGGCGGCCGCGCGCACGTCCTCCTCGGTGACTTCCTCGGTGTACGGCGGGCGCAGCGTCTTGATGCTTCTACACATGTCTCAACGGTAATAGCCGATCCGCTGGCTGATCTCACCCGCGCCCTCGACGAGCGCCGCCGCCACCTCCGCGAGCCGCTCGGTGGTCAGCCGGTAGGACGGCCCGGAGGCGCTCACCGCGGCCACGACCGAGCCGTCGGCGCCTCTGACCGGCGCCGCGACCGCGTTCAGCCCCACCTCCAGCTCCTCCACCGTGGCCGCCCAGCCGCGGCGGCGGATCTCGTCGAGGCCGAGCGCGTCCGGATCGGTGACGGTCGCGGCGGTGTAGCGCTCCAGCACCGGCGCGAGCGGAAGCGCCCCGAAGGCCAGCAGCACCTTGCCGCTGGAGGTGGCGTGGGCGGGCGTACGCTGGCCGACCCAGTTGTGGCCGCTGATCGCCGCCGGGCCGCGCACCTGGCTGATGTTGACCGCGTGGCCGTCCTGCGGCACCGCCAGGTTGACCGTCTCGCCGACCGCCTCGGCCAGCCGGCGGCAGACCTCGCGGCTCTCGCGGGACAGGTCGAGCTGCGCGCTGGCCGCGCCGGCCAGCCGGACGACGCCGAAGCCCAGCCGGTAGCGGCCGCGCTCGCCGCTCTGCTCGACCAGGCCGCCCTGCTCCAGCGCGGCCAGCAGCCGGAAGGCGGTGGACTTGTGCACGTCGAGCTCGGCGGCCAGGTCGGTGACGCGGGTGGCGCCCTCGCGGGCGAGGATCTCCAGGATCGCGATGGCCCGGTCGACCGACTGCACGGAGCTGTTGCTCATGGCGCAACAGCGTAGCCGCGTCAGGCCCGCAGCGGGTTGAGCTCCGTCCCGAAGGCGTAGGCGATCTTCCGCATGCCCTCCGCGAGCTCCTCGCGGTCGAGGGCGTCGATGCGCTCGGCCGGGCCGGAGACCGACATCGCGGCCACCACCCGCTCCCCGTCGTGCACCGGCACGGCCAGGCAGTGCACGCCCAGCTCCTCCTCGCCCAGGTCGAGCGCGTACCCCTGGTGCCGCACCCGCGCCAGCTCGCCCAGCATGGCCTCGGTCGTGGTGATGGTGTTGGCGGTCTTGCGCGGCATCCCGGTGCGTTCGAACAACGCCACGGCCTCCGCCTCCGGCCGGTCGGCCAGCAGCACCTTGCCCACCGCCGTGCTGTGCGGCAGCAGCCGCTTGCCCACCTCGGCGAACATCCGCAGCCGCCGCGGCGAGCTCGACTGGGCCACGTAGACGATGAAGTCGCCCTCCAGCACCGCCAGGTTGGCCGTCTCGCCGGACAGCTCCACCATCCGCGCCAGATACGGCCGGGCCCACTCGCCGACCATCCGCTCGGCCACCCCGCCGAGCCGGACCAGCGCCCCGCCCAGCGCGTACCGCCGGTCCGCCTCCTGACGCACGTACCCCCGGGCCAGCAGCGTCTGCAGCAACCGGTGGATCGTCCCGTACGGCAGGCCGGTGCGCGCGGCCAGCTCCGACAGCCCCGCCTCGCCCCCGTGCGCCGCCAGCGCCTCCAGCACGTCGAAGGCGCGCTCCACGCTCTGCACGCTCACAACCCCACCCCCCGGAGCGACGCGTCCAGCACCTGCGCGGTGTGCGCGACCCGCACCCGCCCGCCCCGCCGCCGCATGGCCGAGGCGATCTGCAGCGTGCACCCGGGATTGGCCGACACCAGCAGGTCGGCCTCGATCCCGGCCAGCCCGGCGGCCTTGCGGTCGCCCAGTTCGGCCGCCGCCCGCGGCTGGAAGATGTTGTAGGTGCCGGCCGAGCCGCAGCAGATCTCCGGCTCGGGCAGCTCGCGCAGGGTCAGGCCGGGGATGGCCGCCAGCAGGTCGCGGGGCTGGCGGCGGATGCCCTGGGCGTGGGCCAGGTGGCAGGCGTCGTGGTAGGCGACGGTCAGCGGCAGCGGGTGGCGCGGCGCGACCGGGCCCAGCTCGGCCAGCCACTCGGCCAGGTCGACGGTCCTGATCCGGGAGGCGCGGCGGGCCCACTCCGGCTCGGCCTTGAGCAGGTCGGCGTACTCCTTCATCGATGAGCCGCAGCCGGCGGCGTTCACCACGACGGTGTCGACCCCGGCGCGCTCGAAGGTGCGGATCGTGCGTTTGGCCAGCCGTACCGCCTGGTCCTCGCGGCCGGAGTGCACGCTGAGCGCGCCGCAGCAGCCCTGCCCGGGCGGGATGACCACGTCGCAGCCCTCCATCGCCAGCACCCGGGCGGTGGCCGCGTTGACCTGCGGGAAGAACTCGCGCTGCACGCAGCCGAGCAGCATGCCCACGCTCGCCCGGCGCGGGCCGCGGGCCTTGACCAGCCGGGGCAGCCGAGAGCGCGGGCCGGGTTCGGGGGCGAGGGCGGCCATCGCGCCCAGGCTCGGGTGCACCCGCTCCAGGAAGCCGCGCAACGGGCCGGTCAGCCGCATCGGCAGCCGCAGCAGCCGCAGCCGGCGCGGGTAGGGGAAGAGGCTGAAGACCAGCCCGCGGATCGCGCGCTCCTGCGGGTCGCGCACGTGCACGCGCTCGACCTCGGCCCGCGTCTGCTCGATCAGCCGGTCGTACCGCACGCCGGAGGGGCAGGCGGTGACGCAGGCCATGCAGCCGAGGCAGGCGTCGAAGTGCCCGGCCATCTCGGGGGTGAGCGGGGTGCCCTCGACGTGCTGGGCCATCAGGTGGATGCGGCCTCTGGGGGAGTCCATCTCCTCGCCCCACAGCACGTACGTCGGGCACGCCGGCAGGCAGAAGCCGCAGTGCACGCAGTCGCCGATCAGCTCCGGATCCATTCAGAACCCTCCGAGAAGGCGCCCGGGCGCCAGCACGCGACCGGGGTCGAACCGCTCCTTGACCCGCTGGAGCAGGGGGTTGGGCGCGGCCTGCGGCTGACCGAGCACGCGCACGCGACGCCCGTCGCCGTGCAGGCGATCGGGCCCGGCGGCGGTGTAGGCCACCAGGTGGTCGGCCAGCCACAGCCGCGTCCTGGCCTCGCCCAGCGCGTCCAGGAGCGCGGGCAGGCCGGTGGGCAGGGTCCTGACCTCGGTCACCGGCTCGTCCAGCCCGGCCCAGCCGGCCGGCTCCCCGGCGAGCAGGTCGCCGCCCACCTCCAGGCGGAGCGCCTGCGCCCTGGCCTCGGCTGCGGCGCCCTCGACCAGGACGGTCACCGTCCCCTCCGGCCAGTCGAGAGTGATCGCGCTCGGCTCGGCCTGATGCGCGGCCAGCACCGGGAAGACCTCGCGCGGGTCGCGCCGCGTCACCAGCCAGCGGCGGTCCTGCGGCCGCGGGTGCAGCCGGAAGGTCGCCTCGGCGATGACGCCGAGCGTGCCGTAGGAGCCGGTGAAGAGCTTGCCGAGGTCGTAGCCGGCGACGTTCTTGACCACCTTGCCGCCCGAGCGGGCGATCGTGCCGTCGGCCAGCACCACGGTGATCCCGATCAGCAGGTCGCGCGGCGTGCCGTAGCGCAGCGCGCGCGGCCCGGCCAGGCCGGTGGCCAGCGTCCCGCCGACGGTCGCGCCCGGCAGCGGCAGGTCGAGCGCGAGCTCCTGGCCCGCGGCGGCGAGCGCGGCGGCCAGCCGGTCGAGGGTGAGCCCGGCCTGCACGCGCACGACCAGGTCGCCGGCGGCGTGCTCCAGGACGCGGTCGAGGCAGCACAGGTCGAGCAGCACGTCGCAGCGCTCGGGCGGGCCGCCCCAGTCGAGCTTGGTGCCGCCGCCGACCGGGACCGCCGCCAGCCCGCGCTCGGCGCAGGCCCGCAGCACCGCGGCGAGCTCCTCGGTGCTCTCCGGCAGCGCCACCCACGTCGCGGGCACGCCCGCGACCACGTCGTCCGGCCCCGCCGCGCGTACGGTGACCCCGTCGATGCTCAGAACTGCTCGGCCCTCCCCGACTCGACCAGCGGGTGCACGCCCTTGCGCACGCCCGGCACCTCGCCGCACAGCCGCGGGGTGGGGAAGACCTTGCCCGGGTTGGCCAGGCCGCGCGGATCGAAGGCGCAGCGCACGAGCTGCATGGTGTCCAGGTCGTCGGGCGTGAACATCTTCGGCATGTAGCGCGCCTTGTCGACGCCCACGCCGTGCTCGCCGGTGATGGAGCCGCCGTGCGCCAGGCACAGGTCGAGGATGGCGCCCGAGACGGTCTCGGCCCGCTCGCCCGCGCCCTCCTCGGCGTCGTCGAACAGGACCAGCGGGTGCAGGTTGCCGTCGCCGGCGTGGAAGACGTTGGCCACGGCGATCCCGTGCCGCGCGGACAGCTCGTCGATGCCGGCCAGCACGCTCGGCAGCGAGGTGCGCGGGACCACGCCGTCCTGCACGATGTAGGCCGGGCTGATCCGGCCCACCGCGGCGAAGGCGGACTTGCGGCCCTTCCAGATCGCCGCCCGCTCCAGCGCGTCGGCCGCCACCCGCAGCTCGAAGGCGCCGGAACAGATCTCCTGGAGCTGCTCGAACTGCCGCCGCACCTCCTCGGCCGGGCCGTCGAGCTCGACGATCAGCACGGCGCCCGCGCCCCGCGGGTACTCGCACGCGACCGCGGCCTCGGCGGCCTCGATGGCCAGGGCGTCCATCATCTCGATCGCCGCGGGCACGATCCCGGCCGCGATGATCGCCGAGACCGCCCGGCCGCCCTGTTCCAGGTCGGCGTAGGCGGCCAGCACGGTGATCACCGACTCGGGGGTACGGCTCAGCCGTACGGTGATCTTGGTGGCGATGCCCAGGGTGCCTTCCGAGCCGATGAAAGCGCCCAGCAGGTCGAAACCGGGATCCATCCGGTCGAGCGTGACCAGGTCGCCGTCCGGGGTGACCAGCTCGCAGGCCAGGACGTGGTTGACGGTGAAGCCGTACTTCAGGCAGTGGGCGCCGCCGGAGTTCTCCGCCACGTTGCCGCCGATCGAGCAGACCTGCTGGCTGGAGGGGTCGGGGGCGTAGTAGTAACCGTCGGCCCGCACCGCCTCGGTGATCGCCAGGTTGGTGACGCCGGGCTCGACCACCGCGCGGCGGTTGGGCAGGTCGATCTCCAGGATCCGGCGCATCCGCGAGGTCACGATCAGCACGCCGTCGCTGCGCGGCAGCGCGCCGCCGGACAGGCCCGTGCCCGAGCCGCGCGCCACGAACGGCGTGCCGTACTCGTTGCAGAGCCTGACGACGGCGGCGATCTGCTCGGCGGACTCCGGGAGGACCACCACGCCCGGGGTGACGCGGTGGTAGGTCAGGCCGTCGCACTCGTAGGTGCGCAGCCGTACCGGATCGGTGATCACCGCCTCGGGCGGGAGGAACTCCCGCAACCGGGCGGTGAAGGCGGACAGGTCGCGCACGTCACCCCTCCCGTCGGTCCGGAAATATCATGGCATGCGGGCGTAGGCCGGGAGGGTCAGGAACTCCGCGAACCGGTCGTCCAGCGCGACCTCCTTGAACAACGCCTCCGCCTGCGCGAACAGCTCCTTGTCGTAGCCCGGCTCCTCGGCGATCTTCGCCAGCTCCTCGGCGATGATCTGCTCGACCAGTTCCTTGGTCACCACCTGGCCGGTGTCGCCGAGCTCGATGCCGTTGTGGATCCACTGCCAGATCTGCGAGCGGGAGATCTCGGCGGTCGCCGCGTCCTCCATCAGGTTGTGGATGGCCACCGCGCCCAGCCCGCCCATCCAGGCGGCCAGGTAGCGCAGCGCCACGTCCACGTTGCCGCGCAGGCCGTTCTCGGTGATCCCGCCCGGCGTGGCCGAGACGTTGAGCAGGTCCTCGGCGGTGACGCGGACGTCCTCGCGCTTGTTGCCGAGCTGGTTGGGCGCGCCGCCGAGCACGCCGTCGAAGACCTCCCGGCAGATCGGCACCAGGTCGGGGTGGGCCACCCAGGAGCCGTCGAAGCCGTCGCCGGACTCGCGGGTCTTGTCGGCCCGCACCTTCTCCAGCGCGACCGCGTTGACCTCGGGGTCCTTGCGGCTCGGGATGAACGCGGCCATGCCGCCGATGGCGTGCGCGCCGCGCTTGTGACAGGTGCGCACGAGCAGCTCGGTGTAGGCGCGCATGAACGGCGCGGTCATGGTGACGGCGTTGCGCTCGGGCAGCAGGAACTCCCGGCCGCGGGTACGGAACTTCTTGATCACGCTGAACAGGTAGTCCCAGCGGCCGGCGTTGAGCCCGGCGGAGTGCTCGCGCAGCTCGTAGAGGATCTCCTCCATCTCGAAGGCGGCCGGGTAGGTCTCGATCAGGACGGTGGCCCGGATCGTGCCGCGCGGGATGCCGAGCAGGTCCTGGGCCCGGTTGAAGACGTCGTTCCAGAGCCGCGCCTCCAGGTGCGACTCCATCTTCGGCAGGTAGAAGTACGGCCCGCGGCCCTTGTCGAGCTGGCGCTGGGCGCAGTGGAAGAAGTACAGCCCGAAGTCGAACAGGGAGGCCGAGATCTCGGCCCCGTCCACCACGGCGTGCTTCTCGGGCAGATGCCAGCCGCGCGGCCGGACCACGATGGTGGCCAGCTCGGCGTCGGGCTTGAGCGCGTAGGACTTGCCGCCGGTCTCGAAGTCGATGGTGCGGTCGAGCGCCTCGCGCAGGTTGAGCTGGCCGAGCACGCAGTTCTCCCAGAGCGGGGAGTTGGCGTCCTCGAAGTCGGCCAGCCAGACCTTCGCGCCGGAGTTGAGGGCGTTGATGGTCATCTTGCGGTCCACCGGGCCGGTGATCTCGACGCGCCGGTCCTCCAGGCCCGGCGCGGGCGGCGCGACCTGCCACTCGCCGTCGCGGACGTGGGCGGTCTCGGGCAGGAAGGCGAGGGTGCCGCCCGCCGACAGCTCCGCCTGCCGGGCCCGCCGGGCCTCCAGGAGCTCCAGGCGCCGGGCGCCGAACTCGCGCTGCAACGTCCCGACGAACTCCAGCGCCTCCGGCGTCAGGACCTCGTCGAACCTGCCCAGCATGGGGCCGGTGATCTCCATGCGCCGCCCTCTTTCCATTCCGTGGAAAACGACTTCTGAATGATGGAAGCGAAGCTACTTCATGGGATTCCATGGGTCAAAGGCCGGGGGTCCCCCTAGCGCCGCTCGGGGTCGTTCCCCGATGTGAGGCCTGCCGTACCTCAGCAGGATGGACGTCATGAAGAAGACGTTCGCGATCGCCGGGGCGCTGGCCGCCGGTGTGCTGCTCACCGGGTGCGGGATCGGCGACCTGGTCGGGTCGCGCAACCAGGAGCAGGTCTCCTACGACGTCACCGACAAGGTGGCCAAGCTCACGGTCGACAGCGGCGCGGGCGACATCGTGGTCAACGAGAGCGACCGGACCGGCATCCGGGTCACCGAGACGCTCCACTGGCGCTCGGGCAAGCCCCGGACGGCGCACGAGGTCGGCGGCGGCGGGCTGAGCCTGAACTACAACTGCCCGGACACCTTCGGTGACTGCGGCGTCGACTACCGGATCGAGGTGCCCAAGGGCATGGCCCTCCAACTGGCCACCGACGCCGGGAACGTGACGCTGCGCGCGGTCTCCGGCGCCGCGGACGTGAGCACGCGCGCCGGGAACATCGACGCGGACGGGGTGCTGGCCAAGCGGTTCGAGGCCGAGACGGACGCGGGGGAGGTCGAGGTCTCCTTCGCCGGCGAGCCGGACCAGGTGCGGGCGAAGACCGGGGTCGGGGACGTGACCGTGTACGTGCCCAAGGGGAGCTACGACGTCGAGGCGAGCACGGGTGTGGGGGACAGGAAGGTCGAGGTGCCGGACGACCCGGCCTCACCGCGCAAGATCACGCTGACCACGAACGCGGGAAACGCGCAGGTCCTCGAGACCTCCTGACGGCCGGCGCGCCGGTGTGGGCGCTGATAAGGAGATGAATCCTGTCGGGGGCGCGTGTCACCATCTTTGGGAGGGCACCCTCGGGGAAGAGACCCGGGTGTCCAGACGTTCCCTATTAGAGATGACAGGAATGCACGAAGAAATTCAGTTTGACCTCGAAGAGCGCCACGCGCTCCGCCGGGTGGCCGGTCTGTCGACCGAGCTGCAGGACGTCACCGAGGTCGAGTACCGCCAGCTTCGGCTCGAGCGCGTCGTCCTGGTGGGGGTCTGGACGTCCGGCACGGCGAACGACGCCGACAACTCCCTCCTGGAGCTCAAGCTCCTGGCCGAGACCGCCGGATCCGAGGTCCTCGACGGCCTGATCCAGCGGCGGCAGAAGCCCGACCCCGCCACCTACATCGGCTCCGGCAAGGCGCTGGAGCTGCGAGACATCGTCGAGTCCACCGGCGCGGACACCGTGATCTGCGACGGCGAGCTCACCCCTGCCCAGCTCCGCGAACTGGAGGAGATCGTCAAGGTCAAGGTCATCGACCGGACCGCGCTGATCCTCGACATCTTCGCGCAGCACGCCAAGAGCCGCGAGGGCAAGGCCCAGGTCGAGCTGGCGCAGCTCCAGTACCTGCTGCCGCGCCTGCGAGGCTGGGGCGGCAACCTCTCCCGGCAGGTCGGCGGCCGTGCCGCCGGCGGTGTCGGCATCGGCGGCCGCGGCCCCGGTGAGACCAAGATCGAGCTTGACCGGCGGCGCATCCGCGAGCGGATGGCCAAGCTGCGCAGGCAGATCTCCGGCATGTCGGTGGCGCGCGAGACCATGCGCTCGCACCGCGCCTCCCGCGAGGTGCCGGCGGTCGCGATCGCCGGGTACACCAACGCCGGCAAGTCCTCCCTGCTCAACCGGCTGACCGGCGCGGGCGTGCTGGTGGAGGACGCGTTGTTCGCCACCCTCGACCCGACCGTGCGCAAGGCGCGCACGCCGGAGGGCCGGCTGTTCACCCTCGCCGACACGGTGGGCTTCGTGCGGCACCTGCCGCACCAGCTCGTCGAGGCGTTCCGCTCCACGCTGGAGGAGGTGGCCGAGGCCGACCTCATCCTGCACGTCGTGGACGGCTCACACCCCGATCCCGAGGGGCAGATCGCCGCGGTCCGCGAGGTCTTCGCCGACATCGAGGGCGCGCTCGACGTGCCCGAGATCATCGTGGTGAACAAGGCGGACGCGGCCGACCAGGACACCGTCGACCGCCTCACCCGGCGCTTCAACGGCGACAGCATCGTCGTCTCGGCGCGCACGGGGGCGGGCATCGAGGAGCTCATGGCGCTGATCGAGGAGCGGCTGCCGCGCCTCGACCACGAGGTGCAGTTGCTGGTGCCGTACGACCGGGGGGACCTGATCTCCCGGGCGCACAAGGAGGGCGAGGTGCTCTCCGTCGACCACACGGCCGACGGCACGGTGCTGCACGCCAGGGTGTTGTCGAGCCTGTTCCACGAGCTGGAGAAGGTTGGCAAACCGGTCGAACATGTCTGATTCCGGATTTATCCGGATTTCATAGGTGAAAATAGACAGGGGCTGGCAGGGTGTTAAGATAAGCCCAGCTTTCCCCTACTATGGCGCGGGTTTCGGATGCTGGCTGCTGTGAGTCAAGTCACCTGCGGGGGTCCCAGGGATGATTGGGCTTTCTTCCGAATAACCCTGTACAGCAAGCGCACCTGTGAAATAACGTAACTGAACTGAAATCGCCGGATCATGAGTCCGGCGATCGGTCACCGCACAATCTTGCGCGGGTGAGAGCAGGAGACCCCATGTCGTCCGGACCCGGAGCGGACTCAGTGGGCGCGGCGCCAGCCGTTAGCTCAGTGCTGTCTTCGTGGTCCGTGCGTGCCTGCACTCTGGGTGAGGCGGTGATGCGGTGACCGTACGGCTCCTGACCAACATCGGCCGCTTGTGGACTGGGCACGACGTGCTCAGCAACGCGGCGATCCTGGTCCACAACGATCGCATCGCCTGGGTCGGCCGTGCCGCCGACCTGCCCCAGCACGTGCCCGGCGTCGTCGACGACATCGTCGATGTCGACCACGTCGAGAACCTGGGCGGTGCGCTGGTCACCCCCGGCCTCATCGACGCGCACACCCACCCCGTCTACGCCGGCAACCGCTACGCCGAGATGGCCATGCGGTCCGGCGGCTCCAGCGCCTCGGCCATCACCGCGGCCGGCGGCGGCGTGGGCTCCACCGTCACCGTCACCCGTGGCACCGACCCCTGGACGCTCTGCAACGGCGTGCGCGAGCGGCTGCGCTCCTGGCTGCAGAGCGGCACCACCACCGTCGAGGCCAAGACCGGCTACCACCTCACCCGCGACGGCGAGCTCGCCGACGTGCGGCTCCTGCGCGAGCTGGAGAAGGAGCCGATGATGCCCCGCGTGCACGTGACCTTCCTGGCCGCGCACGTGGTGCCCCCTGAGTACTTCGGCCGCCAGCGTGACTACGTCGAGGCCGTGGGCGCCTGGTGCGCCGACGCCGCCGCGGCGGGAGCCGACTCCGTCGACGTCTACTGCGACGACGGCCACTTCACCACCGAGGAGTCCCGCTGGGTGCTGGCCTCCGGCCGCAACGTCGGGCTCCTTCCCCGTATCCACGCCGGGGTCTTCAGCCGCCGTGGCGCCGTCCAGCTCGCCGCCGAGCTCGGCTGTGCCTCGGCCGACCTGCTGCACTTCACCTCCGACGAGGACATCGCGATCATGTCCCGGTACGGCGTGCCCGCGGTCATCTGCCCGGCCACCGCGATGCAGCGTGGCAGCGTGCCGCCGGTCAAGCGCATGCTCAAGGCCGGAGTCACCGTCGCCCTCGGCAGCGACCACAACCCCGGCCACTGCGGCATCACCTCGATGCCGCTGGTCATCTCGCTGGCCGTGGCCATGTTCGGCATGAGCGTCGGCGACGCCCTCCGGGCCGCCACCCTGGGCGGTGCCACCGTCCTCGGCGCCCCTGACCGCGGCATCCTGGCTCCTGGGCGGCTGGCCGACATCGTCCAGTGGGACGCCGACCACGAGGGCGCCTTCGCCTGGTCCTACGGCCTCAAGCCCAAGCGCGTCTGGCGCGGCGGCACCCCGGTGCAGTAGCCCATGCCTTCGCCTGGTGTCCCAGGCTTCGCTTGATGTCCCAGGCTTCGCTTGGTGTGCCGGCCTTAAGTCGAAGCCCGGCCGCAGTACCTTTGGACCCGGGACCGCAGCAGGCGACCCTGCAAAGAGAGGCCGCCGACGCCGGGGTCCAGTGCCACGAGCCGTCCATGCAATAGTGATGTATGCCACCTACGGTTGCTGTCGTCACGGATTCGACCGCTTACCTCCCCGCTGAGGCGGGCGTCACCATCGTCCCCTTGCAGGTGATCGTGGACGGCGCCGCCCACCCCGAGGGCACCGTCGACCTCAGCCGTAGCGCCCTGAGCCGGGCCAAGACCTCCCAGCCCCCACCCCAGCTCTTCGCCGACACCTACGCCCGACTCGCCGCCGCCGGCTTCACCGCGGTCGCCTCCATCCACCTGTCCGGCGAACTCTCCGGTACGGCTGCCGCCGCCACCGCCGCCGCAGGGACGGCCCCCATCCCGGTCGAGGTCGTCGACAGCCGCTCCATCGCCATGGGCCTGGGCTACCCCGTCCTGGCCGCCGCCCGTATCGCCCAAGCCGGCGGCGACCTCCCCTCCGTCGTCGCCGCCGCCCGCCGCTGCGTCACCTCCACCCGTACCTTCTTCTACGTCGACACCCTCGACCACCTGCGCCGCAGCGGCCGTATCGGCGCCGCCGCCTCCCTCGTCGGCTCCGCCCTGATGATCAAACCTTTGCTGGAGGTGACCGCCGGCCGTATCGCCCTGTTGGAAAAGGTCCGCACCCCCGGCCGGGCCCTCCTCCGCCTGGAGGAACTGGCCACCAAGGCCGCCGCCGACCTGGGCGCCCTGGACGTCGCCGTCCAACACCTCGCCTCCCCGGAGCGGGCCGCCACCCTCACCACCCACCTCACCGACCGCCTCCCCGACGCCACCATCCGCCTCGTCGAGGTCGGCACCGTCGTCGGCGCCCACGTCGGCCCCGGCATGCTCGGCGTCACCATCTCCGCTTAAGGGCCCGTCTGCGGATCGACCCCGAGTTCATCCTGCGCTTCTAGACTGCCCCGGCTCCTTCGCTCCTTCGCTCCTTCGCTCCTTTGCGCCCTGCGCTCCCGCGCGCCCGCGCCTTGCGTTGCACCACGCACCCCTAAGCTGCCGCGACGCCGCTCTGGCGCCTTGCTGCCCGGTGCTTGCCAAGCGCGGAACCTTGTCGCCTCGGACCTACTGGCGCCTGCACCGGCCTGCCGCATCCCCTTATCCACACCCGAGCCTCCCCACCCGGTTATCCCCAGAACCACACTCGGCCCCGCGAGCCGGTCCGTCGCCCCACCTAACCTCCCTGAGTGCGCGCCGACGAGCAGGACCGCCTGATCGCCGAGAAGCGGCTCCACGCGATCGTCACCACGGGGCTGCCTCGGCGCCCCACCACGCCCACCCCCACGCCGGACACCCCCACGCCGGACACCCCCACTCAGGGCACCCCCATACCCGTCACGCCCATCCCCGCTCCCGCCCCGCCACCCCCTACCGCCGCCACGGCCATCCCCACCACCACCGCCGCCGGACCCGCCCCTGCCCCCACCCCGGCGAGGCCGCCCAACGCCGACCCACCCACGGCGGACCGCCCCCCGCCATCCCCCACTGCCAAGCCACCCACCTCACCTTCACCCGCCTACGACGACTACCTCACCTTCGGCTACCCCATCACCCACCCCCAGACCAGCAAGCCGCCCAGACTCAACCCCTACCAACAGCAGCCCTCCTCGCCGCCCCCACCCCCCGCCGCGGGGCACCCCCACCCCGCCCCAAACCCCCCAACCTTGGAGCCCCCCAACCTGCCCCCTACCTTCGAGGCCTTCCGCGCGACGGTGGCCACCCAACTAGCCCCAGCCCGCCCCCAAACCCGAGCCCTCATCCTCCTAGGCGTGGTAGCCGCAGCCATCGCCGCCTTCTGGCTGTGGCGCGCCCAACCCCACCCCGAGCCCCTTCCCGTCCCCACCCCCAACCCAGCCCCCTCCACCCAGCAACAACACCCCCGCACCTCCCCCACCCCCACCGCAGAACTGATCGTCCACGTAACCGGCAAGGTCCGCCGCCCAGGCGTCTACACCCTCCCCGCAGGCTCCCGAGTAACCGACGCTCTCCAATCCGCCGGCGGCCCCCGCCCAGGCGCCGACACCAGCACCGTCAACCTCGCCCGCCGCCTGACCGACGGCGAACAAATAGCCATAGGCACCCCCGCCGCCCCCAACACCCCGCCCCCCGCAGCCGCCCCCGCAACGACCGCCCTCGTGAACATCAACACCGCCACCCCCGACCAACTCGAACAACTCCCCGGAGTAGGCGAGGTCCTGGCCCAGCGCATCATCACCTTCCGCGACACCCACGGCGGCTTCCAGTCAGTCGACCAACTCCGCGAGGTCAGCGGCATCGGCCCCCGAACGTACGCCGAGCTCAAGGACAAGGTGCAGATCTGACATGCCCAACCCCCCACCCCCCACCGCCACCCCCGCCCGCACCCAGCCCCAATCCGATGCACAGGCCCCCGCCCGGACCCAAACCCACGCACAGCTCCACGCCCGGCCCCAAACTCACGCACAGCTCCACGCCCGGCCCCACGTTCGGACCCAGGCGCACGGCTGGACCGCGGCGCAGAATTGGACCCTGGTGCTCCCCGCCCTGGGCGCCTGGTCCAGTGCCCTGATCCTCCTCGGCTGCCCACCCCTGACCGGCTTCCTCGTCACCGCCGCCTGCGTCCTAGCCGCCCTAACCCTCCACCGCCGCCCCACAACCCGCCGCTCAGCGTCCCGCCTTCTGCTGGCCCGCGGCTCCGCGGCTGGCTACTCCGTGCCTGGCCACCCTGAACCAGGTCGTCCCGAACCAGGTCACCCCACAACCGACCATCGTGCAGCCCGTCGTGCCCCTTCCAACCTCACAATCCTCACCACCCTGGCCGCAGTAGCAGCCACCTCCACAGTCGTCGCCCTGAACCTCCTGTCCATCTCCTCAGGCCCCCTCCCAGCCCTGACCAAACGCGGCGCGACGATCACCGCCCAGCTGGTCCTGACCGACGACCCGAAGATCCGCTCCCCCCGCCCCGGCAGCTACTTCCACCGAGACCAGATCGTCGTCACAGCCAACCTCCGCACCCTCATCACCGGCTCCCACCGCCTGGCCATGGACATCCCCGTCCGCCTCTACGCCTTCGGCCCGGGCTGGCGCACTCTGCTCCCCAGCCAGCGCATCGAGGTGACCGCCCGCCTGGCCCCAGCCGATCCCAGCCAACTCACGGCCGCAACCCTGCTCGCCCGAACCGAGCCCCGCGTCCTGTCACCCCCGTCCTGGATCCACCGCCTCGCCGGCGACCTGCGAAAGGGCCTCCGCAACGCCGCCGACGTACTCCCACCGGACCAGCGCGGGCTCCTCCCCGGGCTGGTGGTCGGCGACGTCTCCCGCATGGACCCCCAAGTCGCCGCCGACTTCCGCGACGCAGGCCTCACCCATCTTCTGGCCGTGTCAGGAGCCAACCTCGCCATCGTCTCCGGTGCGGTCCTGGTCCTCGGCCGCGTCGCCGGCCTCTCCCTCCCAGCGCGCGCCGTCCTGGCCGCCGCCGCCATGATCGCCTTCGCTGTCGTCGCCCGGCCGTCCCCGAGCGTCCTCCGCGCCCTTGTCATGGGCCTGGTCGCCGTCATAGCCCTGGGCACCGGCCGCACAAAGGACGGCATCACCGCCCTCTCGGCGTCGGTGGTCATCCTGATCCTCTTCGAACCGGCTCTCGCCCGCTCGTACGGCTTTGCCCTCTCCGTCTGCGCGACGGCAGGCATCCTCCTCCTGGCACCTCGCCTCCGAGATCGCCTGTCCAACCCCAGACAAGAAGGGGCGCAAGATGCGCCTGGGTCGGACCTGCTCACGCTGGACCAGCGCAAGCGTGGCTCGTTCGGGGCGAAAGCGGCCGACCCAAGGTCGCTCACGCTGGATCAGTGTGTGCCGGGTCCGCTCGGAGCTGAGCAGCCATGGCCGGACCGGTACCCGCGGGAGTACAGCAGGCAGGAGCACGGCAGACAGGAGTACGGCAGGCAGGAGTCCGGCAACCTGGGCCAGGCCCGGCGGGAGTTCGGCAGGCTGGGCCAGGCCCGGTCGGAGTTCGGCAGGCTGGGCCAAGCCCGGCCGGAGTACGACCGGCTGGGCCGGTCCGGGCCGGAGTTCCGTAGGTGGGAGAAGCCCAGGTGGTGGCGGGTGCGGCTGCCGAGGTGGGTGTCGGAAGCGGTGGCGGTTCCGGTCGCTGCCCAAGCGGCGGTGACGCCGGTCCTGATCTTGATGGCTGGGCAGCTCACCCTGATCGCCATCCCTGCCAACCTCCTGGCAGGTCCGGCAGTCGCGCCGGCCACGGTTCTGGGGTTCGCGGCGGCGGTGGTCGCGCCGGTGTCGCCGGAGGTGGCGCAATGGCTCGTCATCCCTGCTGGCTATGCGGTGGGCTGGATCATCGCGGTAGCCGGATGGGCGGCTCAGGCACCGCTCACGAACATCCCCTGGCCGGCGGGAATCGGTGGCCTCCTCCTGCTCGCGGTAGTGTGCGCGGTGGCCGTGCCTCTGTGGCGGCGGTGGAGGAAGGCGCTGGTCGTGGTCATGGGTGCCGTGCTCG
Source organism: Nonomuraea sp. NPDC050310 (assembly GCF_040655795.1). Lineage (NCBI taxonomy): Bacteria > Bacillati > Actinomycetota > Actinomycetes > Streptosporangiales > Streptosporangiaceae > Nonomuraea > Nonomuraea sp. NPDC050310. Next base: position 148,489 of record NZ_JBFAKP010000010.1, on the reverse strand, counting down.
CGGCGGTGCTTGCCGTACCACCCGTGATTGCTCCCTGGCCGCCCGACAGGTGGCTGATGGTGATGTGCGATGTCGGGCAGGGGGATGGGCTGGTGATCGCGGCGGGCCAGGGGAGAGGGGTGGTCGTCGACACCGGCCCGGATCCGGTGCGCATGGATCGGTGCCTGCGCGATCTCGGCATCCGGGAGATCCCCTTGATCGTGCTGACTCATCCGCACGCTGACCACATCGGTGGGTTGGCGGGGGTGCTCCGGCATCGCCGGGTAGGCGCCTTGTTGGTCAGCGGTGCACATGGAGCTGAGCTCAAGCCGTCGTCACGGGACGCGCCTCGACCGGTCGCCCTATCGGCTCAACCCGGTGCGAGGTGGACGTTCGGTCCCTCGGAGGTGACCGTGCTGGCGCCGCACGAGAGCGAGGAGTTCGTTGGTCCGGGGGAGGGGAGCGTGCTGAACAACGCGAGCGTGGTGCTGCACGTGCGCTGGGCTGTGGGGTCGGCGTTGCTGAGTGGGGACATCGAGACCGAGGCCCAGGTGCAGTTGGTACGGCAGGGCGTGCCTCAGGCGGACATTCTCAAGGTTCCGCATCATGGTTCGGCTCGGCAGGATCCCGGGTTCCTCGGTGCGGTGGGGGCTCGGGCGGCGTTGATCAGTGTGGGGCGGGGCAATGACTATGGGCATCCGGCTCCTGGGGCGCTCGCTGCCTTGGCCGGGGTGGGGGCGCGGGTCTTTCGTACTGACCAGATGGGGGCGCTGGCGGTTGTGGAGCGGGACGGGAAGCTGGCCATCGTCCGGGGAGCGAAGCGGGCGGAAGAGGCGGCGGGTTCGTCGTCCAGACGGACGGCTGGGCTCGCAGAGGGGGCTGCTGGGCATTCGCATGCCGGGGGAGGTCCTTGATCGGGCAAGCGGGTGGCGAGCTGCGGGTTGGGGGATGCGGTGAGCTCGGCAAGACGCGGGCACACGGCGAGGGCCAGTCGTGGGCGGATGGCGAAGGGGAGGGGTGCGGGGGACAACGGGAGGAGCGGCGCAGGGGACAGCGGGAGGGAGCGGCGCAGGGGACCGGGGCGTGGGGCTAGGGCAGAGGGCTGGCCGTGGGGCAGGGCCGTGGGGCCGGGGCGTGGGCGGACCGGGGTGGGGCGGATAAGGGCGGGTGGGTAGGGGCGGGCGGATAGGGCCGGGCGTAGGACCGGGGCGTGGGACCGGGGCGTGGGACCGGGGTGGGGCGGGGCAGAGGGCCGGGCAGAGGGCCGGGCAGAGGGCGGGGCAGAGGGCCGGGCAGAGGGCGGGGCGTGGGGCCGGGGCGTGGGCGGACCGAGGTGGAGCGAACCGGGCGGATAGGGGCGGGCGGATAGGGGCGGGTGGATAGGGGCGGGTGGATAGGGGGAGGTGGATGGGATGAAGGGTGGGTCGGGGATCGGGGGCGTTGAGTACCGGCTTGCCGGTGGGACGTGGCATGCTGCACGGCATGGCCCAGACTTCGCCCGCACCCGTGACCCTGATCGTCGGCGAGGAGGAGCTGCTCGTGGATCGGGCGGTGGCCGCGGTGGTGGGGGCGGCGCGGGGGGGCGATCCTACGGCGGAGGTGCACGATCTGCTGGGGGGGAAGGTCGAGACGGGGGAATTGACCCGGTTGACCTCGCCGTCGCTGTTCGGGGACCGGTCGGTGGTCGTGGTTCGGCAGGCGCAAGACCTGTCCAAGGACGTGGTCGCGGAGATCCTGGCGTATGCCAAGAATCCGGCCGAGGACACGACGCTGGTGCTGGTGCATCCCGGTGGGGTGAAGGGGAAGGCGCTGGTCGACGGGGTGAAGAAGGCTGGGGCGCAGCTGCACACCGTCGCGAAGGTGACGAAGCCGGGTGAGCGGCTGGAGTTCATCCGGGGGGAGATCAAGGGGGCGGGGCGAACGATCTCGGCTGATGCGGCGCAGGCGCTGCTGGAGGCGGTCGGGAACGATCTGCGGAGTCTCGCGGCGGCGTGCAGCCAGTTGATGTTCGACACGCAGGAGAAGGCGATCAGCCTGGCGGCGGTTGAGCGGTACTACCGGGGGCGGGCCGAGGTGACCGGGTTCAACGTGGCGGACTCGGCGGTCGAGGGGCGGCTGGCGGAGGCGCTGGAGCAGGTTCGGTGGGCTGTCGGCAGTGGGGTGGCGCCGGTTCTGCTGGTGAGTGCGTTGGCTCGGGGGTTGCGGGGGCTGGCTAAGGTGCAGAGTGCGCCGCGGAACGCTCGGGGGCCGCAGGTGGCTGCGCAGCTTGGGATGCCGCCGTGGCAGGTGGATCGGGTGCGGGGGCAGCTTCGGGGGTGGGGGCCGCAGGGGCTGGCCCGGGCCATCCAGGCGGTTGCCCATGCTGATGAGCAGGTCAAGGGCGGGGGCGCGGACACGGGGTATGCGCTGGAGCACGCCATCCAGCAGATCGTGGCCAATCGGAATGGTCGGTGACGTTCGGCCTGCGGTAGGTGGTCGGTCGGAGTGGGTGGTGACGTTCGGCCTGCGGTGGGTGGTCGGTCGGAGTGGGTGGTGACGTTCGGCCTGCGGTGGGTGGTCGGTCGGAATGGTTGGCGACGGCCGGCTCGCGGTGGGTGGTTGATCGGGACGGGTGATGGCCCCGGCCTGAGGTGAGTGGGCGAGTCGGTGAGGTCGGCCGTAGCCGGCTCAGGCCCAGTCCGTTCAGATGGCCGGCGGGGGAGGGATGGGGCGGGTGGGTCCAGCCCTGGTTGGGGAGATCTGGATGGTGCCTGGCCTCCGTCACCAAGCCAGGCGCCGCCGCCGGGATGCCTGCCGTACCCCTGGGTAGTGCCCCGCCCCGGTTGGGGAGGACGGGGTGGGGTCCGGCCGCTGGGTGCAAGGCACGCGCCGCCTGCCGTACCCCAAGGAAAGGGCTATGACCCCTGGAGGGCCGCCTCGTGAAGGATGCCGTCGCTGATCTCGAGGACGCGGTCGGCCAAGGTGATGAGGCTGGGGTCGTGGGTGGCGACAAGGGCGGTGACGCCCTCGCTACGGACGAGGGCCCGCAGGAGCTGCATGATCTGCCGCCCGGTCTGCGAGTCGAGCTGCCCGGTGGGCTCGTCGGCGATGAGCAGGCGGGGCCGGTTGGCCAGGGAGCGGGCGATGGCCACCCGCTGCCGCTGGCCGCCGGACAGCTCGTAGGGACGCTGGTTGACGTGCTGCTCCAGCCCGACGAGGGACAGGAGCATCCGCACCCGCTTGTCCCGCTCGTCGGCGGGCATGCGGACGAGCCGCATGGGCACGCCGACGTTCTCGGCGGCCGAGAGCACCGGGATCAGCCCGAAGGACTGGAAGACGAACCCGAGCATGTCGCGGCGCAGCGCGAGCAGGGCGTCCTCGCCCAGGCTGGTGACGTCCTGGCCGGCGACGACGACGCGTCCGGCGTCGGGCCGGTCGAGGCCGCCGATCTGGTTGAGGAGGGTGGTCTTGCCGGACCCGGAGCGGCCGCGGATGGCGACGAGTTCGCCGGGGTAGGCGCTGAAGGTGACGTCCTGGAGGGCGACGACCTCCTTGGGCCCGCTGCGGTAGACCTTGCGCAGCCCTTCGACCACGACCAGGGGCTCACTCACCGGTTTCCTCCTTGGGGCTCGACGGCCAGACGCCGATGTGGTCGGACTCGAGTTCGAGGCGGACGCGGCGCTCCATGTTGAGCGCGTTGGTGAAGTCGCGGGGGAGCTGGAGCCGGCCGACGCGGTCGAGGACGGCGTACTCCTGGGCGTGTTCGCCGTCGCGGCGCAGGGTCTCGCTGGAGGTGCGGCCGTCGCGGATGCCGATGGTCCGCCCGACCTGTTCGGAGACGAGGGAGTCGTGGGTGACGATGACGACGGTGACGCCGAGTTCCTTGTTGGCGGTGCGGAGCGCCTCGAAGACCAGCCCGGAGGTCTCGCTGTCGAGCTCGCCGGTGGGCTCGTCGGCGAGGATGAGCTGGGGGGAGTTGGCGAGGGCGACGGCGATGGCCACGCGCTGCTGTTCGCCGCCGGACATCTCGGCGGGTTTGCGGTCGGCGCAGTAGTCGACGCCGAGCAGGTCGAGCAGGCTGCGCGAGCGCTGGGCGCGTCCGCGCTTGCCGGCCAGGCGCAGCGGCAGCTCGACGTTCTCGCGCGCGGTGAGGTAGGGCAGGAGGTTGCGCGCGGTCTGCTGCCAGATGAAGCCGACCACGTCGCGGCGGTAGCGGAGCCGGTCGCGGGCGGTCATGGCGAGCAGGTCGATGCCTGCCACCCGGGCCAGACCGGCGGTCGGCACGTCCAGCCCGGACAGCACGTTGAGCAGCGTCGACTTGCCGGAGCCCGAGGCGCCGACGATGGCGACCAGCTCGCCCTTGTCGATCAGCAGGTCGAGGCCCTGGAGGGCGACGACCTCGACGCCTTCGGTCTTGTAGATGCGCACCAGGTTGTCGCAGACGATGTGCGCGTCGCCGCCGAAGGCGGCCTTCTCCTGGGAGGCCTGGTTCTCCAGCTCCGAGAGTGTCTGTTCCACTTAGTCCCCCACTCGTAGGACCGAGCCGAGCGTACGGCGGCGCGTGATGGTGGTGTGCACGAGGGCTCCCAGGATGGCGACCACGGTGAGCCCCACGCCGAGCAGGATCGGCGTGAGCAGGTCGGGGTCGGTCGGGTCGACGGCCAGGTCGCCCGCGTAGGAGGACAGGTCGATGCCCGGCCCGAGCGCGGCGGGCAGGCCGAGTCCCAGCCCGAGGCCGACCAGCGCGGTGATGACGATCAGGGGGGAGACCTCCAGCACGGTGAGCCGTTGCGCCTGCCCGGTGGACAGTCCCAGGGTACGCAGGAACGACAGGGCCGCGGCCCGGTCGGCGGCGCTGATCACCAGGGAGACGATCACGGCGACGATGGCGTAGGCGGCCAGCGCCAGCGTGACGACGAGCAGGGCGAGCTGGATCATCTCCGTCAGCGGGTCCTCGACGATCGCGGCGTGGCGCTGGGCGTAGGTGGTGACGCGGCTGTCCACCTTGGCCGCGGCGGTGAGGGCGGCCACGTCCGCGTCGCCCTTGATCAGCAGGGCGTTGACCGCGGTGCGGGTGCCGGCGCGCTCGTTGGCGTCGAAGGGCACCAGCGCGAACATCGAGCCGTGGAAGAAGCCGGGCACGGAGGCGATCTCGCCCTTGGGGGTGAGGGTCATCCGGCTCTGCCAGCCGATGTCCAGTTTGGGGCGGTCGCGCAGGTCGGGGGAGACCAGGGCGGGGATGCCGTCGCCGGTGGGCGGCGCGGGCAGGTCGAGCGGGCTGTCCTTGGCCAGGTCGCGGTAGGCGGCCAGGTCGATCGCGATGATCTCCAGCTTCTGGGTGCCGATGCCGAGCTGGACCCGGCCGGTCTGGGCGGGCACGACCGTCTCGACGCCGGGGACCTGCTTGATCCGCTCGATCGCGGCCGCGTCGTACTCCAGGTCGGTGCGCATGGTGATGGGCGCGCCGGCGGCCTGCCAGGCGGCGAGGGTCTGGGTGCGGGTCAGGCCGGTGGAGATCACCGAGGCGAAGACCGCGACGGCGAGCGCCGGCAGCAGGATCAGCACGGGCAGCGTGCTGAAGGACCGGGCGCGGGCGGCCCGCGTCAGCCCCAAGAACGGTACGGCAGGCCGCCCGCGCGAGGCGAGCCGGACGACCAGGCGCAACGGGTAGGGGTAGCAGCGCAACGTGATCAGCGCCGCGGCCAGCGTCAGCGCGACCGGGACGAGCAGCAGGAACGGGTCCTGGCCCTGGGTGGCCACGTCGGTGGCGAGGCCGCGCGAGCGCACCATGTACGCCCCGCCGAGGGCCAGACCGATCACCAGGATCTCCAGCGTCACCCGCCGCGCCGAGGGCCTAGGCGAGGCCACGTCGCCGCGCCGTTCGTTCAGGGGCGAGCGGTGGGCGTTCGCCTGCCGTACCGCGGCGAAGGCCAGGGCGGTCAGCGGCACCAGGGCCGGGGCGAGGTGCACGATCGGCGTGGTGCCGCCGGGGACGAGGTAGGACAGGCCGTAGCCGATCAGGGCGGCCGGGAGGGTGGCGAGGGCGATGACGGAGGTGCCGGTCCAGGTGATGCGGGCCAGGGAGCCGCCGCGGGCGCGCATGAGCGACAGGGTCGGGTCGAGGCGCTCGGTGACGAGCTGGGTGGCCAGCGCCGCGACGCCGAGCGCGACCACGAGCAGGCCGCCCAGCAGCAGGTACAGGATGGTCTGCGCGGTGGCCAGCTCGTCCATGAAGGATTCCAGGACGGCCTTCAGCCGGGTGTCCAGGACGTAGGGGCTGAAGCTGGGCGAGATCAGGCCGAGCTCGCGGGTGAAGTCGTCCATGGCGTCGAGCAGGCCGTCGAAGCCCTGGGTGCCGACCTGGCCGGGTTCGACCCCCATGATCCAGGCGTAGACGACGCGCCGGTCGCTGTCCTGGAGGGCGGGCAGGCTGCTGGCGTCGATCAGCGCGGTGTAGTAGAGGTCGGCGTCCGCCGCGCCGGGGCGGACGACCTCGTTGATCTGCAGGAACTCCTGGTTGTGCCGCCAGTAGGGATCTTCGGCGCGCTTGGGCTCGAAGACGCCGACGACCTTGACGGTGGTGGGGTCGGTCGCGCCGATGCGGTACGTCGCGCCGAGGGCGAAACCCATCTGCCCGCCCACGGCGGTGCGGGCGACGCCGATCTCCATGACGTTGTCCTTAGTGGCGGCGGGCGCGCGGCCCTCCACCCAGGTGACCTGCCGGTCGCCGTTGGAGAGCCAGCCGACGTTGAGGAACTTGGTCGTGGTGCCGACCATCGGGGTGTTGACGCTCTTCAGGCTCAGGTGCGAGGTCCCCGCGCCCGGCGGGGTGACGATCCGGCTGAGAGCCGGCGGCAGTTCGTCGCGGAAGGCCTTGTCGAACTGCGTGAACTGCTCATGGCTGCTGATGCCGGAGTCGCCGCCGCGCGGCTCGTAGCGCACGGTGAGGTCGATCTGGTCGGCGCCGGCCGCGCGCAGGTCCTTGCGCAGCGCGTCGTCGAAGGAGGCCTGCATCGCGCGGGGCAGCCCGCCGACCAGCAGGCAGGCGCTCAGGGTGAGCACGGCCAGTACGGCTACCGCCCCGGCGTTCACCCTGGCCAGCAGCAGCGCCTTCACTGGTCCTCCCCGATGCGCAGCACCCGGCCCAGCCCCTGCTTGCGCATGCTGCGGGCCAGGAGGGCGACGATGGCGAACAAGATCACGGTCACGGCCACGAGCATCGCCGCCGTCGCCGGCCACGGGATGTCGAGCAGCACCGCGGGCGTGACCGCAGAAGCCTGCCCGGTGAGTACGATGTGCGGCACCACCAGCGAGCCCACCACCAGGGCGAGAGCCGTACCGGCGATGATCGACAGGCCGATGACGAAGGCCTGCTCGACGGCGAGCAGCCCGAAGATCTGCCGGAAGCTGACGCCGAGCGCCCGCAGGATGGTGAACTCGCTCATCCGCTCGCGGGCCGCGACGCTCGCGTTCACCAGGAAGCCGAGCGCGGCGAAGACGAGCGCGGCCGCGAAGCCGAGGATGAGCGCGCCCTGCAGGCCGCTGGCCAGCGGGTCGTCGCGGAACTGCGCGATCAGGGCCTGGCGGTCGACGGTCGTGACGCTCCAGGCGGGCTGCGTGCGCAGGGCCCCGGCGGCCGGCGCCGTGTCCGGCGCGGCCAGCCACCACTCCGTCGCCGGGCGCGCCAGGTCGCCCTGGACCAGCCCCCGGTACTGCAGGGCGGTCCAGTCGACCAGCAGCGCGTGCCGCTCGGGCGTGGTGGTGGGCATGCGCTCGACCACGCCGACGACGGTGACGTCGATGGGCCGGCGCTCGAAGGTGACCTTGGTGGTCGCGCCCGCCCGCACCTTGAGCTCGGCGGCGAGGCTCGCGGTCAGCACGACCGGCAGCGGCTTGGCCTGCTGCGGCGGGCCGTCGGGGAGGTAGACGGTGGGCGGCTGGCCGGGCGTCGAGGTGTCGACGAGCTCGAGCTGCGGCTTCCAGGACAGCTCCCGGCCGTCGGCGGTGATCCGCTCGACCTTGATCGGGACCATCCCGCCGTTGGTGTTGGTGCCGACGAGGCTGCGCAGGCGCAGCGGGTAGGTGAGCTCGCCCGAGCGTCCGGCCATGGCCCGCAGGTCGATCTCGACCCGGTTGGCGCCGGGGCGGATGCCCGTCAGCGGCACGTCCCGCCAGACGCCGAACTTGTCGGAGAGCACGGCCCGCACCGGCGAGCTGCCCACGTACGGGGTGTTGACCTTGAGGTCGAAGACGAGCTTGGCGGGCGTGCCCGGGAGCTCCAGGCCGGCCGGCGTCTGGACCGCCAGCGCCCGGCCCAGCTCGGCGGGGTTCTGGTCGGACAGATCGGCGCGCAGGTGCAGGAGCCGGCCGAGCTTGGCCGAGTCGGTCGCGAGCAGCACGCTGGTGGTGGCCCCGAACTCGACCTCCTGCCGCAGCACCGGCGCGAGCTCGGTGACGCCCGGCAGGGCGGCGAAGGCGGTGCCCCGGCCGAACGCGCCCAGCTCGGGGCCGTCGGCCGGGCCGGACAGCCGCAGGTCGCTCCCGGCCAGGTGCACGGCCTGGTCCACCTGCGAGGACCGCCAGGTCGCCGCGGTGGCCAGCGAGACGATGCCGATCGCGATGGCCATGGTGAGCAGCAGGGCGGGCCCGGCGTAGCGCAGCGGGCGGCGCGCCACCTGCCAGGCGCCGAGCGCGGGGGCGAGGCTGGGCCGCTTCGAGGTGATCCGTTCGGCGATCTTCGACACCCGGGGGACCAGGCGCAGGCCCAGCATGCCGCCGGTGAGCAGCGCCAGCGCCGGGCCGGAGATGATCAGCGGGTCGATGCCGAGGCCGCCCGCCGCCGTCGTGGTGACCGGGGCGCCGTAGTGCTGGAGCTGCCAGATCGCCAGCGCGGCCACGACCAGCAGCGCCAGGTCGGCGCCCGCGCGCTGGATCAGGCCGCGCGCGCCGCCGCGGCCCCGCGACGACTGCTCCTCCACATAGGTACGGCGAGCACCGGCGAGGGCGGGAAGCGCCAGGAGCACCGCCGACAGCAGCGCGACCGACAGGGCGATGAGGAAGGTGCCGAGGTCGGGGGTGAGGGCGAGCCGCACCCCACTGGACTTGATCCACGGCAGCGAGTTGACCAGCGACAACAGCGGCGAGGCGAGGAACGGCGCGACGAGCGCGCACGGCAGGGCGACCAGCAGCGCCTCGCCGCCGGCCAGTCCCGCGAGCCGGAAGGTGCCGGCGCCGCGCGAGCGCAGCAGGGCCACCTCCATCCGGCGGTGGTCGGCCAGCAGCCGGGCGGTGAGCATCAGCGCGTAGGCCGACAGCAGGAGCAGTTGCAGCACCGGGATGAGCATGGTCGAGCGGGCGACCAGGGAGGCGGTGCCGAGCTGGGTGAGCATCTCGGGCAGCCGGCTGGCGGCGGCGCAGGAGCGGCAGCCCGCCTGCTGTAGGTCCTCGCGCAGCGTGGTCACGCTGGCGGCCAGCGGCTGGAGCTGATCGGGCGAGATGCGGGTCAGGTCCGGCAGGGCGGTCCAGGTGGAGTTGACCGTGGACGCCAGGCGCGCGAGGAAGGTCTCGCCGGAGACCATGAGCGGGCCGTAGGTGGTGAAGTCGCCGGTCTCCGCGCCGCGGCTGAGCAGCGGCTCGCCGCTCCACTGGTCGCCGAAGGGGTCGTTGAGCTGGAACAGGCCGGTGATCTTGACGCGGACCCGCTTGCCGTCGAGCCGGGCGGCGGTGTCGAACTCGTCGCCCGGCTTGAGGCCGAGGGTGTTCGCGGCCGTGGTGGACAGGACGGCCTCGATGACCCGGCCCCCGTGGCCCGGCCAGGCGCCCTCGATGAGCTTCGCCTGGCGTTGCAGGTCGTCGTGGCTGCCGAACCGGAGCAGTTCGGGGTGCTCCAGGCGTTCCTGGCCGGGACGGACATAGGAGTCGGAGCGCATGCTCGTGGTGATCGCGACCGGTACGCCCGGATAGGTCTCGGCGAACTGCGCCCGGACGATGCGGTCGAGCTCGGCGAAGGTCTTGCCGGTGACCGGCGTCGAGACGGTGGCCGACAGCGTGCGGAAGCTCGCGGTCTCCATCGTGCGGCGGACGCCGACCTCGGCGATCGTCGAGGCGTACATGGTCAGCGAGACCAGCGTGGTGGTGGCCAGCAGGATCGAGCCCAGCGCGGCGAGCAGGAGCAGCGGCTCGCTGAACGCGCGCTTGATCACCAGCGGCACCCGCCCCCGCATGAGCCCCCCTTTGTCCCGTCTTGAAGGCACTCTGTCAGACGGTTGACGGGGGGGAGCAAGGTGATCTTCTCAACGGTTGCGTAGCCGATACGCTGCGGCGATGCCTGCGTGATATCGGAACTGTGACACAACCGCGACGTCATCCACATCTTCATGCTCTTTGCCACGAAGTATCGATGCGCCGGGCTCCGGACACGCGAAAACGCCGCACCCCGTCCCGGGGGTGCGGCGCTCGGCGAGCGTTACTTGGCGGCGGCCAGCTCGGCGGCCTGCTTGGCGATCGCCGACTTGCGGTTGGCGGCCTGGTTCTTGTGAATGACGCCCTTGCTGACAGCCTTGTCGAGCTGGCGGGAGGCGGCGCGCTGCGCCTCGAGCGCCGCGGCGGCGTCGCCGCTCTCGGCAGCCTCGCGGAACTTGCGCACCGCGGTCTTCAGGGAAGACTTGACGGCCTTGTTGCGCAGGCGCGCCTTTTCGTTCTGCTTGTTGCGCTTGATCTGGGACTTGATGTTCGCCACGAAGAAGCCTCGGTGAAGGTCTGAGATTGGATGGGACGCGCGGGCTCGGTGAGAGGGCGCGCCACACGCAGTTGTTCAGGTTACCAATAAGCCAGGGCGTCGCTCAAATCAACGACCCGGCTGGAACCAGCTCTCAGTGTACTCGCGCCAGTCCTGTTCCGTGGCCGCGAAGTCCACGTAGAGGGCCAGACCCACCCGTTCCCGCCTGCCGTACGAGGTCAGGGCCAGGCGGGTGCCCTGCGCGGCGGCCGCCACGCTCTCGGCCTCGTCGGCCCAGGAGACGCCGTGGTCGTGGTAGGCGGGGGCGCCGATGAGCACCAGTCTGTCCTTGGGGACGAGGTCGAGGGCGAGCTCCGTCTGGCGGACGACATGCCCGCCGTACAGGGCGGTCGCGGGCAGGAAGGCGTCGTAGGTCATGACCGCGACCTGGTCGGCGCGGGCGGCGACGTCGCGAAAATAGCCCTGCGACCAGTACTTGTCGTGGGTCGCCGCCACCCGGGCGGCCAGGCGCATGCCGGGGTACGGCTCGATCTGCGGGGTGGAGGTGGAGATCAGCTTCGTCAGCGGGCGGGTGCGGTCGAGCAGGTCGAGGAAGGCGGTGTCGCCGTCGCCGATCGGCTCGAAGTTGTAGTGGACGCCGTCGAAGCCGGCCTTCAGCGCGGTCGCGACCGAGGCCAGGATGTTCTGCCGGGTCTTGACGTCGTCCAGGTCGAGCACGCCGTCGACCTTCTGGCCCAGCCAGGCCGAGACGCGGACGCCGGGCAGCTCCTCCCGCACCCATCGCACGAGATTCCCGGCGCCCGGGTACAGGGCCGGATCCAGCGTGCCGTCCGGGGAGAAAGGCCCGGTGTGCACGTACAAATCCTTGATCCCGGTACGGCGGAGCCGCCCGGCGAGGTGGCGAAGGTCACCCTGCTTGCGCCGCCCGTCCACCCACATGTGACCCATCCACAGCGCGTCATTCCCGGTGCTCTTCGCCCACGCCTCCGGGTCGCCGGTAAACTTGACACGGTGAGCGCCGGCGACGAGCCCGGCCAGCAACACCACGAGCGCTACGGCGAGCGCCAGGAGGCGCAGGCCGGAGCGGAGGACGGTCCGGGAAGCCATTCGGACATGTCACCATGGATTTGACGTTGAGCTCAACCCTGTCGAAACGGACCCCGGTGCGCATTCAGCCTGGCCAGACTGACCCCGCGTTGATTCGCAACTTCTGCATCATCGCGCACATCGACCACGGCAAGTCGACCCTTGCCGACCGGATGCTGCAGATCACCGGCGTGGTCGACGACCGCTCCATGCGCGCTCAGTACCTGGACCGGATGGACATCGAGCGCGAGCGCGGCATCACCATCAAGTCCCAGGCGGTCCGCCTGCCGTGGGACGGGCACGTGCTCAACATGATCGACACGCCGGGCCACGTCGACTTCACCTACGAGGTCTCCCGCTCGCTCCAGGCGTGCGAGGGCGCGATCCTGCTGGTCGACGCCGCCCAGGGCATCGAGGCGCAGACGCTGGCCAACCTGTACCTGGCGATGAACAACGACCTGCACATCATCCCGGTGCTCAACAAGATCGACCTGCCCGCGGCGCAGCCGGAGAAGTTCGCCGACGAGATCGCCGGCCTGATCGGCTGCGACCCCGGCGACGTGCTGCGGGTCTCCGGCAAGACCGGCGTGGGCGTGCGCGAGCTGCTCGACCACGTCGTCGCCACGGTCCCCGCGCCGGTCGGCGACGCCGACGCGGCCGCCCGTGCGCTGATCTTCGACTCCGTCTACGACACCTACCGCGGCGTCGTCACCTACGTCCGGGTCATGGACGGCCACCTGTCCAAGCGTGAGCGCATCCTGATGATGTCCACGCAGGCGCAGCACGAGACCCTCGAGATCGGCGTCATCTCGCCCGAGCCGAAGATCTCCGACCGCGGGCTCGGCGTCGGCGAGGTGGGCTACCTCATCACCGGAGTGAAGGACGTGCGCCAGTCGCGGGTCGGTGACACCGTCACCTCGGCCGTGCGCGGCGCCACCGAGATGCTCGCCGGCTACGAGCACCCCAAGCCGATGGTCTTCTCCGGCCTCTACCCGATCGACGGCGACGAGTACCCCGAGCTGCGCGAGGCCCTCGACAAGCTCCAGCTCAACGACGCCGCCCTCGTCTACGAGCCGGAGACCTCCGCCGCGCTCGGCTTCGGCTTCCGCGTCGGCTTCCTCGGGCTGCTGCACATGGAGATCGTGCGCGAGCGGCTCGAGCGCGAGTTCGGCCTGTCGCTCATCTCGACCGCGCCCAACGTGGTCTACCGGGTGGTCATGGAGGACGGCAAGGAGCTGACCGTCACCAACCCGTCCGAGTTCCCCACCGGCGGCAAGATCGCCGAGGTCTACGAGCCGGTCACCAAGTCCACCATCCTCGCGCCGGCCGAGTTCATCGGCGCGATCATGGAGATCTGCCAGGGCCGCCGCGGCGCGCTGCAGGGCATGGACTACCTGTCCGAGGACCGGGTCGAGATCCGCTACACCCTGCCGCTCGGCGAGATCATCTTCGACTTCTTCGACCAGCTCAAGTCGCGCACCCGCGGGTACGCCTCGCTCGACTACGAGCCCGCCGGCGAGCAGGCCTCCGACCTGGTCAAGGTGGACATCCTGCTGCAGGGCGAGGCGGTCGACGCCTTCTCCGCCATCGTGCACAAGGACAAGGCCTACGCCTACGGCGTCGAGATGGCCAAGAAGCTCAAGGACCTCATTCCGCGGCAGCAGTACGAGGTGCCCATCCAGGCGGCCATCGGCGCCCGCGTCATCGCCCGCGAGAACATCCGCGCGATCCGCAAGGACGTCCTCGCCAAGTGCTACGGCGGTGACATCACCCGTAAGCGCAAGCTGCTGGAGAAGCAGAAGGAGGGCAAGAAGCGGATGAAGATGGTCGGCCGCGTCGAGGTCCCCCAGGAGGCCTTCGTCGCCGCCCTCTCCACCGAGGCCCCCTCCGGGGACAAGTCCAAGAAGTAGCTCCGTCCGCGTTGCAGGACCCTCCTCTTCAGGGGGGTCCTTTTCTTTCGGTACGGCAGGCGCCGGGAAATGTCGGTGCCGATCTCTACCATCACCACAGTCGAACTGATGTGCGAGACAGGTGGGAGTGGTGTGGCATGAGTGTCGCCGCGGAGCGGTTCGAGCGGGCCGCCATCCTGGGGGTCGCCATGGCCGAGGAGACGAGGCGCATCCTGCGGGCGCACGTGACCCCGGCCGAGGTGGCGGCCGACGGCACGGTTCTGATCAACGTGCCCTACCCCGAGTCGGCCGTGCTGCAAGTGGTCCTGGAAGTGGCCGCCGACTGTTTCGCCCGCGCCGGGGCGAGTCCCGAGGAAGCTCGCCGTGAAGCCCTGGAAGCGGTCTTACAACTGGCCGAGCTGGAATCTGAGTCGCAGCTCAACGGCAGGTTCGGCTAGCGTCTGCAAACATGCGGCTTATTTCAGTAAATGTCGGGTCAGCAGTGGACGCGGAGTGGGCGGGCAACCTCAAGCGCACGGCCATCGACAAGCGCCCGGTCGAGGGCCGCGTCGCCGTCCGCACCGGCGGGCTGGCCGGGGACGAGCGGGCCGACCTCGCCAACCACGGCAAGCCGACCCAGGCCGTCTACGCCTACGCGCGGGAGGACTACGACTGGTGGGAGGGCGAGATGGCGCGCACTCTGCGGGACGGCCAGTTCGGCGAGAACCTCACCACGGCCGGCCTCGACGTCAACGGCGCCATGCTCGGCGAGCGCTGGCGGATCGGCACCGCCGTCGTCGAGGTGACCGCCCCGCGGGTGCCGTGCGTGGTCTTCCGCAACTGGCTCGACGAGCGTGGGTGGGTCAAGCGCTTCACCGCCGCCGGGCGGCCCGGTGCCTACCTCAGCGTGATCGAGGAGGGCGACCTCGGCGTGGGCGACACGGTTGAGATCGTCCACCGGCCCGGCAACAGTGTCACCGTCGCCGAGTCCTTCCGTGCCTACCACGGTGACGCCGAGCTCATGCGCCGCCTGCTGGCCTACCCGGGCCACGCCCCCCACTGGGACAAGGTCGCCGCCCGAGTCCTCCCCACCGAACCCACCCCCGCCTCCTGACACCGGGGCCACCCCACAGGCCCCGCACCACCGCGTACGCCGCGGTTCGTCTCGCCCGGGTCGAGTCCCGCCGCTCTGGGCGGGCTGGGGCCGCCTCCGGCCAGGCCGGTTCACCTCGGGGCTCAGAGTCCGCCCCTCGGGCAGGCGGGGGCTCCCGCCTACCGGGGGGCCGTCGGCTGGGCCAGGCTCTCCACGCCGCGGCCGGCCGTACACGAGGGGCCGCCGCCTGCCGGGTCGGGGGCCCGGACGGCAGGCGGGGCCGGGTGGTTGCGGGGCGCGCCCACCCAGAGGGCGCGCCGCGCAACGTCGGGGTCCACCGCCGGAGCGGCAGAGGGGCTACCAGCGGACGCGGTAGAGGGTTACCGCAGGACGCGGGAGAAGGGTTACCGGAGGACGCGGGAGAAGGGTTACCGGAGGACGCGGTAGAGGGCGGTGGTGAGGGAGGCGGTGCTGTCGTCCTGGTCGATGGACCACATCATCGACCCGCCCAGCCCCCGCAGCCGGATGTACAGCGCCTTCTGCGTCAACGAGGCCGGGTCGTCGTAGGACCAGAACTCGTTCCCGTCGTAGAGCCACAACGAGCCGGTCCGCACGTCGCGGTAGCGCTTGCCGGGCTTGGCGGCGAGGTCCTTGTAGTCCTCGCTGCCCGCGGCCCACTTGCCGGGGGCCGGGCCGGTGGCGGGCTGCCAGAGGCCGTCGCCCCGGGGGCCGGGGTCGGTGACGCCGGTCCAGCCCTGGCCGTAGGCGGGCACGCCGACGACGATCTTGCGGGCGGGAGCCCCACGGGAGAGGTAGTCGCGGACGGTCTGGTCGACGCTGAACTTCACCGGGTTGGGGTCACGCCGGTCGGTGAAGAGGTTGCCGTTGTGCCCGGTGATCGGGTCCCAGCTTCCGTGCAGGTCGTAGCCCTGGATCGTGGCGAAGTCGAGCAGCCCGAAGACCTTGGCGACCTCGAAGCCGGCGTCGATCTTCGCCGCGGCGGCCGGGAGGAAGGCGGTGAGCTGGGCGCGGCGCGAGTAGGCACGCATCTGGGAGCGGAGTTCGGCGACGAAGGCGGTGAAGTTCTGCTTGTCCTCGGGCCGGATCACGTTGCCGGGCGCGCCCTCGGAGCCGGGCCATTCCCAGTCGAGGTCGATGCCGTCGAAGACGCCGGCGCCGGTGCCGTCGGGCGTGCCGGGCAGGTTGCCGCGCAGCCACAGGTCGATGCAGGACTTGGCGAGCTTGGCCCGCGACTCCGGGGTGAGCACGGCGTCGGAGAAGTGCTTGGAACCGGTCCAGCCGCCGAGCGAGATGAGCACCTTCAGGCCGGGGTGCTTGGCCTTGAGCTTCTTGAGCTGGTTCAGGTTGCCGTTGAGCGCCTGGCCGGGCTCGTCGGCGACGCCGTCCACGCTCTGCTCGGCCGGGACCGGGCGCTGCCAGTCGGCCCACGGGTCGGCGGAGTAGCACTCGGAGTCGGCGTTGACGAAGCCGAAGGCGTAGTTGATGTGCGTGAGCTTGGCGGCGGCGCCGCTGGTGTCCATGTCCTTGACATGGAAATTGCGGCCGTAGATGCCCCATTGGATGAAATAGGCGACACGCTTGTAGTCACGGTGCGCTTCGGCGGGCACGGCGGAGACCAGGGATAAGCCGAGAACGGTGGCCAGCAGAAGGACGATCTTCTTCACAGGGCGGCTCCTCGAACTTATAGGAAACTTTCCTATAAGTTGAGCGGATCGTAGGACGGAGGGGACGGCCAGTCAATGGGTCCCCGCCCGGGCGCCGGGTTTCCCCCTGAGTGCGCCTTCGAGCGGCTGGTGAGCGGGGCACTGGTGGGGAGGCGGCACACTTGGAGACGTGCCTTCCACCCTTCCCGACGGCGATCCGGTCCCCGCGACCGGTGAGCTCCCGCCGAGCGCCGCGGCCGGCCTGGGCGAGCGGCCGTTCGGCTTCTACGTCCACGTGCCCTTCTGCGTGACCCGCTGCGGGTACTGCGACTTCAACACCTACACCGCCTCCGAGCTCGGCCCCGGCGCCTCGCAGCGCGACTACGCCGACACCGCGATCGAGGAGGTACGGCTGGCCCGCCGGGTGCTGGGGGAGACCGACCTGCCCGTCCAGACGGTGTTCTTCGGCGGCGGCACGCCCACCCTGCTCCCCGCCGAGGACCTCGGCCGGATCCTGGGCGCGATCGACGCCGAGTTCGGGCTCGCCCCGGGCGCCGAGGTGAGCACGGAGGCCAACCCGGAGTCGGTCGACCAGGCCTACCTCGAGACGCTGCGCGAGGCGGGCTTCACCCGGATGAGCTTCGGCATGCAGAGCGCCCGCGAGCACGTGCTGCGCGTCCTGGATCGCCACCACACGCCCGGCAGGGCCGGCGTCGCCGTACAGGAGGCCAGGAAGGCCGGGTTCGAGCACGTCAACCTGGACCTGATCTACAGCACGCCGGGGGAGAGCGACGACGACTGGCGGGCGTCCCTGGAGGCGGCCATCGCCGCCGGGCCCGACCACGTGTCCGCCTACGCGCTGATCATCGAGGACGGCACCAAGCTGGCCGCGCGCATCCGGCGCGGCGAGGTGCCGATGCCCGACGACGACACCGCGGCCGACCGCTACCTCATCGCCGACCGGATGCTGAGCGAGGCCGGCTTCACCTGGTACGAGGTCTCCAACTGGGCCACCTCGGAGGCCGGGCGCTGCCGGCACAACCTGCTGTACTGGACCGGCGGCGACTGGTGGGGCGTGGGGCCGGGCGCGCACAGCCACGTGGGCGGCACGCGCTGGTGGAACGTCAAGCACCCCGCCCCCTACGCGCAACGCCTGGCCGAGGGCCGCTCGCCGGCCCACGCCCGCGAACTGCTCAGCGCGGACGACCAGCGCGTCGAACGGCTGATGCTCGAACTGCGGCTCGACTCCGGCTATCCGCTGGCCGACGTCGCGCCCGGCGCGCGGACGGCGGTGGCGCGGGCGCTGGGCGACGGGCTGCTCGACACCGAGGCGTTCAAGCGCGGGCGGATGCTGCTCACCCTGCGGGGACGGCTGCTCGCCGACGCGCTGATCCGCGACCTGGCGTAGCGCCGGCCCCCGGCGTGGGGTGTGGTCAGGTGACCATGCGGATGTTGATCGGGTAGCGGAAGCGCTCGCCCCGGTTGGCCGCGACGGCGCCCATGATCTCGAAGATCAGCGCGCAGATCCACACCGCGAACATCAGCAGGAAGCCGATGAAGACCATGGTGAGGAACAGGCTGACCATGTAGGCGATGAAGACGGTGATCTGGAAGTTCAGCGCCTCGGCGGACTGGTCGCGGACGTAGGGCGACTGGTCCTTCTTCACGAAGTACATGATCAGCGGGCCGACGAAGCCGGTCAGGATGCCCAGCAGGTGCGACAGCATCGCCATCGAGGTGTCGTCCGTGCCGGGACGCGGGCCGTACACGCCCGGGGTGTACGGCTGGCCGTAACCCGGGGCGGCCTGGTAACCGGCCTGCGGGTAGCCCGCCTGCGGATAACCGGCCTGGTAACCGGGCTGCTGGTAGCCGGGCTGCTGATACCCGGGCTGCTGATACCCGGGCTGCTGGTGACCCTGCTCGTAGCCCTGCTGATAGCCCTGCTGGTATCCGGCCGGAGCGCTCGGCGGCTGGCCGTACCCGTAGCCGGGCTGGCTGTAGCCCTGCGGGCCGTAGCCCTGAGGCCCGTAACCGGGCTGTCCGTAACCGGGCTGGCTCGGCGCCTGCTGCCCGTAGCCCGGCTGGCTCGGGGCCTGCTGTCCGTAGCCGGGCTGGCCGTACCCCTGCGGGCCGTGACCGGGTTGTCCGTAACCTGGCTGGGCGTCGGAGTTCGGGATACGCCGCGTCGCGTCGTCGTCCGAGGGCTGACTCATGCTCCGAGGCTAATCGGAGTCACCCGGGTTAGTCACGAAGTCGATGAGCTCCTCCACCCGCCCCAGCAGTTCGGGCTCCAGATCCGCGTAGGAGGACACCGACCCCAGGATGCGCTTCCACGCCTCCGCGGGCTCCATCCGCCAGCCGAGCGCGGCGATGACGCCTTCCTTCCACGGCACCCCCTTGGGCACCGAGGGCCAGGCCGGGATGCGCAGGACCGACGGCTTGACCGCGGCCCAGATGTCGACGAAGGGGTGCCCGACCACCAGCACGTGCGGCGAGGTGATCTGAGCGGCGATGCGGCTCTCCTTGGACCCGGCGACCAGGTGGTCGACCAGCACGCCCAGGCGGCGATCCGGGGAGGGCCCGAACTCCTCGACGATGGCCGCCAGGTGGTCGACGCCTTCGAGGTACTCCACGACGACGCCCTCGACCCGCAGGTCGTGGCCCCAGATCTTCTCCACCAGCGCCGCGTCGTGCACGCCCTCGACGTAGATGCGGCTCTCGCGGGCGACCCGGGCCCGCAGCCCCTCGACCGCGATGGACCCCGAGGCGCTCCGTGCCGGCCCGCGGGGCGCGGCGGCCGGGCGGACCAGGGTGACCGGCTTGCCCTCCAGCAGGAAGGCGGCGGGCGCCAGCGGGAACAGCCGCCGGCGGCCGAAGCGGTCCTCCAGGGTGACGGCCTCCTTGTCGCAGCCCACCACCGCGCCGCAGAAACCGCTGTCGGCGTCCTCGACCACCAGGTCGAGCTCCGCGGGCACCTGGGGGATCTTGCCCTTCAGCGGCCGTCGCCAGTTGCCCGCGAGCACGTCTCCGTCGTATCGCGTCACCTTTGGGACGGTAGCAGCAGCCGCTTGCGATTGGCGCTGCGGCGCAGCAGGACGACGATCGTGACGACGACCGCCACCAGGAAGCCGCCCAGCGACAGCAGGATCAGCCCGCCTATGCCGCCCAGCACCCCGGCCAGGCCCTTGAGCGGGGCGGCGCCCACGCCGAAGCGCCCGGCGACCTGCTCCTGCGTGGTGCACAGCACCTGGTAGTCGCCGGCCGAGGGCACGCTGACCCTGCCGATGACGTGCCAGGTGAGGTTGTTGATGGTCACCGTCTCGTTGCCGGTGGCCTGGGAGAGCTGGGCGTCGCCCAGGCTCTTGCAGGTGTAGTTGGCGCGCGGGCCGGTGTAGTACAGGGTCGGCTCGTCGGCCGGGTCGAGCCGGACGGTGACCTGCTCCCCGGAGGCGAAGGTCCGGACCGGGCCGAAGCCGGACTCCGACAGGTTGGCCACGAACAGGACGCCGCCGACGATCGCCGCGACCACCGCCAGAGCCCAGGCGCCGCCGATCCACCACAGCGACGGCTTCACCTTCGGGCGCGGCTGCTGCTGGTAGGGCTGGGCGCCGTAGGGCTGCTGGAAGTACTGCGGGGGCGCGGCGTAGGGCTGCTGCTGGCCGTACCCGCCGTAGGGCGGCTGCTGCCCGGGCGGGGGCTGACCGGGCCCGCCCTGGGGCGGCGGCGGCCCGCCGTACTGGGGACCAGGGCCGTACTGCGGGCCGGATCCGTACTGAGGGCCGGATCCGTACTGAGGGCCGGGCCCGTACTGAGGGCCCGACCCGTGATGAGGCTGCTGGTACGGCGGAGCCTGGGGGCCGGTGGGAGGCTGGCCGGGAGGGGGCGGGGGCACGTCGTCCCGCGACACGCGCCGGGTGGAGTCCTCGGGCGGGGTCTGGGAATCGTCGGTCATATCTAGCAGTCTGACTCCATGTCGCCACATATCGCCATACCGGGGTCCCCGGGCCCCTTCGCGGCACGGGCCAAGCAGGCCTTATCGCACCACGCGGGCGCGCGCCGTACACTTGGCACTCGGGAACACAGAGTGCCAGATCTGACGTTCTCGGTAAGGTCGACGCAGGAGGTGAGCACGTGCTCGACGACAGGAAACTCGCGGTCCTCCGCGCCATAGTCGAGGACTACGTGTCCACCAACGAACCGGTGGGCTCCAAGGCGCTCGCGGAGCGCCACAACCTCAACGTCTCCCCGGCCACCGTCCGCAACGACATGGCGGTGCTGGAGGAGCAGGGCTACATCGCGCAGCCGCACACCAGCGCGGGCCGCGTGCCGACGGACAAGGGCTATCGCCTGTTCGTCGACCGGCTCTCGCAGGTCAAGCCGCTGTCGGTGGCCGAACGGCGGGCGATCGAGACGTTCCTGGTCGGCGCGGTCGACCTCGACGACGTCGTGACCCGCACCGTCCGCCTGCTGGCCCAGCTCACGCGCCAGGTCGCCGTGGTGCAGTACCCCACGCTGACCCGCTCGACGGTGCGGCACGTCGAACTCGTGCCGCTCACCGACCGCCGCGTGATGCTGGTGCTGATCACCAACACCGGCCGCGTCGAGCAGCGGGTGATCGAGCTGCCCGAGGTCATCGAGGAGGCCCGGATCGCGCACCTGCGCGCCGTCCTCAACGCCTGCCTCGACGGATGCGGGCTGAGCGCCGTGCCCGACCTGGTCGCCGACCTGCCCGAACGGGTGCCGGCCGAGGACCGCCCGGTCGTGGCGACGATCCTGTCGGTACTGCTGGAGACCCTGGTCGAGCGGCACGACGAGAAGATCGTCTTCGCCGGTGCGGCCAACCTGGCCGGCGCCGACTTCTCCAGCGGCCTGCGGGACGTGCTGGAGGCGCTGGAGGAGCAGGTCGTGCTCATGCGGCTGCTGGGCGAGACGTCCCCGGACACCCCGGCCGCCCTCACCGTCCGGATCGGCTCGGAGAACCCCTACAGCGGACTGCGGGGGACGTCGATCGTGGCGACCGGATACGGTTCTGGCGGTCAGCAGCTCGCCCGCCTGGGCGTGCTCGGCCCCACCCGGATGGATTACCCCGTCACCATGGGCGCGGTGCGCGCCGTGGCACGTTACGTCAGCCAGATCCTGGCTGCTTCATAAGAGGTCGATAAGTGGCAAACAGCGACTACTACGCCACCCTCGGGGTCCGGCGTGAGGCGAGTCAGGACGAGATCAAGAAGGCGTACCGCCGTCTCGCCCGTGAGCTGCACCCTGACGTGAACCCCGATCCCGCGACCCAGGAGCGGTTCAAGGAGATCACCCAGGCCTACGAGGTCCTGTCCGACCCGAACAAGCGGCAGATGTACGACCTCGGCGCCGACCCCTTCGCCAACGCCGGGGCGGGCGCGGGCGGCTTCGGCCAGGGCTTCCCGTTCAGCGACATCATGGACGCCTTCTTCGGCACCGGCGGCGGCCAGCGCGGCCCGCGCTCGCGCGCCCGCCGTGGCCGCAACGCGACCATCCGCGTCGAGCTCGACCTGAAGGAATCGGCCTTCGGCACCACCCGCGAGCTGCACGTGGACACCGCCGTGCGCTGCGAGGTCTGCGAGGGCGCCGGCACCGCGCCGGGCACCCACCCCGACACCTGCGACATGTGTCACGGGCGCGGCGAGATCTCCCAGGTCACCCGGTCCTTCCTGGGCCAGGTCATGACCTCGCGCCCCTGCCCGCAGTGCGGCGGCTTCGGCAGCATCATCCGCCACCCCTGCCAGGAGTGCTCCGGCGACGGCCGCGTCCGCACCCGGCGCACCATCAAGGTCCGCATCCCGGCGGGCGTCGAGGACGGCACGCACATCCAGCTCGCCGGCGAGGGCGAGATCGGCCCCGGCGGCGGCCCGCCCGGCGACCTGTTCCTGGAGATCGTCGAGCGCCCGCACGAGATCTTCGAGCGGCGGGGCGACGACCTGCACTGCACCGTGCAGATCCCGATGACCGCCGCCGCGCTCGGCACCTCCTTGACCATCGAGACGCTCGACGGCGCCGAGGAGATCGACGTGCGGCCCGGCACGCAGTCGGGGCAGGTCATCACCATGTACGGGCGCGGCGTGCAGCGGCTCAGCGAGACCGGGCGCGGCGACCTGCTCATCCACGTCAACGTGGAGACGCCGTCGCGGCTCGACCCGGCCCAGGAGGAGCTGCTGCGCGAGCTGTCGAAGCTGCGCGGCGAGGAGCGGCCGCCGGGCAAGTTCGCCCCCGGTCAGCAGGGCTTCTTCTCCCGGCTGCGGGACGCCTTCAACGGCCGCTGACCTCTCGCCCGGTCGCGGGCGTGGGACGATGGTGACGTGAGCGTCCCGGTGTTCCTGGCCGACCGGCTGGAGTTCGGCAAGAGCGAGATCGTGCTGGGCGGCCCCGAGGGCCGCCACGCGGCGACGGTACGGCGGCTGCGCCCGCCCGAGCGGGTCGACCTGACCGACGGCCGGGGCGCCGTCGCCGAGTGCGTGGTCACCGAGCAGCTCAAGGACGCCCTGCGCCTGGAGGTGCTGCGCAGCTACGAGCTGCCGCCGCCCGCCCCCCGCCTGATCGTCGTCCAGGGCCTGCCCAAGGGCGAGCGCGGCGAGCTGGCCGTCGAGATGATGACCGAGGCCGGCGTCGACGTGATCGTCCCATGGGCGGCCAAGCGCAGCATCACGCAGTGGAAGGGCGAGCGTGCCGCCAAGTCCCTGGCCCGGTGGCGGGCCACCGCCCGCGAGGCCGGCAAGCAGGCCAGGCGCTTCCACCTGCCCGAGGTGACCGAGCAGGCGAGCACCGCCCAGGTGGCCGAGCTGCTCGCCAAGGCCGCGCTCGGCGTCGTGCTGCACGAGGCGGCGGAGGTACGGCTCTCGCGGATCGACCTGCCGGCCGAGGGCGACATCGTGCTCGTGGTCGGCCCGGAGGGCGGCATCGCGGACGAGGAACTCGACCGGTTCGCGGCAGCCGTACCGGCTCTGCTGGGGCCGACGGTGTTGCGGACCTCCACGGCCGGCGTCGCCGCGGCCTCTGTCCTGCTCGCGCGCACCGGCAGGTGGTGACGGCTCAGCCGGTCGGCTCGGCCAGCGGGCTGTACTCGATCGTCGGCGCGGGGTCGGCCGGGCTCTCCTCCGGCGGGCACTCCTCGCCCGGGCAGGCGCCGTCCGGTTCCACCGAGGTGGTCTCGGAGGGCGAGGGCGACGGGCTCTCCTCGGGGCAGTCGCTCTCCTCCGGCGCCGGCGTGGGGCACTCGGTCGGCG
This sequence comes from Nonomuraea sp. NPDC050310, assembly GCF_040655795.1. Classification (NCBI taxonomy): domain Bacteria; kingdom Bacillati; phylum Actinomycetota; class Actinomycetes; order Streptosporangiales; family Streptosporangiaceae; genus Nonomuraea; species Nonomuraea sp. NPDC050310. The sequence continues at coordinate 124,805 of NZ_JBFAKP010000010.1, read as the reverse complement.
TGGGCGAGGGGGAGGTCGAGGGCTGGCTGGTGGACTCGGCGCGCTGGGACTTGGGCTGCTGCTGAGGCTGGCGCGCGGTGGGCGTGCCCGGGTTGGGCACGGCCGGCGGGTCCTGCGGGGACTGCTCCGGCGGCTTGCTGCGCGAGGTGGAGGAGGACGACGGCTCGGCCGGTCCGATGGGGGTGCCGCCGTTGTCGACGACGTTGGTGATGACCGTGTTGCGCCATTCGGGGACGACCATCACGACCGTGCCCGCCACGAGCAGCGCGCTCGCGACGCCCGCACTCGCCCGCCACCAGAACAGGTTCCGGACACCGCGCCGCGAGATGCGGGCACGGATGATCTCGAGTCCTTCCGGAGACGGCACGACCTGGTCCGCCTCCGCACGAAGCACACGGCGCAGCAGGTCGCCGTGATCGTCGGGGCGCTGGGAAGTCATGTGATGCTCTCCAGGACGGAACGCAAGGCGGCCATGCCACGTGCGGTGTGGCTCTTGACCGCGCCCTTGCTGATGCCCATCGCATGGGCGATCTCAGCCTCTGACAGGTCTCCGTAGTAGCGAAGGACGAGGGCCTCTCTCTGTCGGGTCGGCAGGGAGCGCAGGGCCTCGATGACGGCGGAACGTTCTAACTCGCCGATGGCGCCGTTCTCGGCGCTCGGGGCGTCCGGCATGCCCTTGGGTGCGTACTTCTCGACGACCGCGCGGTGACGCAGCACGGAACGGGACCGGTTGACAACGGATTGTCGCAGATAGGCCAGTGCTTTGTCGGGGTCGCGGAGCCGGCGCCAGGCCCCGTGCAGGGCGACGAACGCGTCCTGCACGACTTCCTCCGCGGTCGCTATGTCGCGTACGAGCAACACAGCGAGACGCACCAATGACCGAAAGTGCGCGCTGTAGAGCGCGGTCACGGCCATGTCGGCGTCCCACCCGACTTGCACCGCCCCGAGCGACCTGTCGGCCAGCAAGGTTTCGGTGGTCACATCAGTGGGACGCGCGGCCTTCCCAGTGGGTTTACGCTCTTCCGGTTCTGGAGGGTTTCCCGGTTCCTTGGGGTGCATGACCCAGTCGTGTCCTCGCCAGGTGGCCTCGCCCGACCCTGAATCTGTCGAATTTATCGGGTGAAGTGTCGCACACTCACCCTAACCGTGGGGATCTTCCAACGCACGAAACGATGGATTACCAATTCACAACGGCATGGTCGGCATAGGGTCGGACCCAGGTGAGACTATGCCCGATCCCCCTCCCGGGCGGAAGACGCCGCCCTTCCGCTCCTGCCTGAAGCCGGCGGCGGAGTCCCTCACCGGGCTCGCCGTCGTCCTGGAGGGCCTGGCCAGCCTGCTGAACCTGGCGCCGGTCCTCCCGCCCCTGCTGCCCAACGTGGTCGTCGCCGGCGGCTACGCGCTGGCCGTGCTGGTGGCGGCGTGGCGGATGTCGCGGGCCCCGCAGGGCCGGGTCGGCGTCCGGCTGGCGCGGCTGCGGGCCCGGCAGGCGGCCGTCGCGGCCTTCCTCTACCGGCTGGCCGGCGGGCGGCGGGACGAGCGCGGGTGGCGCGTCGTCCTCCGGCTCGTGCTGGTCGCCGCCGCGGTGACCGGGGGCTGGGCCTTCGTCCGGTGGGCCGAGCGGGCCGACCTGGGCACGTGCGGGCACCCGGTGCAGGTACGGCTGGCCGTACCGGTGGAGCAGTGGGCGGCGCTGACCGACCTGGCCGCGCGCTACGAGCGCGAGCGCGCCGGCTCGTCGGGCTGCGCCCGGGTCCGGGTGGCCGTCGAGCGCGCGCCCGCCCCGGCCGAGCTGACCAGGGCCGCCCAGGACGGCTGGATCGACGAGCCCGGCGCGGAAGGCGTGCACCGCCCGCTGGTCGCCGTCCACCCCGACCTGATCGTGACCGCGCACGCCGAGCACCTCGCCGAGCTGGTCGCCGACCGGGAGACCCTGCTGAGCGCCGCCAACCTCGGCACCATCGCCACCTCGCCCCTGGTCGTCGCGGTCACGCCCAAAGTCGCCGAGGGCCTGACGCAGACCGACAAGCGCGAGTCGCTGGAGCGGCTGCGCTCGCTGCTCGGCGGCCGGCTCGCCCGCCCGCGCGGCGACCTGTCGGAGAGCGGCCTGGTCGCCACCGACGCGCTCTACCCGCCGGCCGAGATCGGCAAGGACCCCAACGGCGACGCGGGCAACCTCAACGACATCAACGCCGAGCTCGGCCTGTCCCCGGCCGGGGTGCCGCTCTCCGACGCCGTGGACCTGCTCTGCCACGCGCGGCAGGAGCTGGCCGACGGCGAGGATCCGGCGCTGGCGATGGTGGTCCCGGAGCACCTGGCGCTCACCTTCGCGCGGATGCCCGAGTGCGGCGAGCCCGAGCCGGGCGCCGCGGTCAGCTCGTTCTACCCGCCGAGCCTGCCGGTGCTCGCCTACGACCTGGTCCACCTGCGCTGGCGGGCCCAGCAGTCCTACGAGCGCGAACGCTGGACGGAAGACCTCGCGGCCTGGCTGGCGGCGGCCGGCGACCGCCTGGAGGACGAGCATCGCCTGCGCCGCGCCGACGGCGGCTTCCGCTCGGTCTCCACCCCGGTGGCCGACGTGGTCGCGCCGGGCGAGGTCAACGTCCGTGCGCTCCAGGACCGCATCGCCCGCGCCCACCCCCGCACCTCGTTCGCCATCGCGCTGGACGCCTCCGGCTCCATGGCCGACCAGGACGCGCTGGGACGCAGCGCGCTGGAGCTCGCCAAGAGTGCCGCCCGCGACCTGCTCGGCCGGCTGCAGGAGGGGCGTGACGAGGCGGCGGTGCTGACCTTCTCCGCCGCCGCCCCCGGCGCGCGGCTGCCCGGCGACACCTTCCGCGAGCTCGACCAGGCGGTCGAGCGGGTCCGGACCACCGGCAGCGACCTGCGCCTGGACCGGGCGCTCGACCAGGCGGCCCGGCGGCTGGCCGACAGCGGGCGCGAGCGCATCCTGGTGCTGCTCACCGACGGCGGTGGCGCGGGCGCTCTGCCGCCGGAGCCGTCGCCGCGGCGCGACTTCACCGTGCTGGCCCTGCTCACCGGCGGCGGCGACTGCGGCGAGCTGCGCGAGCGCCTGCTGCAGGAGGGCGACGCCTGCCACCGGATCGCCCCGTCCGACGACCCCGCCGACGTGGTCCACGAGGAGCTGATCAAGCTATGGCTGACCGCCGGACCGTGAGCGGGATGGCGATCGCGCCGCTGGTGTGGTTCGCCGCGACCCTGCTGGTGCTCGGCTTCGTGCCGGCCGTGGCCTGGAAGCTCGGGCACCGCGAGGAGTGCCCGCGGCCGGCCGCCGTGCGCGTGGCCATGGCCCCCGACGTCTCGGCGGACGACATCTGGCGGACCGTCATCGCCGCCTACCGGGGCGCCGAGGTGCAGGTCACGGAGGTTTCCGAGGTCGCCGACCTGATGACCGCCGAGCTGCGGGCCGACGGCGCCTCCCGGTGCCCCGGCTACGACGTCTACGCCCTCGACGTGGCGGCGACCGCCGAGTTCGCCGCCGCCGGGCTGCTGGACCCCTACCCAGGGAAGCTGACCGGCCTGGTCGGCGACCTGGCCGAAGGTGGCTCCTGGGACCGCATCCAGTACGGCGTGCCGTTCGCCGCCGACGTCGGGCTCCTCTACCGCCGCCCCGACCTGCCGGAGCCCCGGTCGTGGGCGGAGCTGTGGGCCACCGGTGAGACTCTGGCCGCCCAGCTCGCCGACTACGAGGGCGGCACGGTCAACCTGCTGGAGCTGGCCGGAGACCTGGCCGCCGCGCGCACCGCCGACGACAACGAGCAGTTCGGCGGCTCGTGGTCCTGGCGGGAGGGGGAGTCCCTGGCCGCCTTCGCGCAGGGCAGGACCGGCTACCTGCGGCACTGGCCCTACGCCTACCACCGGCTGCGCGCCCAGGGCGTGCCCTTCGAGGTCTCCGCGCTGCCCGGCACCCCGGCGCTCGGCGGCACCAACCTGGCGGTCGCGGCCGGGTCCGGCAAGGCCCAGGAGGCACGGGCCTTCATCGAGTACCTGCTGTCGCCGGAGGTCCAGCGCCGGCTCTTCGCCTGCGGCGGCTACCCGCCGGTGGTCGCCGCCGCCTACACCGACGTGCGGCCCTGCGACCTGCCCCGGCCCGCCGACGCCGCCGACCCGCCCGACCGGGAGCGGCTGTCGGCCTTCGCCGAGCTGGTCAAGGGCCAGCTCGAGCGGGCCGAGCGGCCCAAGCTGGAGCACTACCCCGAGTACGGCGAGGCCTACCGGCGCTGCCTGACGCTGGCCGTACGCGAGAAGGAGCCGGAAGGGATGGCCGACGTGCTGGCCGGTGCGCGGGCGGGGCGGATGACCGGCGGGGAGGCCTGCGGATAGGGTGAACGCCGTGACGGACTGTCTCTTCTGCAAGATCGTCGCCAAGGAGATCCCGGCCGAGGTCGTCTACGAGAACGACCGCGCGCTGGCCTTCCGCGACATCAACCCGCAGGCCCCCACGCACGTGCTGGTGATCCCCAAGGAGCACCACGCCACCGCCGCCGCGCTGGCCGAGGCCGACAGCGGCCTGGCCGACGAGGTGCTCAAGGCGGCCCACGCCGTCGCCGAGCAGGAAGGCGTGGCCGAGGGCGGCTACCGGATCGTCTTCAACACCGGCCCCGGCGCCGGCCAGACGGTCTTCCACGTCCACGCCCACGTTCTGGGCGGGCGGGATCTCACCTGGCCGCCGGGCTAAAACCCCCGAGACCTTTCCGCAGGTCCCGGATAGCATGGGGTTGACGAGTACCACTCCAGACCAGGAGGCACCAGGCCGTACGGCCTGCCCATGTCCGAGCCACACGAATCCCGCAGACCAGCCCCGCCGACTCGCACTCAGGCGAAGGTGCTGATTCCGGACGAACACTCGATGGTCAGCCTCCTGGGCTCCAGGGACGAGTTGCTGCGCGTCATCGAGGGCGCTTTCCGCGCCGACATCCACGTCCGGGGCAACGAGATCACCATCACCGGCAGCCCGGAGGAGAGCGGCGCCGTCGTGCGCCTGTTCGAGGAGCTGGTCGAGGTGCTGCGCACCGGGGGCGAGCTGACCCCCGACGGCGTCGAGCGCAGCATCGCCATGCTCAAGATGACCTCCGAGCGGCCGGCCGAGGTGCTGTCCCTCAACATCCTGTCCTCCCGCGGCCGCACCATCCGGCCCAAGACGGCCAACCAGAAGCGCTACGTCGACGCGATCGACAAGCACACGGTCGTCTTCGGCATCGGCCCCGCCGGCACCGGCAAGACCTACCTGGCCATGGCCAAGGCGGTCAGCGCCCTGCAGGACAAGAAGGTCAACCGCATCATCCTGACCCGGCCGGCGGTCGAGGCGGGTGAGCGGCTGGGCTTCCTGCCCGGCACCCTCTACGAGAAGATCGACCCCTACCTGCGCCCGCTCTACGACGCGCTGCACGACATGCTCGACCCCGAGACGATCCCGAAGCTCATGGCGGCGGGCACGATCGAGGTCGCGCCGCTGGCGTACATGCGCGGGCGCACGCTCAACGACGCCTTCATCATCCTCGACGAGGCCCAGAACACCTCGCCCGAGCAGATGAAGATGTTCCTGACCCGGCTGGGCTTCGGCTCCAAGATCGTGGTGACCGGTGACGTCACCCAGGTCGACCTGCCCTCCGGGGTGGAGAGCGGCCTGCGCGTCGTCCAGGGCATCCTCAGCGACATCCGCGACATCCACTTCGCGCGGCTGTCCAGCGAGGACGTCGTGCGCCACCGGCTGGTCGGCGACATCGTCGACGCCTACGGGCGCTACGACGCCGAGCGGCAGAAGGAGCTGGCGGCGGTCAAGCAGCAGGGGCGCAGCCGGTACGGCACGCGCACGGGGGAGCGGTCATGAGCATCGAGGTCAACAACGAGTCCGGCGTCGAGGTGGACGAGCAGCGCATGATCGCGCTGGCCGGTCACGTGCTGGCCGCGATGGACGTCAACCCGCTGGCGGAGTTGTCGCTCATCGTGGTGGACGAGGACCACATGGCCGAGCTGCACGAGAAGTGGATGGGCGAGCCCGGCCCCACCGACGTGCTCTCCTTCCCGATGGACGAGCTGCGCCCGGGCGGCGGCGCCCGCGGCGACGGCGAGGGCCCGGTCGACCCGGCGCTGCTCGGCGACGTGGTGCTCTGCCCCACGGTCGCCGAGCGGCAGGCCGCCGAGGCCGGGCACAGCACGCAGGACGAGCTCGACCTGCTGCTCACCCACGGCATCCTCCACCTGCTCGGCTACGACCACGCCGAGCCGGAGGAGCACAAGGAGATGTTCGGCCTGCAGGCCAAGCTCCTGGAGGAGTGGCGCGACCGGTGAACGGCTGGTTGCTCCTGGCCGTCGTGCTCGTGGTGTGCGGCGGCCTGATCGCCAGTGCGGAGACCGCACTGTCGCGCATCTCCCGGGTGCGCGCGGAGGAGTTCGTGCGCGAGGGCCGGCCGGGCGCCAAGCGCCTGCAGGCGATCGTGACGGACCCGCCGCGCTACCTCAACCTGCTGCTGCTGCTCCGGCTGAGCTGCGAGCTGGTCGCCACGGTGATCGCCGCGGCGCTCTTCATCGACCTGATGGGCGACCAGGGCTGGGCGTACGTGACCGCCGCCGCGGTCATGGTGGTGGTGAGCTACGTCATCGTGGGCGTCTCGCCCCGCACCCTGGGCCGCCAGCACGCCGAGCCGATCGCGCTGGCCAGCGCGCCGGTCGTCTACGTGCTGACGAAGGTCTTCGGCCCGCTGCCGTCGCTGCTGATCCTGGTCGGCAACGCGCTCACCCCCGGCAAGGGCTTCAAGGAGGGCCCGTTCACCTCCGAGGCCGAGCTGCGCGACCTGGTGGACCTCGCCGAGGAGCGCCGGGTGATCGAGCCGGACGAGCGCGAGATGATCCACTCGGTCTTCGAGCTGGGTGACACGCTCGTGCGCGAGGTCATGGTGCCGCGCACCGACATGGTCTTCATCGAGCGGGGCAAGACGCTCGACCAGACGCTGTCGCTGGCGCTGCGCAGCGGCTTCTCGCGCGTCCCGGTGGTGGGCGAGAACGAGGACGACGTCATCGGCATCGCCTACCTCAAGGACGTGGCCCGGCGCATCTCCGAGCTGCGCTCGGGCGCCGAGCGGGTCGACACGATCATGCGCACCGCCAGCTACGTGCCGGAGAGCAAGCCGATCGACGAGCTGCTGCGCGAGATGCAGGCGCGGCAGATCCACCTGGCCATCGTGATCGACGAGTACGGCGGGACGGCCGGCCTGGTCACCATCGAGGACATCCTGGAGGAGATCGTCGGCGAGATCACCGACGAGTACGACCAGGAGGCTCCCCGGGTGGAGGAGCAGCCGGACGGCGCCCTGCGGGTGACCGCCCGCATGCCGATCTACGAGCTGGCCGAGCTGTTCGACACCGAGATCGAGGTGGACGACGTCGAGACGGTCGGCGGCCTGCTGGCGCACGCGCTGGGCCGGGTCCCGATCGCCGGGTCGGAGGCGGAGGTGGCCGGGCTGCGGCTGACCGCCGAGAGCCTCGCCGGCCGGCGCAACCGGATCAGCACCGTGCTGGCCCGCCGCGTCAAGACCGACGAATCCGACGAGCCCCTGCAAGCCACCGCCGACCAGGACTAGTCCTGGATTTTTCGGCATCAAGCGTTCTACAAGTGGATTGCAAGCTTCCTCCGGCAGTCTCTTCCTCAGACACCCTGTGCGGTGGGTGTCTGGGGGATCGTCCGGACACCGGGAGGGGTTCGCGGTCGCGAGGAGGATCCCAGGGGGGAGAGCAACGCGAGTTGCTCGACGGTTAAGGGTGCTCTCGCCTGGCGAGGGCACCCTTAAGCGTTTATTGGCGACTCCCGTGGATTGCCTCTTTCGTGGCCTGGGCACATGCTTGATCGTGAATCGGGGATCTTGGATAGTGATCGCCTGCTGCGCCCTGCTGATGACGGGATGCGGCGGCGAGGGGGCCCAGAACGCCGACGGTGAGGTGCGCCAGGAGCTACGGCGGCTGCGCGAGATCCTCAACCGCAGCCCGGCGTTGCCCGACGGTTTCTCGGCCAGGGCCCGCCCGGCCTGGTCGCCGCCCTTCGCCGTGCCCAGCCGGCCCTGCCGGGCGGTCCTGCAGGCCGCCGCCGGCCACGCGCCGCCGCGCGGCATCCGCGCCCAGGCCGCGGTCAGCTACGAGGGCGACCTGCTCGGCGAGACGGTCGCGGTCGGCATGGCCTCCTACACCGGCGAGGAGGCCGACTGGCACCTGCGCGACCTGGGCAAGTCGCTGAACGAGTGCACGAGCCTGACCGCGCGCGGCGGCACCACGCTGACGTTGCGCCGGCTCGACGTGGAGTCGGTGGGCGACGACGTGGTGGGCGGGCAGGCCAAGGGACGGCTCAACGGCTACCCGTACGCCATGAACGTGCTGCTGGTGCGCACCGGCGACACCGTCATCTCGCTGGTGCACACCGGGCTGGCCGCGGTGGACGGCCGGCGCACCCAGCAACTGGCGCGCTCGTTCCTCAAGTAACCTGGGCTCTCGTGGACCCAGAAGACAACAAGCTCATCGTTTTGGCCCGCTCGGCCCGCGCCCGCAACGAGTCCGTGGAGGGCGCCGCCGTACGCGACGAGACCGGGCGCACCTACAGCGGCACCGACGTCGCGCTGGCCGCGCTGAAGCTGTCGGCGTTGCAGGTCGCGGTGGCCACCGCGGTCTCCAGCGGCGCGCGTTCCCTGGAGGCCGCGGCCCTGGTCACCGCGGGCGAGGGCCCCGGCGCCGGCGACGAGGAACTCGTGCGCGAGCTGGGCGGCGTCCTGCTGGTCGCCGGCCCCGACGGGACGCTGCGGTCCTGACATGGCGATGTCCCCCTACCTGGCCGAGCTACGCGCCGAGGTCGGCTCCCGCCTGCTGCTCCTGCCCGCGGTCACCGGCATGGTCTTCGACTCCTACGGCAGGCTGCTGGTGGCCCGGCACGAGGACCTCGGCTTCTGGGCCCCGCCCGGCGGCGGCGTCGACCCCGACGAGGTGCCCGAGGAGGCCATCGTGCGCGAACTGGCCGAGGAGGTCGGCCTCGAGGTCGAGGTGCGGGGGCTGATCGGCGTCTTCGGCGGCCCCGAGTTCCGCACCGTCTACCCCAACGGGCACGAGTGCGCCTACGTCAACGCGGTCTACGCGCTGGCCGTCGTGGGCGGCACGCCGACGCCCGACATGGAAGAGATCACCGAGGTCAGATGGGTCGGCGAGGAGGAGGCGTCGGGGCTCGAGATGCCCGCCTGGGCGCCCCGAGTGCTGCCCGCGGCCTTCGCCTGGTGGGACAATCACTAAGTGACCACAGAACATCACGCCGGATTCGCGTGCTTCGTCGGACGGCCCAACGTCGGCAAGTCCACGCTGATGAACGCCCTGGTCGGGCAGAAGGTGGCGATCACCTCCAGCAAGCCCCAGACCACGCGGCGGGCCATTAGAGGCATCGTGCACCGGCCGGACGCGCAACTGGTCATCGTGGACACCCCCGGCCTGCACCGGCCGCGCACGCTGCTCGGCGAGCGGCTCGACAGCCTCGTGCTCTCCACGCTCACCGAGGTGGACGTGATCGGGTTCTGCGTGCCGGCCAACGAGAAGATCGGCAAGGGTGACCGGTTCATCGCCGACAAGCTGGCCGCGGTGCGCAAGACGCCGATCGTGGCCATCGTGACCAAGACCGACCTCGCCTCCCGCGAGCAGATCGCCGAGCAGTTGCTGGCCGTCTCCGAGCTCGGCGAGTTCGCGGCGATCGTGCCGGTCTCGGCCGAGTCGGGCGAGCAGCTCGACATCGTCGCCGACGTGCTGATCGAGCACCTGCCGGAGTCGCCGCCGCTGTACGAGGGCGGGCAGCTCACCGACGAGCCCGAGCAGGTGCTGGTCGGCGAGCTGATCCGCGAGGCGGCGCTGGAGGGCGTGCGCGACGAGCTGCCCCACTCCATCGCGGTCGTCGTCGACGAGATGCTCCCGCGCGAGGGCCGCGACGACCTGCTCGACATCTACGCCCATCTGTTCGTCGAGCGGCCCTCGCAGAAGGCGATCATCATCGGGCACAAGGGCGAGCGGCTGCGCGACGTCGGCACCCGCGCGCGCAAGCAGATCGAGGCGCTGCTCGGCACCCGGGTCTACCTCGACCTGCGGATCAGTGTGGCGAAGGACTGGCAGCGCGATCCGAAGCAGTTGCGCCGGCTCGGCTTCTACGACTGATCGCCAGCACGGCGAAGAGCACCACGGCCAGCGCGCAGCCCAGCGCGCCGTACCAGCCGGGCCTGAGCACCGAGCCGACCGTGATGTAGCCGAGGTCGAGCCCCACGTCGCTGCGCCCGGCGACGTAGGACACCACCAGGGCGGTGGCTCCCGCGCCGGGCAGGGCGGCCAGGGCGGTGAGCCAGCGCCGCCGGGTGAGCAGCCCGGCGACGCCCAGCGCCGCCGCGGCCAGCCCGGCGAGGAGCGTGTAGAGGCCCAGCGGGTCTTCCAGGCCGCGCGTGGTGGCGGACAGGCCGCCGCGGAACAGGCCGACGCCCGCCTCGACCGCCATCCACGGCGTGGTCGTGCTCAGAACCAGCAGGCCGCCGGCGAGCGCGACGGCGAAGGCGGAGGTTCGTGGTGAGGCCATGCCTTCACTGTAGGAGGCTTTCCCCCGGTTGGCACTCGCGCCGGGGGAGAGCCGGCCGTTGCGGTCAGGCGCAGTTCCAGCGGATGCCCTGGAAGTTGGCGTAGCGGGCCCACTGGTAGGTGCGCCCGTAGCCGTTCCCGTTCACCAGGAAGCACGGGCTGTCCGGGCCGACCCGCTTGACCTGGAACGAGATGCGGTAGGTGCAGTTGTTGGTCACCTTGACGGTCTGGGAGACGCGGCCGGTCCAGTGGTCCACGCGCACGCAGTTGGCGGCCTGAGCGGCCTGCGCCGGCTGAGCGGCCTGCGCGGCGGGGGTGGCGGCGGCCAGGGCGCCGAGGGAGAGGGCACCGGCGGCGAGCACGGAGCCGAGCTTGGCGAAGGTGTTCATGGTGGTCCTCCTTGGTCGGATGCTCCGGGGCGGTTCCCGGCGACAGGAGGAAAGTAGGCCGGGGCGTGTTGAGGTCTTGTTGAGTCCGCGTCAGGCCCCGGCCGCGGCCAGCCAGGCGTGGGCCTGTTCGTCCAGCTCGCGGGCCTGTTCGGCGTCGCCTTCCGCCCGGTTGACGCGGGCGAGGGCCTGGAGGGCGCGGGCGCCGAGCAGCCGGTCGCCGAGCCGGGTGGCGAGGTTCCGTGCCTGCTGGGCGGCCTGCCGGGCGGCGGCCGGCTCGCCGCGGTCCAGCTCCGCCTCGGCCAGTTCGAGCAGCGCGTCGGCGTGCCGGTGGCGTTCGCCCAGCTCAGCCAGCCCGGCGGCGGCCTCGGTGAGCCGGGCCACGGCCTCGCCCGCGCGGCCGGCCAGGCGCAGCGTGCTGCCCAGGGCGAGCAGGGTGAGGGCCTGCTCGTGCGGGCGGCCGGCCGCCTCCAGGCAGCGGCCCAGGCTGCGCTCGGCCTCGGCCAGGTGCCCGAGGGCCAGGTGCGCCTGGCCGAGCCGGCGGCGCACGGGCACGGTGTCGGCCCCGGCGCGCAGCGCCAGCCCGAGCGCGCGGCGCAGCACCTCGTGCGCCTCCTCCCAGCGCTCCTCGGCCAGCAGCAGGTCGCCCAGATCGCGCTCGGCCAGGGCCTCGGCCCGCGGCTGTCCGGTACGGCGAGCCGCCTCCAGCCCGGCCGTCGCCACCTGCCGCCAGTCGGCCAGCAGCCGGTGCCGGTCGAGGAACGGCGTCAGCAGGTGGGCCAGCCGGTGGCAGGCCTCGTCGAGCCCGGCCCGGCCCAGGTCGGCGGTGAAGGCCACCAGGAAGCCGTGCTCGGCCAGCAGCCACTGCACCGACTCGCGGATGTCGCGGGTGGCCAGGATCGTGGCCGGATCCCCGGAGACCAGCGTGAACCGGGCGATGCGCACCCGCGCCATGACCTCCTCGGCCAGCTCCGCCAGCACCTGCGGGATCGCGTCGAGCCGCTCGCGGGCGAACAGCCGGGTCAGCGGGTGCAGCCGGTAGCGCGGCTGGCCCGCCACGTCCACGCCGTGCGGGTCGAGCAGCCCGGCGTCGGCCAGCGGCTCGGCGTGCGCGGAGCCGACCAGCCACTCGCCGAAGTCGGGCGCCGACAGCGCGCCCAGCCGGCACAGCGCGGCCCGCGCGGGCTCGGCCAGCCCCTCGTAGCCGAGCGCGAGCACGCTGCGGACCTCCAGGTCCCCGGCGTGCAGCCCGTCGAGCAGGCCGCGCTCGTCGGCCAGCAGCCCGGCCAGGTGCGCCGCGCTCCACCCCGGCCGCGCGGCCAGCCGCGCCCCGGCCACCCGCAACGCCAGTGGCAGGCCGCCGCAGCAGGCCACCAGCTCGTCGTACGGCCCGCGCTCCCCGGCCAGGTCGCTCAGCAGGGCCGTGGCCTCGTCCGGCTCCAGCAGCCCCACGGCCACCCGCCGCGCCCCGGTGAGCCCGGCGAGCGTGGACCGGCTGGTCACCACCGTCGGCGCGGCGGTCAGCAGCGGCCGGACCTGTGCCTCGGCGGTGACGTTGTCGAGCACCACCAGCACCCGCCGGTTGGCCGCGTACGTCCGCAGCAGCCGCTCGCGCCGGTCGGCCGCGGCCGGCACCGCCCGGGCCGGGCAGCCGAGCCAGCGCAGGAAGTCCTCCAGCACCGCGCCCGGCGGCGTCTCGCGCAGGTCGGCGTAGAGGATGCCGTCCGGGAAGCCGGTCCTGGCCCGCCAGGCGGCGTGCACGGCCAGCGCCGACTTGCCCACGCCCGCCGGCCCGTGCACGACGGTGACCTGCGGGCCGACCACCTCGTCGAGCAGGGCGGCCCGGCCGGTGAACGGCGTGACGTCCGGCGGCAGCAGCAGCGGCGGCCCGGCCGCCACGTGCAGCGAGACGTCGTCGTGCAACATCCGGTGGTGCAGGAGTTGCAGATCGGGGTCGGGCTCGATGGCGTGCGCGGCGTCCAGTTCGGCGCGCAGCCGCCCGTAGCACTCCAGCGCCTCGGCCCGCCGCCCGCTGCGGTAGAGCGCCAGCAGGAGCAGGCCGTGCAGGCGCTGGGCCAGCGGGTGCCGCTCGACCAGGCCGCGCAGCTCGGCCAGGGCCTCCCGGTGCCGCCCGGCGTTCAGCTCGGCCTCCAGCCGCCGCTCGAGCGCCAGCAGCCGCAGCTCGGCCAGTTCCTCGCGCAGCCGCCGGGTCTGGGTCCACCGCTCGGCCCGCGGGTCGACGTCCTCCAGCGCCTGGCCGCGCCACAACGCCAGCGCCGGGCCGTACTCGCCCCGCTCGACCAGGTCGCGGAAGCGGTTGACGTCGAGCTGGGTGGGGGCGATGGCCAAGGTGTAGGTGCCGGAGACGGTGGTGATCACGTCCTTGCCGAGCACCTGCCTGAGCTGGCCGACGTAGCCGCGGACCAGGGAGTCGGAGCGCTCGCCGTCCTCGTGCGGCCACAGCAGCCGCCGCAACTGCGGCACGGTCAGCGGACGCCGGGCGTTGAGCAGGAACATCGTCAGCAGATCACGATGTTTGGGCGCGGTGGGGGTCAGGTCCTGACCGCCGTCGCTCACTTCCAGTGAACCCATGATCCGGAAGTCCATAGGGCCCTAGGATGGCACAGCCGATGGCTCCCTTGACTGCTTCCGACCCACAGCGGCTGGGCCGCTACGCCCTGGCGGGCCGGCTGGGCGCCGGCGGCCAGGGCGTGGTCTACGAGGCCTACGGCGAGGCCGGCGAACGCGTGGCGATCAAGGTGCCGCGCGCGGGCGACCCGGCGGCGCGTGACCGGCTGGCGCGCGAGGCCGCGGCGGCGCAGCAGGTCGCCGCCTTCTGTACGGCACGCGTCATCGAGGTCGATCTCGCGGTGCCGTACATCGTGAGCGAGTTCGTGCCGGGCCCGAGCCTGCGCGAGGTGGGCCGGCTCGACGGCGAGGGCCCGCACCGGCTGGCGGCCGGGGTGGCGGCGGCGCTGGCGGCGATCCACCAGGCGGGCATCGTGCACCGCGACCTCAAGCCGGACAACATCATCCTCGGCCCGGACGGCCCCCGCGTGATCGACTTCGGGGTGGCCAGGCAGGCCGGGCCGACCACGAGCGGGCCGGTGCTCGGCACGCCGACGTACATGGCGCCGGAGGTGCTGGCCGGACGGGCGGCCGGGCCGGCGGCGGACGTGTGGGCGTGGGGCCTGGTGGTGCTCTTCGCCGCGACCGGGCGCGACGCGGTCGAGGGGGCGCTGGGCGCGCTCGGCTTCCGGCCGGAGCTCGGCGCGCTGCCGGAGGCGCTCCGGGACCCGGTGCGCCGGGCGCTGGAGCGCGAGCCCGCCCACCGGCCCTCCGCCCGCGACCTGCTGCTGGCGCTGCTGGGCGAGGTGGCCGACCCGCTGGCCGCCGGTGGCGAGGCCGCGGCCGACCTCACCGGGCAGGGCGGTCCCGACCTGGGCACGGTCGCCGAGGAGCTGTTCGAGGAGCTCACCGAGGCCGAGCGGGCGCGGGCGCCGGAGGTCTTCCTGCGGCTGGTGGACGGCGAGGGCGAGCCGCGCCGCACGCCGTACGACGAGGTCGGTGAGGCGGGCCTGCTGGCCGGGTACGTGGCCGCCGGGCTGGTGAGCGAGAGCGCGGACGGCTACGCGCTGGCGGGCCCGGCGCTGGTGCGGGCCTGGCCCCGGCTGCGCGGCTGGGTGGCGGCCAACCGGGACGGGCTGCCGGTCCACCGGCGGCTGACCGAGGCGGCCCGCTCGTGGCAGGAGCACGCCCGCCGGCCGGCCGACCTGCTGCACGGCAGCGTCCTCGACCGCACCCTGCGCTGGGCGGCCACCGAACGGAAGGACGTGACGCTCACCGAGCTGGAGAGCGACTTCCTCGCCGCCGCCACCCGGCGGGAACGCAGCGCCTCGCGCCGCCGCGGCCTGCTCGCCGGCGCGCTCGGCGTGCTGCTGGTCGCCGCGCTGGGCGGGCTGGGGCTGGCCGAGTACCGGCGCGGCGTCGCCGACCGGCAGCGGGACGAGGCCACCGCCAGGTCGCTCGCCCTGCGCGCCGCCGACCTGCGGCAGAGCGACCCGCGGGCGGCCATGGCGCTCAGCGTGGCCGGCTGGCGGCTCGCGCCGGACCTGGCCGAGACCCGCGAGGCGCTCAACAGCTCGCTGGCCCAGCCGCTGCTCGACGTCTTCGCCGAACCGGAGGCGGCGCCGGGCACCACGTACGCGCTCAGCCGCGACGGCCGCACGCTGGTCGCGGTGGCGGGCGGCCGGGCCGCGCTGTGGGACGTGCGCGAGCGCCGCAGGACCGGCCTGATCACCGGGGTCGGCGAGGCGGTCAAGGCCGCGCTCAGCCCGGACGGGCGCACCCTCGCCCTCCAGGACGCCCGGCGGGTGCGGCTGTGGGACGTGGCCTCCGCGCGGCCCACCGGGATGGAGCTGGACAGCCCGATCAGCCTGCCGCACATCGGGCTGCTGGAGTTCGACGCCACCGGGCGGCGGCTGGCGGTGCCGTCGGGGGAGTGGGCGGTCGCCTGGTGGGACCTCGCTACCCGCACCCGGCTGCTGAGCCCGGACGGCGTGCCGTACGACGCCCTGAGCCCCGACGCCGCGTACGGCGTGGTGCGCTCGGGCGGCAAGGCGGGGCCGGTGGAGCTGTGGGAGACGGGGCCGCGGCGGCGGCTGGAGCGCTCGTGGCTGACCGCCAAGACCGAGTCCGACGACGCCGCGTTCAGCGCGGGCGGCGGCCTGCTGGCCCTGGTCGAGCCGGGCGACAGTACGCAGGAGCGCGTCGTCCGGCTGCGTCGCTGGCCCTCGGGCGAGGAGGTCTCCGCCACCGTCGCGCCGGCCGCCGGGCTGCAGGTGGCCTTCGGGTTCGGCGACCGGTACCTGGCGATCTGGAGCCTGCTGGGCGACCTGATCGTGCTGCGCACCGACGACGGGACCGCGGTCGTGCGCCGCAAGGTCGCCGACGACCTCGACCTGGTCCGATTCGACGAGGCCGGGCGCGTGCTGCGGCTGTTCGCCCTCGACGGCGAGGTCACCACGCTCGACCTGGCCCACCTGTTCGACGAGCCGCGCACCGCCGTCGCCGGGAGCTCGGCCGTGCTGGGGCCGGGCGGGCGGCTGCTGGCCACCTTCGCCGGCGGCCGGGCCCAGCTCTGGCACGCCGGTACGGCCCGCCGCATCGGCCCCGCCGTGGAACTCGGCGGCTACCGGGCGGAACTCGCCTTCGACCCCACCGGCAGCCGCCTGGCCGTGGGCGGGCAGGCCGGGGTGCGGGTGCTCGACACCTCGTCCGGCCAGGTCCTGCACTCCTTCACCCACGGCGCCGAAGGCGTGGACGAGCTGGCCTTCGTCCCGGGCGGGCTGCTGGTGGACACCTTCCAGCCCGAACGCCTGGAGCTTCGCGCCGGCCCGCGGGTCGTGCCCGTCGGCCTGACCCAACCGCTGGCCGAACCGCTGGCCGTACGCCCCGACGGGCGGCTCGCGCTGGCCGGGAACCCGCCCACGCCGTTCGACCCGGCCACCGGCCGCCTGCTGCCCGCGCCCGCCGGCCTCGGCGCGTTGTCCGGGCCGGCCGCGTTCAGCCCCGACGGCAGCCTGGTGGCCTTCGCCGGGGACGAGCGGATCCGGTTGTGGAAGGGCGATCTGAGCGGACCCGCCGGAGACCTCCCCGCCGCCGGGATCACCGAGTTCGTCCGCTGGTCGCCGGACGGCCGGCTGCTGGCCTCCTACGAGCGGGGCGACCGCGTCCGGCTGTGGGAGGTGGCCGGGCGGCGCTCGCTCGGCGTGCTCTTCGACGGCGGCACCGAGATCGGCGCGCAGAGCGGCGCCTCGCTGGCCTTCGCCGGCTCCTCGCTGGCCGGCGCGGTGCCCGGCGGGATCGTCCGGAGCTTCCCGCTGGAGCCGGCCCGGGTGGCGGCGGCGGTCTGCGCGCGGCTCGCCAAGCCGCTGACCGAGGCCGAGTGGACGGCGCTGGACCCCGGCACCGCGCCGATCACGGAGTGCAACCGCTGAGAAATCGGCCTGCAAGCCCCCGAACCTACCGTCGGCACATGCGCTCGAAGTTCCTGCTCGGCGTCGCCGCCACGGCCTGCGCCGCCCTCCTGCTGCACTCCCAGGCCGCCGCCGCGGCCCCGCCCAAGCCCGCCAAGGTCGCCGGGCAGCTCTTCAAGGCCTGGCTGGCCGACGACCCGGCCGCCGCGGCCGCGCTCGCCTCGCCGGCCGCGGTCAAGACGCTGTTCGCCTACAAGTTCCGTGCCCCCGACACCGGGCCGCACTGCACGGGCGGCGTCTGCGACTTCCGGCACACCAGCGTGACCGTGCCGGGCGGGCTGAACGGCATCCGCATGATCGTCTCCGGCTCGAAGGTGACCCGCGTGTACACCTCGCGCCATCTCACCAAGCCCTCGGCCGCGGCCAAGTGGCTCTACGGCGCCTACCAGCGCGGCGACCGGCACGCGGCGCTGGAAGTGGCCTCGACCGGGGCGGTGAAGCAGCAGTTCAAGGTCAAGTACGACCCGAACTCGACGCCCCACCAGTTCATGGGCTGCTCGAAGGAGCCCAAGGGCTACGTGTGCCACTGGTACTACGAGGGCGGCTCGGTCGGGATGCACGTGCGCGGCACCAAGGCGCGCGGCTACCACGTCTCGTTCCTCACCTACGTCGCCGACTGAGCCGTCCACTGGCCCCACGCGTCGAGGGGCCGGTAGCCCAGCTCGTCGTTGACCGCCACCATGGGCGCGTTGCTCGCCGCGTTCCAGGTGACCAGGCGCTCCACCGAGGGGGCGTCGCGGCGCAGGCGCACCAGGTTGGCCGCCTTGAGCAGCACGCCCAGCCGCCGGCCCCGATGCTCGCGCAGCACGGTCGTGTCGGCCTGCAGCCCCCAGGCCGGTTCGCCGTCCTCGTCCACGTAGATGCGGGTGAAGCCGGCCGGGACGCCGTCGGCCAGGCGGCGCGCGACCACGACCAGCGACCGCTGGCGGCACGGGCCCAGCGCCTCCTCGGCGAAGGCCACCCGCTCCCGGCCCCAGTCGGGTTTGTCCACCCCCTCGGCCTGCGGGGCGTCGTTCATGCCCTGCATCAGGGCGGTCAGGTCGTCCAGCCGCGCGCCGCGCGCCGGGCCGTCCCAGTACTCCAGCTCGTAGCCGGGCACCCGCACGGCCGCCAGCTCCCGGTACCGGTCCCAGCCGGCCGTGCGCAGGTCGAGCAGGCGGCGCACCGAGGCGTAGGTCTGGTCGAAGCCGAGCGCCTGGGCGAACCCCGCCGTGGCGCCCTCCGCCCGGGCCCACGTCAGCACCGCGCCGCGGCCGTTGGCCCGGGCCCGCTCATGGACGTGCGCGATCAGCGCGCGGCCCACGCCCCGGCGGCGGTGCGCCGGATGCACGGTCAGCGCGATCAGCTCGGCCAGGTGCGGGTTCTCGTCCTCCGGGAACTCCAGCGCGTAGCCGCCGACCACCTCGCCGTCCGCCACCGCGGCCCAGGCCTCGTGCGGGTAGCCGGCCCAGCCCCGGGTGATCATCCACGCGAACCTCGGCCGGGACCGGGGCGGCTCGGGGCGCTCGTCGTCGCCGGCCACGTAGGCCGCGTAGTAGCCGTCGAGCAGGTGACCCGGCCGGTCGAGATCGATGCGGTGCAGTTCCATGCCGCCCAGCCAAACCGACGCGGAGAGGCGGGCGCCACGGGTTTTCCGGCGCCCCTACTGCTGGTAGTTCTCCACCTCGCCGGGCGGGCGCACGCCGGAGGCGTCGGGGTCCTCGCCGAACTCGCGCCGGGCCCGGCGCTGGCGCAGCAGATCCCAGCACTGGTCGAGCGCGACCTCGACCTCCCGCATGCGCGCGTTCTCCTCGTCGGAGCCGATCGAGCGGTCCTGCAACCGGGAGCGCAGCTCGTGCTCCTCCGCCACCAGATCCTTGATCCGGCCCAGAATCTCGTTGTCCTGCATGATCCTGACTCTAGCCACCGCGTGATAGAACACGCCCTATGTCTGGTATCGCGCTGGTAAGAAAGCCCGGACCGCGGCTGGCCGACGGCCTCGTCACCCACCTCGAACGCACTCCGGTGGACCCCGTTCTGGCGCTCGCGCAGCACGCCGCCTACGTGGCCGCGCTGGAGGACAACGGCTGGCGCGCGGTCCACCTGGAGGCCGCCGACGAGCTGCCGGACGCCCCCTTCGTCGAGGACACGCTCGTGGTGGCCGGGCGGCGGGCCGTCCTCACCCGGCCCGGCGCGCCCGAGCGGCGGCCCGAGGTGGACTCCACCGCGCGTGCCGTCCAGGACCTCGGCCTCGACGTGCGGCGCATCGAGGCCCCGGGCACGCTCGACGGCGGCGACGTGCTGCAGGTCGGCCAGACCGTCTACGTCGGGCGCTCGGCGCGCAGCAACGACGAGGGCATCGCGCAACTGGCCGCCGCGCTGCCGGACCGCACCGTGGTGCCGGTGGAGCTGCGCGGCGTGCTGCACCTCAAGTCCGCGGTCACCGCCCTGCCCGACGGCACGCTCATCGGCGACCCCGCCTTCGTGGACCTGCCCGGCCTGCTGGTGCCGCCGGAGGAGGCCGGCTCGCACGTCGTGCCTCTCGGCGGGACGCGGCTGCTCATGGCCGCCTCCGCCCCCCGCACCGCCGCCCTGCTGGAGGCGCGCGGGCTTTCGCCGGTCAAGGTGGACATCTCCGAGTTCGAGAAGCTGGAAGGCTGCGTCACCTGCCTTTCGGTTCTCATCATGTGAGACCGGGGCCGGGTCATCGCGAGACGTCTGGTAGCGTGCTTGACATGCTGCGCGGGCTGCTTCTTCTTAGCCGCCGCGGCGGGGGCCTGTAAGAGGCCGGCTCCCTCGCCGCGGTGCCGCTTCCGCGTGTCGGCCGCTTTCCGTCTTGACGAAACCGGCGAGGAACCCCGATGACTTCTCAGCAGCCCAGTGGCATGCCCATCCACCGTTACCAGCCCTTCCAGCCCGTACGGCTGGCCGACCGCACCTGGCCCGACCAGGTCGTCACCAAGGCCCCCCGGTGGTGCGCGGTCGACCTGCGCGACGGCAACCAGGCCCTGATCGACCCGATGGACTCCCACCGCAAGCTCCAGATGTTCGAGCTGCTGGTCCGGATGGGCTACAAGGAGATCGAGGTCGGCTTCCCGGCCGCCTCCCAGACCGACTTCGACTTCATCCGCAAGATCATCGAAGAGGGCCGCGTCCCCGAGGACGTGACCATCCAGGTGCTGACCCAGGCCCGCCCCGAGCTGATCGAGCGGACCTTCGAGTCGCTCGCCGGCGTGCACCGCGCCATCGTGCACCTGTACAACTCCACCTCGACCCTGCAGCGCCGCGTCGTGTTCGGCCAGGACCGCGAGGGCATCACCGCCATCGCCGTCGAGGGCGCCAAGCTGGTCAAGAAGCTCGCCGAGGCCAGCGAGGTGGACGTCCACTTCCAGTACTCGCCCGAGTCCTTCACCGGCACCGAGCTCGACTACGCCGTCGAGGTCTGCAACGCGGTCAACGAGGTCTGGCAGCCCACCCCCGACCGCAAGGTCATCATCAACCTGCCCGCCACCGTCGAGATGGCCACGCCCAACATCTACGCCGACCAGATCGAGTGGATGAACCGGAACCTGGCCCACCGCGACTCCATCATCCTGTCGCTGCACCCGCACAACGACCGCGGCACCGCCGTCGCCGCCGCCGAACTCGGCTACCAGGCCGGCGCCGACCGGATCGAGGGCTGCCTGTTCGGCAACGGCGAGCGCACCGGAAACGTCTGCCTGGTGACCCTGGGCATGAACCTGTTCTCGCAGGGCGTCGACCCCGAGATCGACTTCAGTGACATCGACGAGATCCGTCGCGTCACCGAGTACTGCAACCAGCTCCCCGTGCACCCGCGCCACCCGTGGGGCGGGGAGCTGGTCTACACCGCCTTCTCCGGCTCCCACCAGGACGCCATCAAGAAGGGCTTCGAGCACCTGGAGCGCGACGCGGCCGCGGCCGGGGTGCCGGTGGACGACTACACCTGGGCCGTGCCGTACCTGCCGATCGACCCGAAGGACATCGGGCGCAGCTACGAGGCGGTCATCCGCGTCAACAGCCAGTCCGGCAAGGGCGGTGTGGCCTACATCATGAAGGCCGACCACCAGCTCGACCTGCCGCGGCGGCTGCAGATCGAGTTCTCCCGGGTCGTGCAGGCCCAGACCGACGACCAGGGCGGCGAGGTCACGCCCGCGCAGATGTGGGACGTCTTCGCCGACGAGTACCTCCCCAACCCGGCCAACCGCTGGGGCCGGCTGGGCCTGATGGCGCACCGGCACGAGTCGACCGTCGACGAGAAGGACCGGATCAGCGCCGACGTGCGCTTCGACGCCGAGATCCGGGAGATCAGCGGCACCGGCAACGGGCCCATCTCGGCCTTCGTGGACGCGCTCGGCGCCGTTGGCGTGGAGGTGCGGGTCCTCGACTACGTCGAGCACGCGCTGACCTCCGGCTCGGACGCCAAGGCCGCCTCCTACGTGGAGTGCGAGGTCGGCGGGCAGGTGCTGTGGGGCGTCGGCATCGACGCCAACACCACGACGGCCTCGCTCAAGGCCATCATCTCTGCCGTCAACCGGGCCACCCGGTAACCGCCTTCCACCCGGGGGCGCCACGCGCCCCCGGGCTATCGGCCGGGTGCGGGGACGCCGCTGTAGTCGGCCTCGGGCAGCTTGGTGATCTCGGAGGCCGCGGCGCGGGCCTGTTCGACCCGCAGATCGGCCTGGTCGGGCATCGTCGCCAGGACGCCCTCCCACCGGGTGCCGCCCTCGCCGGTGACCGGCTGCCAGGCCAGCAGGAAGGCGGGCGAGCCGTCCGGGCGCAGCACGAGCGGCGGCATCCGCAGCGGCTGCGGCTCGGCGTCGTCGCCGGGCGCGGGCCGGGGGACCGGCGAGTAGTCCACGCCGGGGAGCTGTTTCAGCTCCGCGGCGGGCGCCCACCGGTAGTTGAGCCCGTGCACGCGGTGGCCGTAGACGTCCACCTGTGACTGCGGTACGGCGAGGCGGGCCTCCCAGACGGGCTGCCCGTCGGCCGTGCCCCGCCGCCAGGCCAGCAGGAAAGCGGGGGATTTGCCGGCGTAGAGCACCAGCGGTGGCATCTGAAGCGGTTCGACCTGATCCACAGCACGCAGGGTAGCCGCGCGGTCCGACAAAACGGGAGACCCACCGCGAACGGGGGAGGCCGCGCCCCCGGGCGAGGGGGACGCGGCCTCCGGTCTGCGGTGCCTCGGGGTGATCAGGCCGAGGCGGTGGCCTCCTGCTTGGGCTCGGACGGCAGGTCCAGGCTGTCGCGCAGGGTGGCCGGCTTGAGGAAGGCCGCGGCGATGATGCCGACGACCGCGATGCCCGCCGAGACGAGGAAGATGTGCCCGGTGGCGTCGCCGTACGCGACCTTGATGATCTCCTGGATCGGCTCCGGCAAGTTGCCCAGGTTGGGGCCGATCTTGCCGGTGGTGGCGCCCGTGACGGGGACGCCGGCCTTGGCCAGGCCCTCCAGGGCGTTGGCGGTGACCTGGTTGGCCAGGATGGCGCCGAGGACGGAGACGCCCACGGTGCCGCCGAGCGAGCGGAAGAAGGTGATCGCGCCGCTGGCGGCGCCGATCTCGCGGAGCGGCACGGTGTTCTGGACGACCAGGACGAGGTTCTGCATGGACATGCCGACGCCGATGCCGACCAGGAGCATGTAGAGCGAGATCAGGACCAGCGACGTGGCGTGGTCGATGGTGGACAGGCCCAGGAAGCCGGCGGTCAGGACGATCAGGCCGACCATGATGTACGGCTTGGTCCTGCCGGTGCGGGAGACCATCCGGCCGCTGATGGTGGAGGAGAGCAGGACGCCGGCCATCATCGGGATGGTGAGCAGGCCCGCCTCGGTGGGTCCGAAGCCGCGGCTGGTCTGGAAGTACTGGCCGAGGAAGACCGAGCCGCCGAACATGGCCATGCCGACCGCGAGGCTGGCCAGGATGGCCAGGGCCGGGGTGCGGCGGCGGATGACGTGCAGCGGGACGACGGGCTCCTTGACGCGGGTCTCGACCCAGGTGGCCAGGGCGAGCAGCACGACGCCGCCGCCGGCCATGGCCGCGGTCTGCCACGACAGCCAGGCGAAGCTGTTGCCGACGAAGGTGACCCAGATGAGCAGGACGCTGACGCCGGTGGCGATGAGGGTGGCGCCCCAGTAGTCGATGGAGACGCCGGTGCGGCGGGTGTCGGGCAGGTGCAGCGTCTTGGCCAGCAGGACCAGGGCGACCGCGGTGAACGGCACGGCGATGAAGAAGCACCAGCGCCAGCCGAGCCAGGAGGTGTCGGTGAGCAGGCCGCCGAGCAGCGGCCCGCCGACGGTGGCGACGGCCATGACGGCGCCGAGGTAGCCGTTGTAGCGGCCGCGCTCCTTGGGGCTGATCATGGCGGCGATGATCACCTGCGCCAGGATCTGCACCGCGCCCATGGCCAGGCCCTGGACCGCGCGGAAGGCGATGAGCTGCCCGGCGTTCTGGGCGAAGCCGCAGGCCAGCGAGGCCACGGTGAACAGCACGATGGAGATCTGGAGCAGGAGCTTCTTGTCGAACAGGTCGGCGAGCTTGCCCCAGATCGGCGTGGAGGCGGTCGAGGCCAGCAGCGAGGCGGTGATGACCCAGGTGAACTGCGACTGCGTGCCGTTGAGGGCGCCGATGATCTGGGGGAGCGCGACCGAGACGACGGTCCCGCTGATCATCGCGACGAAGAGCACGAGCAGCAGGCCGCTGAGCGATTCGAGCACCTGGCGGTGGTTCATGGGTGCCGCCGTGGGCGGCGCTGCCGGCTGTGCGCTCATTCGCGACCTCCAGGAAAGGGGATGACTGGGACACCATACATGCACAGTGAGAAAGTTTGCGCACTGGGCATTTATTCCCCTCCGGTAAGCTCGTCCGCATCATGGACACGACAGTCGGGTTGCGCGAGCGCAAGAAGGCCGAGACGCGCCAGGCGGTGCACGAGGCCACGTTGCGGCTGGTGATGGAGCACGGGCTCGACCACGTGACGGTCGAGGCCATCGCCGACGCGGCCAACATCTCGCGGCGGACCTTCTCCAACTACTTCGAGAGCAAGGAGGACGCGCTGCTCTACGGCGACGAGCAGCGCGTGGCGGAACTCGTCCAGCTCGTCCGCGACCAGCCGGCGGAGTACTCGGCCTGGCAGGCGTTGCGGGGGGCGTTCGCGTCCTACTACGGCGAGCAGGGCTCGCCCGACCGCGAATGGCTGCAGCGCGCCCGGCTGGCCAAGCAGCACCCGTCGTTGCTGGCGCGGCAGCTCGCCGGCCGGGTCCGGCTGGAGAACGAGCTCGGCCAGCTCCTGGCCGGGCGGGTCCAGCCGGACGGGGTGGACCCGATGGTGATCGCCGGCGCGTTCCTGGCCGCGCTGCGGATCGCCACGCACCGGTGGCTGGCCGAGGAAGAGGCCCGCACCCTGCAGGAGGTCAGCGACGAGGTGCTCGACCAGTTCGCGCGCCCGTTCCGGTGACCGTCAGCCGAGCAGCCCGAGGACCCGCTCCAGCGGCAGTCCCGGCACCCGCCGGCCCTGCCGCCCGGTCATGGTACGGCCGGCGACCAGGGCGTTGAGCACGGCTTCCTCCACCGCCTCGACCACCGCGCGGTAGAACGGGTCCATCCATCCCCAGGGCACGAAGCGCAGGCTCTCGTAGACCGCCGCGCCCTCGGGGAAGCCGCTGGTGAGCGCCCCGGCGTTGGCGGTGGAGAAGGCCAGGAAGATGTCGCCGGAGAAGTGCGAGCCGGTGGTCCCGGTCCTGGCCAGGCCCAGCGGGACCCGCCGGGCGAGCGCGGTGCACTGGCCCGGAAGCAGGGGCGCGTCGGTCGCCAGCACGACGATGACCGAGCCCGCGCCGGGCGGGGGCGCGGCGTCGGCGAACGGGTCGTCGTCGAGCAGGAACGGGCCGACCGGCCGGCCGGTGATGGTGAGCTCGCGGCGGGCGCCGAAGTTGGCCTGGACGAAGGCGCCGACGGTGTAGGTGTCCTCGCCGTGCGAGACCAGCCGGGAGGCGGTGCCGCTGCCGGCCTTGAAGCCGTAGCAGTTCATGCCGGTGCCGCCGCCGACCGAGCCCTCGGCGATCGGGCCGGGGTGCGCGGCGTCGATGGCCGCGACGGCGTGCTCGGGGCGTACGTGATCGCCGTTGATGTCGTTGAGGTAGCCGTCCCAGGTCTCGGCCACCACCGGCAGCAGCCACTCGTGCGCCCCGGCGGGCCGCTCGCGGGTGACCCACTCGACGACGCCGCGGTGGCAGGAGCCGACCGCGTGCGTGTTGGTGATCATGATGGGCAGGCCGGCCGAGCCGCTCTCGCTGATCCAGGCGGTGCCGGTCATCTCGCCGTTGCCGTTGAGCGAGTGCCAGCCCGCGGCGCACGGCAGGGCCAGGTCGGGGCGCGGTCGGGGGAGGATCGCGGTCACGCCGGTGCGCACGTCGTCGCCGGCCACGAGCGTGGTGTAGCCGACCTCGACGCCGGGGACGTCGGTGATCGCGTTGTGCGCCCCGGGCAGCCCGGCGAGCGCGAGGCCGAGGTCGCGCGCCCTCACAGGCTCACCCCCGTGACGCCGGCGGCGTAGGCGCGGATCTGCGCCGCGGCCTGTGCGGGGGTGACGGTCGGCACGGCCATGGTGGCGTGCAGGCCGTAGCCGTCCTCCAGGGTGACGAGGTTGCGCGCGATCACCACCGCGTCGCCGGTGAGGGCGAAGCGGCCGGTGGCCGCGCCCGCTTCCAGAATGGCCACGTAGATTCCCACCTGTCGTTCGTAGAGCCGGATGTACTCGGCCGCGCAGCCGGCGTCGCGCCGGGCGATGGCGCCGAGCTCGTAGAGCAGTACGCACAGTTCGTCGCGCGGGTCGCCGGGCAACCCGCTGTCGATCATCGCGGCCAGCTTGCGCCCCGGGTCGGGCTCCTCGCGCACCGCCTCCTCACGGGCGGTGCAGAAGCGCTCGACCGCCTCCCGGTGCACCTCGCGCAGCAGGTCGGTGAGGCCGGGGAAGTAGTAGAGCACCGAGCCGGGTGACATGCCCGCCTCCTCCGAGACGTCGCGCAGCCGCAGCCCCAGCAGGCCGCGCTCGACGACGCTGCGGCGGGCCGCCTCGATCAGGTGCGCACGGCGTTCGTGCGCACGGGAGGGTCGTGCCATCTCACCTCTCAGTTGTCTGAATGACATTCAAAGCTATTGACGGGGCCGACGTCGAGTTCTTTGATGCTTGTTAAAAGTATGGAGGCGTCATGACCACTCTGCCGCGCGGGTTACGGGCCTTCGGCACCCTCCTCATCGTCCTGTCCGCCATCACCCCGGCCTCGTCGGTCTTCATCATCGCCCCGGGCGTCATCGCCCAGGCGGGGACCGGCGCCTTCTGGAGCTACGTCGCCGCCGCGGTGGTCGGCGTCTTCATGGCCTTCGTCTACGCCGAGCTGTCGTCCGCCTATCCGCTCACCGGCGGCGAGTACACCATCATCGGCCGCACCCTCGGCCGGCTGCCCGGCTTCATGGCGCTGGTCCTGGTGCTGGTCACCCAGCTCCTCATCCTCGCGGTCATCGCGCTCGGCGTCGGCACCTACCTCGGCGCGCTGATCCCCGGCCTCAACGGGCCGGTCGTCGCCGCGGTGACCGTGCTGCTGGCGATGGTGCTCGCCGTCCTGGACATCAAGGTCAACGCGCTGGTCACCGGGATCTTCCTGGCGGTCGAGATGCTCGCGCTGGCGGTCGTGACCTGGCTCGGGCTGGCCAACGTCACCCGTCCGGCCTCGGCCATCCTGGTGGAGCCGCTGGCCGGCGGCGGGCTGGGCCTGATCGCGATCGCCACCGCCGTGGCGATCTTCTCCTACAACGGGTACGGCTCGGCGGTCTACTTCGGCGAGGAGACGCACGAACCGCGCCGCGACATCGCCCGGGTGATCCTCTGGGCCCTGCTCATCACCGTCGCCGCCGAGCTCATCCCGATCACCGCGGTGCTGCTGTCGGCCGACAGCCTCCAGGGGGACGTGATGCTCGGCTTCGTCACCGCGCGCGGCGGCTCCACGCTCGCCACGCTGGTCAGCCTCGGCATCGCCCTGGCCATCGTCAACGCGGTCCTGGCCATCATGCTGCTCTGCGCCCGGCTGATCTTCAGCACCGCCCGCGACGCCACCTGGCCGGCCGGCGTCAACCGCGTGCTGGGCACGATCCACCCGCGCTTCGGCACGCCGTGGCCCGCCACGCTGGTCGCCGGGGTGATCAGCGCCGCGGTCTGCTTCGTGCCGCTGTCGTTCCTGCTCGTCGTCACCGGCACCTCGCTCGTGGTGCTGTACGCCGCGCTGTGCGTGGCGGTCATCGCCGGCCGGCGCAACGGCAGTACGGCACGCGGCACCTACCGCATGCCGCTCTACCCGCTCGCGCCGGTCGCCGGGCTGCTCGCGCTCGGCTACGTCGTCTACGCCAGCGCGCTCGACCCGGTGATCGGCCGCCCGAGCCTGTTCGTCACCGCGGGCATCCTCGCCGTCGCCGCGGCGCTGTTCTTCCTCACCGTACGGCGGAGCTGGGCGGTCCAGGACGTCAGCGAGTGAACCCCAAGTAGGCGGCCATCGAGCGGGCTCCGTGCTCGAAGGTCGCGTCCAGGTGGTGGAAGAGGTTGTTGTACATCCCGAACAACTCGAAGCTGACCGACCCGTACAACCAGGTCCACGCGTGCACCGCGCGCAGTGCGACCTCGGGCGGGACCCCTGGAAAGATCGCTTCCAGGTGCCGGGCGTCCTGTGCCGCGCCCGGCGGGGCGGGGGTGGGTGGCGGCGCGGCCACCGCCCCCGCCGACGCCGCCTCGGCGATCAGGAGCCCGAAGCGCACCCCGTCGCGGGAGGCCGGGTCCACGGTGTCCTGCGGCGCCTGGTAGCCGGGCACCGGCGTGCCGTGGATCAGCGCGTACTCGTGCGGATGGGCCAGCGCCCAGGTGCGCACCGCGGTGCACATCGCCAGCCAGCGCCCGGTGTAGTCGTCCCGGTCGCACGCCTCGTCGGCCTGCTCGACCGCGTCGCCGACCGCGTTGTACGCCTCGATGATCAGCGTGGTCAGCAGGTCGTCCTTGGTCGGGAAGTAGCGGTAGATCGCGCTGGAGACCATCCCCATCTCCCTGGCGACCGCGCGCAGTGACAGCCCGCCGGCCCCCTCCGTGGCCAGGTGACGCCGCGCGATCTCGGTGATCTCCCTGGTCAGTTCAGCCCTGACCCGTTCTCGTGCCGTACGTCCAGCGCTCATAGCCGTCACCGTATCAGAGCGGTGCCCGTTTGTGAGAGCACCGCTCTTGACAAGTGCGCTTCGTTTGGAGAGCATTGCTCTCGTTGCGAAGCACTAATCACGAAATTGCGAGGCGATGATGTCGGTTCTCAAGGGCGCCAACCTGCTCCTGATGTTCCTCCTGGAGCTCGGCGTGCTGGCCGCCGCCGGATTCTGGGGCTTCACCCTGCCGGCCGGCTGGCTGGTCCGGATCGTCGCCGGGATCGGCGCACCCGCCCTCTTCATCGCCGTGTGGGCCCTGTTCGGCGCCGCCAACGGCGCCACCTACCCGCTCACCGGGCTCGCCCGCCTCCTGCTCGAACTGGTCTGGTTCGGCGGCGGCGCGGTCCTGCTCTACTTCGCCGCCTCGGCCGCCCCCGCGGCCGCCTTCTTCGCCCTCTGGGCGCTCAACGGCGTCCTCCGCCTCGTCTGGAAGCAGGTCTGATCATGGGAAAGCACATCGTCGTCGGAGCCGGCCAGGTCGGCTCGCACCTGGCCGCCAAGCTCGCCGCCCAGGGTGAGGAGGTCGTCGTGGTCACCCGCTCCGGCAGCGGCCCGGACGGCACCACCAGGGTGTCCGCCGACATCGCCGCCCCGGGCCGGCTCACCGAGCTCGCCCGCGGCGCCGACGTGATCTACAACTGCGTCAACCCGCCCTACCACCGCTGGCTCACCGACTGGCCGCCCATGGCCGACGCCTTCCTGGCCGCCGCCCGCGACACCGGCGCGGTCCTGACCATCCTGGGCAACCTCTACCCCTACGGCCCGGTGCGCGGCCCGATGACCGAGGACCTGCCGCTGGCCTCGCCCTCGGCCAAGTTCAAGGTGCGGACCCGCATGTGGCACGACGCGCTGGCCGCTGGCATCCGGACGGTCGAGGTGCGCGGCTCCGACTACTTCGGCCCGGGCGCCACCGACCAGTCCTACCTCGGCGACCGCTTCATCGCGCCGCTGCTGGCCGGGCGGCGCATCCCGGTGCTGTGGCCGCTCGACGTCCCGCACACCTGGACCTACCTGCCCGACGTCGCCGACGCCCTGATCATCGCCGGGCGCGAGGAGCGGGCCTGGGGCCGCGCCTGGCACGTGCCCAGCGACGAACCGCAGACCTTCCGGCAGATGGGCGCGCGGATGGCGGCCGTGCTCGGGAAGCCCGCGCCGAAGATGAGCTCCCTGCCGTGGCCGCTGGTGCGGGCGGCCGGGCTGTTCTCCCCGATGATCGGCGAGCTGGGCGAGGTGCGCTACCAGTTCACCGCCCCGTTCGTCATGGACTCCACCGACTTCCAGAAGACCTTCGGCATGGCGCCCACGCCGCTCGACGAGGCGCTCCGCCGTACCCTGGGGCGATGAGAATCGCCATGATCGGGCTCGGGGACATCGCGGAGAAGGCCTACCTCCCGGTGCTCGCGGCCCAGCCCGGACTCGACCTCCACCTGTGCACGCGCAACCCCCGGACGCTGGAGCGCCTGGGGGCCGCCCACCGGGTCGCCGCCCTGTCGAGCTCGGTCGAGGAGGTCGTGGCCGCCGGGGTCGAGGCGGCCTTCGTCCACGCCGCCACCGACGCCCACCCGGCGATCGTGGAGACGCTGCTCAAGGCCGGGGTGCACGTCTACGTCGACAAGCCGATCGCCTACACCCTCGGCGAGAGCGAGGCGCTGGTACGGCTGGCGCGCGAGGCCGGGCGCTCGCTGCTGGTCGGATTCAACCGCCGGCACGCCCCCGGCTACGCCGCCCTGGCCCAGGCGCCTCGTGACCTGGTGCTGATGCAGAAGAACCGCACCGGCTTCCCGGACACCCCGCGCCGGGCGGTCTTCGACGACTTCATCCACGTCGTCGACACCCTGCGCTTCCTGGCCCCCGGCCCGGTGCGCTCGCACTCCTTCCAGGTGCGGGTGGCCGGCGGCGTGCTGGAGCACATCGTCCTCAGCCTGCACGGCGACGGCTTCACCACGATCGGCACCATGCACCGCGCGAGCGGCGCCTCGGAGGAGTCCTGCGAGGTCATGGGCGGCGGGCAGAAGAGCCGCGTGGTCAACCTCGGCGACGTGGTGACCTACACCCCGGCCGGCGAGAGCCTGGTCCGGCGGCCCGACTGGGTGCCCGTCTCCCGCCAGCGCGGGGTCGAACAGGTGACGCTGGCCTTCCTGGAGGCGGTGCGGGCCGGTGAGCTGCTCGACGCGGGCGACGCGCTGGTCACGCACCAGATCTGCGAGGAGATCGCCGTCGCCGCGGAGCGCTGACGGGAGTAGACACTTCCCGCCACTTTCAACATATAGCGCGACCCGGGGCTTGCGGCAAGACCCCCGTCATGCCGCACAATCGCTAGCCGTACGTCCGGACCTGCGAAAACAAGGGGGAAGTGATGATCGACGTCATCATCGCGGGCAGTGGACCGACCGGCACGATGCTGGCCGCCGAGCTGCGGCTGTGGGGCGTGGAGGTGGTCGTCCTGGAGAAGGAGGCCACCCCGCCGCCCTTCGTCCGCTCGCTCGGCCTGCACGTGCGCAGCATCGAGGTGATGGACCAGCGCGGCCTGCTGGGGCGCTTCCTCGAGCCCGGCAAGAAGTTCCAGCTCGGCGGCTACTTCGCCGGCATTATGAAGCCGTGGCCGGAGGGGATGGACACCGCCCACCCCTACCTCCTCGGCCTGCCGCAGCCGGTGATCGACCGGCTGCTGGAGGAGCACGCGGCCGAGGCGGGCGCGCAGATCCGCCGCGGCCGGGAGCTCACCGGCCTCAGCCAGGACGCGGACGGCGTGACCGCCGAGCTGGCCGACGGCACCCGCCTGCGCGCCCGGTACCTGGTCGGCTGCGACGGCGGCCGGAGCACCGTGCGCAAGCTGCTCGGCATCGGCTTCCCCGGCGAGCCGGCCCGGCGCGAGACGCTGCTCGGCGAGATGGAGGTGACCGAGGACCCGGCGGCGATCGCCGAGCTCGTGACGGAGATCCGCAAGACCGAGCTCTTCTTCGGCCTCGGCCCGATCGGCGGCGAAGGCGTCTTCCGCGTCGTCGTGCCCGCCGACGGGCTCACGCGGGACAAGACCGTCCCGCCGACCCTGGAGGACTTCCGCCGCCAGCTCCGCCGCTACGCCGGCACCGACTTCGGCGTGCACTCGCCGCGCTGGCTGTCGCGCTTCGGCGACGCCACCCGGCTGGCCGAGCGCTACCGCGAGGGCCGGGTGCTGCTGGCCGGCGACGCCGCGCACATCCACCCGCCGCTCGGCGGGCAAGGGCTCAACCTCGGCATCCAGGACGCCTTCAACCTCGGCTGGAAGCTGGCCGCCGAGGTCGCCGGCTGGGCGCCGGACGGGCTGCTGGACAGCTACGAGGCCGAGCGCCGCCCGGTGGCCGCCGACGTCCTGGACAACACCCGCGCCCAGGGCCTGCTCATGTCCACCGAGCCCGGGCCGCGGGCCATGCGCCGGGTGATGTCCGAGCTGATGGACTTCGAGCAGGTCAATCGGCACCTGATGGAGAAGGTCACCGCCGTCTCGGTGCGCTACGACTTCGGCGAAGGCGGGCACGAGCTGGTCGGCCGGCGGCTGCGCGACGTGGAGCTGAAGCGCGGGCGGCTCTACGAGCTGATGCACGGCGGTCGGGGCCTGCTGCTCGACCAGACCGGCCGGCTGTCGGCGGCCGGCTGGGAGGGCCGCGTCGAGCACGTCGTCGACGTCAGCCCCGAGCTGGACGCGCCCGCGCTCCTGCTGCGGCCCGACGGCCACGTCGCGTGGGCGGGCGAGGCCCAGGAGGAACTGCTCGCCCACCTCCGCAGGTGGTTCGGCGCCTGACTAGCGCTGCGCGGTGTACTGCCGGGCCAGCTCGCGCAGCCGCGCGTGGGCCGAGCCGTACACCTCGCCGCCGCGCAGGTACTCCTTGGCGACCTTCGCCACCATCGTGTAGTTGGTGTCGCAGACGTTGCCCACCGGCGCCGTGCCCGCCTGGCTGATCAACTGGTAGGCGTCCAGGGTGTCGAGCCCGGTCAGCTCGGCCGCCCAGGTCACCAGGTCGTGCTGGCTGACCCGGAAGGCGTCCTCCAGCGGCCGGGCCGAGCCGGTGGACATGAGGTGCAGATCGTCCTCCAGGCGCGGCCACGGGGTGGCGACGCCCTTGATCAGCTCGACCGCGACCACGGTGTTCATCGCGCACTCCAGCGCGGTGCCGCAGACCTCGCCCTCGCCCTGGCGGGCGTGCCCGTCGCCGATGGCGAACAACGCGCCCTCGACGTTGACCCCCAGGTAGGCGGTCACGCCGGCACGCAGCTCGGTGGTGTCCATGTTGCCGCCGTGCGCGTCCGGCGTGATCGTCATCCGGGCCTCGTTGGCCGCCGGGGCGACGCCGACGGTGCCGTGCATCGGGTCGAGCGGCAGCTCGACCGAGTAGTCGCTGCGGCGGGCCTCGAACCGCGCCACCCGTCGCTCCAGGTCGAGGTCGTAACGCCAGACCCGCTCCTCCAGCGCCGGCTGCAGCGTCGCGGTGGTGTGCGTGCCGGTCAGCGCGCCGAACAGCGGGAAGGTCGACGACCACGCCACGTCCCGGGCCGGGGTGATCGAGACGAAGTGCAACGCCAGCGTGTCACCGGGCTCGGCGCCCTCCACGTGGAACGGGCCGGTCACCGGGTTGAGAAAGGGGAACTCGCACACCTGCGACGGCAGGTCGCCCACGTCCCGCACCCGGCCGCCGAAGCAGTCCTCGGTGAACAGCTCCAGGATCGTCCCCGGGCGCACCTTCGCGACCGGTGCCCGGCCGCCGAAGGTGTAGCTGAGCTCGCTGGGCTCCGGGCGGTAGGTCAGGACGTTCATACAACCTCGATTTCGTGCGGGATGCCTGGAAGGCACCCTAGGACCTATCGCTTTCTAGAGAAAAGGTTTCTCCAGCAAGAATTCGAGCCCGTCGGCCCGGCCCAGCAGGACCCGCTGCCGGACGTGCCGGTCCTCCAGGGTCAGCCGCCCGCGCGCGCTGGTGATCGACGTGCCGTCCGCGTGCGCGTCGATGTCGGGTACGGCCAGCGAACCCGCCCTGGCGGCGAGCGCGGCCAGCATCGCGACCGCCTCGTAGAGGCCGTGGCCGTGCGCGTTCAGCAGCGGGGCGCTCGGGCCGAAGGCCCTGGTGTAGCGCTCGGCGAAGCGCAGGCCGGCGTCGGTGGTCAGGCCGTGGAAGTAGCCCATCGAGGCGTACAGCTCGCCGGTGTCGTCACCGCCGATGCCCATCAGGCCGTGCTCCTCCAGGGCCGCGCACAGCCGGGGGGTGGTCAGGCCCGAGGCGTTGAACTCGCGGTTGAACTCGACCAGGTCGCTGCCGATCAGGGTCACCAGGATGGCGTCGGGGCGGGTCGACTTGATCGTCTCGATGGTGGCGGCTGCTCTGCCGTACGGCACATAGAGCTCAGCCACCACCTGCTCCAGATATTTCCGGACACCGGAGTGCACCAGCCGCGGCCAGACATAGTCGTTGCCCAGCAGGAACCACCGCCGCGCCCGCCGGTGCTCGGCCAGCCACGCGATCGCCGGCCCAAGCTGCCGCACCGGCGTCTCACCCAGGAAGTACACGCCCTTCGCGTGCCCGCCCCCCTCGTACGGCGGCGCGTACACGAACGGCACCCGCCCGCGCACCGCGCTCACGATCGCCACCCGCACGTCGCTGGCCACCGACCCGGCCAGCGCCTGGACCGTGCCCCCGGCCACCAGCCCCGCCACCTCCTCGGCCACCTCGTACGGCCGGCGGCCCCCGTCGACGAGCACCAGCTCCACCGGACGGCCCAGGATGCCGCCCTTGGCGTTCAACTCCTCCGCCGCGAGCAACGCGCAGTTGATCGCGCTCGGGCCGACCATGCCCAGCACTCCCGACACCGGCACGATCAGCCCGATCCTCGTCGCCTCGGACGGCAGCAGCCGTGCCTCCAGCGGATCGACCATCGGGACCACGTGGACGAGTATCCTCCCTTACGGCGGCATTTCGTACGGGGCTGGAGGATTCGATGGTGACGACCGGGCTCGGCGCCTCACTCGCCTACCTCCTCAGCCGGGCCGAACGCAGCGTCAACCGCGCCCTCGCCACCGCCCTCAGCGCCGAAGGCGTCACCGTCGAGCAGTGGCGCATCCTGCGTGCCCTGGCCGACGGGCAGGGCCACTCCATGGGCGAACTCGCCGTCGCCGTCCTCATGCCCCACCCGACCCTCACCAAGGCCGTCGACCGCCTGATCGACGCCGCCCTCGTCTACCGGGGGCCCTGCGCGGGCGACCGCCGCCGTGTCGCCGTCTTCCTCGCCGACCGGGGTGTCGACCTCCTGGCCCGCGTCGAGGGCACGGTGGCCGAGCACCACCGGGACATCGAGGCCGCCTACGGGCCCGACCGCACGGGACGCCTCATGACCGACCTCGACGACCTCATCCGGGCCCTCGAACAACAGTAGACCGGGCCTCCGCTTCGCTCCGGGCTCCCTTTTGTGGGGGGCCGAGCCCCCCACACCCCCACCGGCCCACCCGTGGCGCGCTTGGACTTCTACGCGCCTGATGCCCGCCCCGGTGGTCCTCGCCCTTCGGGCTCGGGCTGTTTCTCTGTGGGGGCAGAGCCCCCACACCCCACTTGCCCACCGTTGTGCGCCTCGGCTTCTGGCTGCGTGATGGGTGGCCCGGATTGAGCCGATGGCCAGAAGGTGAGAGATCCCGAGATGCCGCAGCCTCGCCGTGGCGAGGGTCAGGAAGGTGACGCGAGGTCCGCTGCCGAAGGTGCGCGTGGAGGGAAGGGCCGCGGCGTGACGACGTACGGGAACCGGGACGGCGACAACGCACGTCAAGCAGGCATGCGGGGAAGAGACGGTTGCCGGGCTTCGGGAACGAATTGGGCTGCGTGTCCTGGCTGGGAGGCTCGGTTTCTAGACTCGAGGCGTGAGCGTGATGCGCGAGGAGCTTCATCACCTGGTGGATCTGCTGCCCGAGGAGAAGGTGGCGCCTCTGCTACGCCTGGTCCGTGACCAACTCGACTAGCCGCCGGCGGCCCGCGGCCTGCCGTTCATCGGGATGCTGGAGGCGGAGCCGGATCTCGCGGAACGGGCTGAGGAGATCCTGCGGTCGGAGGACAGTCACTCCTAAGCCCAGCCGTTGCGCCCTCAGCGGTCTAGGGGACGGCTGTCGGGTCGATCGTGGCCTCCCATCGTCCTCGGCACAGGGTTATCACACCATCGGGGGTGATCGTCGCACGGGCGCCTCGGAACGGCAGTTCACCGTTCCGGATCCAGAAGTCGCGGAGCCGGTCGAGGACGTCCTACAGGCGGCGCGGCCCGGACTGGTGCACCAGTACGCGGCCGTCACGCTCGACGGCGCGAGCCCAGGAGCCGTCCGCGTGAGTCATCACCGCGACCCTGCGCCCGTCGTCGTGCTCGGCGTAGTGGTGCTGGGTGCCAGGGGCGAGGATGCTGATCATGGTGTGCACGTCCCACGCTTCGACCACGTCGAGCACCGGGTAACGGCCCGGCTCGACGTGCTCGCCGTCCTCCACCAGCGCCCGATCACGCAGGGCCAGGTCCCGAGGCGGGTAGTCGTCACCGGTGCGGGTGTGCATGAACGCTGCCTGGTCGCGCTCGACCCGGCCCGCCGCGGTGCCGTCGGTGAGCTTCTCGGCGGTGAGGATGAGGCCCATGTCGGCAAGAGTGGTGGCCAGCCTGCCGCCGGTGGGGAGCGCGTCCAGCCAGGAGGGCGGGACGGTCGGCATGGCGACCATCGCGACGATGCGGTCCCACTGTCCGTCGAGCGGGCCGGCCGCGTCGCCGGTGAGGATGCGCGGCCGATGGCCGATCGTGTCCAGCCGATCGGCGGCGGCGTCGTTCAGCTGCTGGTCGATGTCGATGGCGGTGACACGGGCGTCGCCGAGGCGGGCGCACAGGACTGCGGTGCCGTACCCGCTGCCGGTGCCGACGTCCAGGACGGTGTCGTGGTCGGCGATGGAGGCGTGCCGGTACATCTGGACGACCAGGCTCGGCAGCGTCGAGGACGAGGTGGCGCGGCCGGTCGCGGACGTGCCCGGAGCGGCGTCGTCGGCGTGCAGCGGCCCGACCCGGGTGACGAGTGTCCGGTCACGATAAGCCGCCGACAACCACCTCTCGACGTCGTCTTGACCGCGACGAAGCCGCCAGCCGCCGTTCCCGGCCGCCCACCAGTTCGGGACGAGCACGTGCCGGGGCGTGCTCTCGACCGGGCCACGCCGGCGGGAGCCGGGCGGGGTCGCCACGGAGGCGAGGGCGGACGCTTCCTGTTTCCAGTCCATGACCGAGTATGGACGCGCGGCGATCACTGGCCGCCCCCCGGCGCGTCAGGGTCTCGGCCGAGATTGTCGGCAGGATGAGGGCGTTGCTCTCGCACAGAGTCTCGGCCGGGCTGCAGTCGCCGCCGGCTTGCAGTCTCGGCCGACCTTGCGCGGCACCTGCCCGAGCAACCCGATCCACGCCTCACCGGCCAGGATGTCGGCCAGCGGTCGACCAGGCCGTCACACTGGCCGAGCGGGATCGGGCATGGTTGCGGGAGCGACTGGCCGACCTCCGCTCGCGATGGGAGGCGCTGCAGCCCGGGTTGCCGCACAGCGTGGTGCACGGCGACGCATGGGTGGGCAACGTGGTGGCCACCGAAGACGGGCAGGTGGTCCTGCTGGACCCGGAGCGCTGCTCGGCCGGGCCGCCGGAATGGGAAGCCGTGCCCTAGGCCCACATGCTCCCCGGGCGGTCGGGCGGCTGATGGTGGGGCGGGACCGTCTGGAGTCCGGCCCCACCATCAGCCGAGGAGCATGAGAGCAGGCTCAGGGGTAGAGCCCCCGCATGCGGTGGGCGTCGGCGACGCGGCCGACGCCGATCAGGTGGGCCGCGTCGCGGAGGGTGACGCCGCGGTCGGCGGCCAGGGACTTGACCTCGCCGAAGGCGCCCTCCATGAGGTCACGCAGCCGCACGTCCACCTCGCCGGCGCTCCAGGAGTAGGCCTGCATGTTCTGCACCCACTCCAGGTACGACACGATCACCCCGCCGGCGTTGGCGAGGATGTCCGGGACGATGACGGTGCCGGCGTCGGCCAGGATGGCGTCGGCCTCGGGAGTGGTGGGCCCGTTGGCGCCCTCCACGATGAGCCTGGCCTTCACCCGCGGGGCGTTGGCGGCGGTGAGGACGCCTTCGAGCGCCGCCGGGACGAGCACGTCGACGTCGAGCTCCAGGAGCTCGTCCAGGCCGAGGGCGTCGGCCTCGCGGTAGCCGCGCACGCCGCCGGTCTCGGCGACCCAGGCGCGCACGGCGGCGACGTCCAGGCCGGCGGCGGAGTGGATGGCACCGGTGACGTCGGAGACGGCCACGACGCGGCAGCCGGCGTCGGCGAGGTACTGGGCGGCGAGCGCGCCGACCTTGCCGAAGCCCTGCACGGCCACGGTGACGCCGTCGCCGGAACGGTCCAAGGCGGCCATCGTGGCGATCTGAACGCCGCGCGAGGTGGCGCCGGCGCGGCCGAGCGACCCACCCAAAGTGGTGGGTTTACCGGTCACGACCCCGGGGACTGAGTAGCCTGCGTTGACGCTGTACGTGTCCATGATCCACGCCATGGTCTGCTCGTCGGTGCCGACGTCCGGGGCGGGGATGTCCTTCTCCGGGCCGATGAGCGGAAGGATCTCGTTGACGTATCTCCTGGTGAGCCGCTCCAGCTCGCGCGTGGTGAGCGAGCCCGGGTCCACGGCCACGCCGCCTTTGGCGCCGCCGTACGGGATGCCCACCAGGGCGCACTTCCAGGTCATCCACATCGCCAGCGCGGTGACCTCGTCGAGGTCGGTGCCGGGATGAAAGCGGATGCCGCCCTTCGCCGGGCCTCTGGTGATGTTGTGCTGCACGCGGTAGCCCTGCACGACGTCCATGCGCCCGTCCTCGCGCCGCACCGGGACCGAGACGGTCAGCGAGCGGCGGGGGGTGGCGAGCATCGCGTGCAGGCCCTCGTCGAGGCCGAGTCCTTCGGCGGCCTGGGCGAGCTGGTGGAGCGCGGAGTCGAGGGCCTGGCGGCCGGGGGTGATCGAGTGGGCCGGCGTCCTTGACGGCACCATGACGGTCATGGAAGGAAGTCCTCCTGTTATGGACGCCCATAATTCAGGCAAGGCGCCGTTGCCTTACCTGTATGGGCGATCTGTCGGAATCAACCCTAGGCGGGGGGTTTGGCGTTGGCTAGGGGGTGGCGTTGCGTCTGTTGTGGCTTCGCGGCCGATCTGTTGTGATCGTTTGAAGTGGGAAGGGGTACGGCATGGCATCACTGGTGGTGGGGCCGCTGCTGCGGTATGTGGATTCGAGCAGCGCCTCGATCTGGGTGGAGACGAGCGTGCCCTGCGAGGTGGGCGTGCGCGCGAGCGGCGTGGACGCGAGCTCGCGGACCTTCACCGTGCACGGGCATCACTACGCCATCGTGGACATCGAGGCGGCGGGCGCCTACGAGGTGCGGCTGGACGGT
This sequence comes from Nonomuraea sp. NPDC050310, assembly GCF_040655795.1. Classification (NCBI taxonomy): domain Bacteria; kingdom Bacillati; phylum Actinomycetota; class Actinomycetes; order Streptosporangiales; family Streptosporangiaceae; genus Nonomuraea; species Nonomuraea sp. NPDC050310. The sequence continues at coordinate 86,111 of NZ_JBFAKP010000010.1, read as the reverse complement.
GAGCGGGTGTGGCCGCTGCCGGGCGAGTCGCCCAGCCGCATCACGTTGACCAACCAGGACAAGGCCACCCGGCTGGCCTTCGGCTCCTGCCGTACCAGCGTGCCCCACGACGCCGCGCACAACCGCACGCACGGCCCCGACCTGCTGCGCGCCTACGCCCGGCACCTGAAGAATGCCCCTGAGCAGGAGTGGCCCGACGCGTTGCTGCTGCTGGGGGACCAGGTCTACGCCGACAGCCCGTCGGCGGAGATGGTGCGCTTCATCCAGGAACGCCGGCCCGGCACCGAGCCCGCCAAGGAGATCGCCGACTACGAGGAGTACGCCGAGCTCTACCGGCTGGCCTGGTCCGACCCGGAGATCCGCTGGCTGCTGTCGACCGTGCCGACCAGCATGATCTTCGACGACCACGACCTGCGCGACGACTGGAACACCTCGCGCGACTGGCGGCGGAAGATGGCCAAGGTCGAGTGGTGGCCGCGCCGCGTCATCGCCGGGCTGGGCGCCTACTGGGTCTACCAGCACCTGGGCAACCTCTCCCCGGCCGAGCGGGCCGAGGACGAGCTCTTCGCCCGGCTGCGCGAGTGCGACGAGGTGGAGGCGACCAAGGCGCTCGACGTCTTCGCCGCCCGCGCCGACGCCGACCCGGCCAGCAACCGCTGGAGCTACTCGCGCGAGTTCGGCGACACCCGCCTGATCATGGTGGACACCCGCTGCGCCCGCCAGCTCACCCCGCGCGACCGCATGATGCTCGACCCCACCGAGTGGTCGTGGCTGCTGGAGCAGGTCAGCGCGCCGACCGGGCGGCTGGTCATCGGCTCGTCCATCCCGTACCTGCTGCCCGAGGGCGTGCACTACGTCCAGAACTGGAACGAGGCCCTGTCCGACGGCAGGTGGGGCCGTTTGGTCGCGCGGCTGTCCGAGACCTTCCGGCAGGCCTTCGACCTGGAGCACTGGGCCGCCTTCCGGCAGTCCTTCGACCAGCTCGGCAGCCTGCTGCACCGGCAGGGCAAGCCGGTCCTCATCCTGTCCGGCGACGTCCACTACTCCTACGCCGCCCAGGCCGGGCCGATCCACCAGCTCGTCTGCTCGCCCATCCGCAACCCGCTCAGCCGTACGCTCCGCCTGGCCAACGTGATCACCCAGTTCGGGCTGGCCACCCTGGTCGGCCGCTTCCTGGCCCGGCTGGCCGGGCTGCCGCGCCCGCCCTTCCGCTGGCGGATCACCAAGGGGCCGTGGTTCAGCAACGCCCTGGCCACCCTCGACCTCGGCGAGGCCGCCACCGTCACCTGGTACACCGCCTCGCCCGACTTCGCGCCGATCGACGCGCTCAGGGTGAAGTAGCGGGATGTGAAATAGCGGGATGGACGAGCACTTCTCCAGGGCCGTGCCCTTCTACGACCTCTGGCACGACGACGGCCACCTGCCCGCCGTCCGCGAGCACCTGCCCGGCCTGCTGTCCGGAGTACGGCGGAGCGTCCTGGAGATCGGCGCGGGCACCGGACGGGTCACCGAGATCATCGCCACGGCCACCCCGGCGGAGATCTTCGCCGTCGAGCCCGCCCTCGCCATGCGCGGCGTGCTGCTGTCCCGGCTCACCGACCGGCCCGAGCTGCTCGACCGGGTCACCGTCCTGCCCTGCGGCGGCCTGGACGTCGAGCTCGACGAGCCGGTGGAGGCGGTCGTGCTGATCGCCGTGCTGGCCGCCTTCTCGCCGCAGGAGCGCGAGCGGCTCTGGCCCGTGCTCGCCCGCCAGCTCGAACCCGGCGGCCTGCTCGTGCTCAACCACCGCGAGCGCCCGCTGCCCGAATCCGGCGAGGAGGAGCTCCTGGCCGGCTACCGCGTCGGCCGGCACGTCTACGAGATCCGCTCCCGCGTCCTGGCGGCCGAGCCCGGCCGGGTCACCTCGCGCTTCCGCTACCTGATCCGCCAGCGCGGCGTGGTCATCGACGAGACGGTCGTGGTCAGCGACGCCTACCGGCCCACGCGCGCCGACCTCGAGGCCGAGCTCGCCCGGGCCGGCTTCGTGCCCGCCCCCGCCCCCGAACCGCTCCTCGCCTGGACCCTCGGCTGACCGGCCGCGAAACGGCGGGAAAACAGGCGGAACCAGGGCTCAGTCTGCGGCCAAGTACGGGAAGACAGCAGTGATTCCCGGGAGGACCTTCCTTGACCGCTGACGCCGAGCTGATCGGGCGGTCGCTGACCGAACCGGAGGCCTTCGCGCGGCTCTTCGACCGGCACGCCGACGAGCTGTTCCGCTACGCCGCCCGGCGGCTCGGCGGCGAGCTCGCCGAGGACGTGGTCGGCGAGGTCTTCCTGACCGCCTTCCGCCGCCGCGCCGACTACGACCGCGCCCGCGAGGACGCCCGGCCCTGGCTGTACGGCATCGCCACCCGGGTCATCGCCCAGCACCGCCGCGCCGAACGCCGGCGCACCCGCGCGCTGGCTCGCCTCGCGGCCGACCGGCCGGGCGGCTCCGAGGCCGCCTTCGACGAGCGCAGCGCCGAACGGGTCAGCGCCCAGCAGCTCCAGCCCCGGCTGGCCCGGGCCCTCACCCGGCTCAACGCCGCCGAGCGCGACCTGCTGCTCCTGCTGGCGTGGGCCGACCTGTCCTACGAGGACGCGGCCCTGGCCCTCGCCGTGCCGGTCGGGACGGTCCGCTCGCGGCTGCACCGGTTACGGGCCAAGGTACGCCGGGACCTGGGTCCCTTCGTGGAGGAGCGGCACAGTGGATGACGAGGTCAGGATCTTCGCCGAACACCGCCCGGAGGCCCCGCCGTACCCGGAGAGGGCCAGACAGGCGCTGCGCGCCCGGTTGCTCGGCCAGCCGGCCGGCCGGCCCCGCCGTTCCCGCGCCTGGGGCGTCGCCGGACCGCTGGCGGCGGTGTTCGCCCTCACCGGGGTGCTGGTGGGCGGGGTGGCGATCGTCGCGTCCGGCGGTCCGGGTGACACCCAGTGGGCCACCACGAGCGACCTGCCGGAGCTCGATCCCCGGCCGGGCCAGCTCATCGTCACCGAGACGCTCCGCCAGGCGCTCGACTCCGCCACCTCCGCGCGGACGTGGTCGAGCTGGTACGAGCGTTCCTGGCAACCGGTGGAGCCGGCCGGGGCGGGCTTGGTCGAGACCGGCCGGCGCGGCAGGCCGGTACAACCGATGCGGCGACCGGCGGACTTCCAGGTAGCGCCCTGCGCGAAGCTGCCGGAGCAGGCGCGCTCCGACTACGCCCTGTTGCGGACGCTGCCCACCGAGCCGGCCGCCATGCGGGCCTACCTCGTCGAGCGCCTGGGCGGGGACACCAGCCCGGTGGGCAGGGGGGAGATCGAGCGCCTGCTCCAGGAGCTCTACGCGCCCCTTCCCCAGCGCAGGGCCGTCTTCGAGGCGCTCAAGGGCTGGCCCGGCTATCGGGTGATCGAAGGGACCCGGGACGCGCTCGGCCGGGCCGGGACCGCCCTGGGCTTCGAGCACGAAGGGGAGCTGCGAGAGTTGATCTTCGACCCGCAGAGCTACCTGCTGCTGGGCGCCCGCCGCACCCTCACCGTCGCCGATGGGACGCTGCCGGTGGGGACCGTCAAGTACCTGTCGGCACGGGTGCGGCACGAGCTGGTTCCGGCACCGGAGGGGCTCGGTGGCGGCGGCTGCCTCGTCGCGCCGAAGCCGGCCCCCGGCTCCTGGGACGCCGCCTGGTACACCCCGCGCCCGTACACGGACACGCTCTCGTCGACGGTGCCGCCCCTGCCCTCGACCCTGCCTCCGCCCAGTTCCGAGCCGGCGATCGTCTCGCCCACTCCCGGCCCGGGTGTGCCCACCTTCTCGCCCTCGCCGACGCCCTCCGGCTGACACGCGTACGGCCCGCACCCGGAGGACCGGATGCGGGCCGTACTGGAAAACAGGGGTCAGGCCTGGGTGAAGGAGGCGATGGCCTCGGCGAGCCGGTCGACGGCCCAGAGGAGGTCCTCCTCCGAGATGACGATCGGCGGGGCCAGGCGGATGGTGGAGCCGTGCGTGTCCTTGGCGAGCACGCCACGCGCCAGCAGCGCCTCGGAGACCTGGCGGCCGGTGGCGAGCGAGGGGTCGATGTCCACGCCCGCCCACAGGCCGCGCCCGCGGATGGTGATGACGCCCTTGCCGACCAGCTCGCCGAGCCGGGCGTGCAGGATCTCGCCGAGGCGGGTGGCGCGCTCCTGGAACTCGCCGGTGTTGAGGATCTCGATGACCGCGTTGCCGACCGCGCAGGCCAGCGGGTTGCCGCCGAAGGTGGAGCCGTGCTGGCCCGGCTTGATGACGCCGAGCACGTCGCTGTTGGCGGCGATGGCCGAGACCGGGACGACGCCGCCGCCGAGGGCCTTGCCCAGGACGTAGATGTCCGGGACGACGCCCTCGTGGTCGCAGGCGAAGGTCTTGCCGGTCCGGCCGAGGCCCGACTGGATCTCGTCGGCGATCATCAGCACGTTGTTCTCGGAGCAGATCTCGCGCACCTGGGTGAGGTAGCCGTCCGGCGGCACCAGCACGCCGGCCTCGCCCTGGATCGGCTCGACCAGGACCGCGACGGTGTTCTCGTCGATCGCCTCGCGGATCGCCTCGGCGGAGCCGTACTTCACGATCGTGAAGCCGGGGGTGTACGGGCCGAAGTTGTCGCGCGCGTCCGGGTCGGTGGAGAAGCTGACGATCGTGGTGGTGCGGCCGTGGAAGTTGTCCTCCATCACGATGATGTTGGCCTGCTCCGGCGCGACGCCCTTGACCTCGTAGCCCCACTTGCGGGCGACCTTGATCGCCGTCTCGACGGCCTCGGCGCCGGTGTTCATCGGCAGGATCATGTCCTTGCCGGTGAGGTCGCCGAGCCCGGCCGCGAACCGCGCGAACTGGTCGTGGTAGAACGCGCGGCTGGTCAGCGTGAGGTTGCGGAGCTGCTCCTGGGCGGCCTCGATGATCTTCTCGTTGCCGTGACCGAAGTTGAGGCTGGAGTACCCGGACAGGAAGTCCAGGTAGCGCTTGCCCTCGACGTCGGTGACCCACGCACCGTGCGCCTCGTGGATGACGATCGGCAGCGGGTGGTAGTTGTGCGCGCTCCGGCGCTCGCTGATCTCGATCAGGTCGGTGGTGGTGCTCATCGAATCTCCAGGGTGCAGCACTTCGGTCCGCCGCCCGCCTTGCGAAGCTCGGACAGGTCGACGGTGACGATTTCGTAGCCACGGCGCTTCAGCTCGAGCTGAAGGTCGTGCGCTTCGGTATTGATCACGACGGTGGAGCCGTCGCTGACCGCGTTGAGTCCGAGGACCTCCGCGTCGGCCGCGGTGGCGATCACCGCGTCGGGGAACATCCGGCGCAGCACTTCACGGCTCCCTTCACTGAACGCTCCGGGGTAGTACGCGATATTCCGCCCGTCGAGCGGGAACAACGCGGTGTCCAGGTGGTAGAAGCGCGGGTCGACGAGCTGGAGCGTGACCACTGGGACGCCGAGGAACTCCTGGGCCTCCAGGTGCGCCGACCGGTCGGTCCGGAAGCCGGTCCCGGCCAGGATGACGTCGTCGAGTGTGAGGAAATCCCCTTCGCCCTCGTTGGTGAACTCCGCCTCCTTGGCCTGCTCGAAGCCCTGCTCCACGAACCACTTCAGGTAGGCGGGGCCCTCGGCGGCGCGCTCGGGGAAGGCGAAGCGCGCGCCGTACACGCGGCCGCCCACGACGAGCGCGCCGTTGGCGGCGAAGACCATGTCCGGCAGCCCGTCGATCGGGTCGATCAGGCTCACCTTGTGCCCGAGGCCCTCGTAGGCCGCCTTCAGCGACTCCCACTGCCCGATCGCCACCTCGCGGTCGGCGCCCTCGGAGGGGTCCATCCAGGGGTTGATGGCGTACTCGACCGCGAAGAACTCCGGGCGGCACATCAGGTAGTGCTTGGGCATGGCTGGGCTCCATCACTCGTTCAGGGGGAACGGAGACAGCCTAGGAATGCATGTTTATGCAGGCCAAGCACCCTGCATTGCGTGTTGCCGCAGGTCTGTTGCGCGTCTCAGCCGCCGACCGGGGATCCGTTGCGTGCCTCCGGTACGGCGGTGCCCGGCGGGGTGTCGACGAGCCGCGAGAGCACGATCGAGGACTTGGTCCGCACCACGAACGGCTCGGCCGCGATGCGCTCGATCACCCGCTCCACGTGCCGCACGTCGGTCGCCCGGATGTGCAGCAACGCGTCGGCCTCGCCGGTGATCGTGGCCGCCGAGACCACCTCGGGATAGCGCGTCACCGCGAGCGCGATGTCGGACGGCTTGGTCTTGCCCGCGCAGAACAGCTCGACGTAGGCCTCGGTGGTCCAGCCGAGCGCCTGGGGCGCGACGCGGGCGCTGAACCCGGTGATCGCGCCCAGTTCGCGCAGCCGGTCGACGCGCCGCTTCACCGCCGACGCGGAAAGGCCGACATGAAGGCCTATTTCGGCATAAGTCGCCCGAGCGTCTTCCACGAGCGCGCCGATGATGTCACGGTCAAGCCGGTCCAGTTCCACGAAAGTCCTGTATACCGCCTCTTCGCGCTATCCGAGCACGTCGGCGCGGAGCTGGGGGAAGACCTTCGCCACCTTGCCCAGCAGGTACTCGCCGTAGGTGCCGGTGAAGGCGCGCAGGTCCTGCCCGTCCCAGCGGGCCCGGCCGCCCGGCGTGTACGGCAGCGGCGGCACCTCGCGGTCCCAGCCGGGGTCGAAGAAGAACGGGAAGCTCAGCCGCTCGTTGCCGGTCAGGTTCCGCACCCGGTGCGGCGTCGAGCGGTACAGCCCGCCGGTGAGCTTGTCGAGCATGTCGCCGAGGTTGCAGACGAAGGTGCCCTCGATCGGCGGCGCGTCGATCCAGCCGTCGCGGGTGTGCACCTGGAGGCCCGCGTTGCCGTCCTGGAGCAGCAGCGTCAGCAGGCCGTAGTCGGTGTGCTCGCCCACGCCCCAGCCGTCGGCGTCCGGCTCGCTGGGCGGGTAGTGGAAGATGCGGAACAGCACCGTCGGGTCGGCGGTGTAGGTGTCACGGAAGTAGCCGCCGTCCAGGCCCAGGCTCTCGGCGACGGCGTGCATCACCCGGTGGCCGGTGGCGGTCATGACGTCGAGGTACTCCAGCACCGCCTCGCGCAGCTCGGGCACCTGCTCGGGGAAGAGGTTGGGGCCGTGCAGCGGCACCGGTCCCGGCGGCTCCTCGCGGCCGAAGTAGAGCCCCTCCTTCAGGTCCGGCACGCCCGAGGTCAGCTCGCCGCCGACCGGGAAGAAGCCGCGCCAGGCCCGGCCGCCGCGCTCCATGGAGATCTCGTTCTTGACCGCCTCGGGCAGCTCGAAGAAGGCCCGCGCGGCCCGGTCGAGGCGCCGGGTCAGCTCCGCGGGCACGTCGTGGCCGGCCAGGTAGAAGAAGCCGTGCTCGCGGCAGGCCCGGCCGATCTCCTCGGCGACGGTGGGGGAGTCCTGGCCGAGGTCGATCACCGGTAGCGCGGTCATACCCGGCATTATCGGCTCCCGGCGCCGGGTCAGGCGAGCCAGAAGTCCCAGGCGTGCGCGCCCGGCCGGAAACCGGCGGACTCGGCCATGGCCGCCGCCACCCCGAAGCCGTGCGCCAGCCGCTCCGGCTCGTGCGCGTCGCTGGCGAAGGTCACCGCGCGCCCGCCCTCCTCGCGCCACCAGCGCAGCACCCCGGGGCCGAGCGGCACCCGCGTGTTGACCTCCAGGGCCTTGCCCGCCCGGGCCAGCGCGCGCAGCACCTCGCGGAACTCCTCCTCGAACGCCGCCGCCGCGAACGCCTGTCCGGGCCAGCTCCGCGCCGGGTAGTCGAGGTGGGCGAGCACCTCGAAGTCGTCGAAACCCTCGATCAGCCGCAGCGTCTCGGCGAGGTAGTCGCGCACCACGGCCGAGGCGGGGCGCTCGCCGTACAGAGCGGAGACCTCGGTGAACCCGCCGCCGACGGGCAGGGAGTGCACGGAGGCCAGCACCCGCTCGAAGCGCCCGGAACGCAGCAGCCGCGAGCTGCGCCCGGCGTGGTGGTGCGGCTCGCTCAGCTCCACCCCCGACAGGATGGTCAGCCGGGGGAACCGCTCCCGGCAGCGGGCCAGGCAGGCCCGGTAGCCGTCGAGATCGAGCTCGGGCGGGGTGAGCACGCCCTCGCGCACCAGCGGCAGCCAGGCGTCCGGCAGCCGCTCGCCGGGGCCGAGCACCCAGGGCGTGAAGTCGGCGTGCTCGGTGAACGCGAGAGCGGGCAGTCCGAGCCGGACCGCCCGCTCGCAGGTGGCTTCCATCGAGCCGGCCAGCGCGTCCCAGGACCACTGGCTGTGCACGTGGCTGTCAGCGGGCAGTCCCGGGTACGGCATGCGGATCAGCCCTTGTCGGCCTCGCCGGTGGCGGCCTCCTGGGCGTCCTCGGGGGAGGCCTCGAGATCCTGCTCGGCGTCGGCGCCCGCCTGGGCGGAGGCCTTGTCGAGCCGGACCCAGGAGGTGACGCTCTCCACCGAGAAGAGCACCAGCAGGTAGGCGGTCAGCACCGCCAGGACCCAGGTGAGCTGCCCGGTCGCCGCGCCGATGCCGATGATCAGCAGGCGCAGCTCCCAGCCGAGCCCGGCCTGGAACACCCAGGCGGGCGGCCAGATGCTCTGCCGCGTCCGGTAGACGGTGTCGTAGGTGTGGTAGCCCACGACGTACAGCAGCACGAACAGCAGCCACTTGGGCGCGTCGGCGGCCAGGCCGACCAGCACGATGACCAGGAACTCCAGCCCTCGCACCAGCGGCGGGGTGAGCCAGTCGAAGCGGCCCAGGTGGTTGTGCGCGGCGGTGGGCAGCACCAGCACGAGCATGACCAGCGCCGGCACCAGCAGCCAGAAGCCGGAGGTGAGCAGCCCCGCGGCGGCCAGCGCGACGACCGCCACGACGGCGACCAGGAGCGTGGGCACCGGGGGCAGGGAGAAGCCGAGGCGGGGCGCCACGGCGTGGACGAGGGGACCGTCGTCGCGGTAGGCGTGCAGGCGGGCGGTCTGGATCCGGCGGCGCTCCTCGTCGGGGTCGGGGGCGCCGGTGGACAGGGCCTGCGGCTGAGTGATCATGATGCGAGCGACCTCAGGAGACGACCGGAGAGGGAGTAGCAGGCGGCGACGGTGCCCCAGATCAGCAACGTGAGGAAGGTGATCCGGGCGTCGAAGAGGGCGGCGGTGATCGCGATGGCCGCGAACCGCTCGCCGATCGGGAAGACCAGCATCTTGCGCGTCCAGTGCACGGCGCGGTTGCGCCCCGCCTTGGTCCACATCTTGAGCAGGCCGCGGATGCCGCCGCTGCGCTCGACCCGGCGCTCCTCGAGCTGCTTGCGGAGCTGGCGGTCGTCGGGGGCGGTCAGCTCCAGGGTGGGCAACTGCCGGGGCGGCTTGCGCCGGCTGGCCGCGCCGTAGGAGAAGTCGAGCAGGTGGCGCACCGACTGCAGGCCGATCGCGGCCATGGCCAGCACCCAGATCTCGTCGCCGTGCCCGATGGCGACGTAGCCGATCGCCAGGCCGGCGAAGACCACGTACTCCTTGAACCGGTCGAAGGTCGCGTCCAGCCACGCGCCGAGCACGCCGAACTTGCGGGCGTAGCGGGCGACCTGGCCGTCGACGCAGTCGAAGACGAAGGCGAAGTAGATCAGGACGCCGCCGGCGACCATGCCGAGCCGCTGGCCGGTGGCGAAGCAGGCGGCGGCGGCCACGCCGAGCGCGATGGAGATGAGGGTGACCTGGTTGGGCGTCAGCCCGCGCCGGGCCGCCCAGCGGGCGATGAAGCGCGAGTAGGTGCTGACGAAGTAGGTGGTGAAGAAGCCGTCGGCGCCCTTGACCGCGTTGTCGAGCCGGGCGCGGTCCTCGTCCATGCCGGCGATCTCGGCGCCGGCCTCGTTGGCCTCCGGCTGGGTGGTGACCCGGCGGAAGAACAGGTCGCGGCGGCCGCGGATGCCGAGCGAGACGCCCTTGCGCACCAGGCCGAAGGCGACGAGCTGGACCAGGTCGTCCTCCGGCCCGAACAGGTGGGCCAGCTCGGCCAGCTCGCGGCAGGTCTCGGCCAGCAGCGGGAGGTGCTGCGCCTTGAGGTGGAGCGGTCCGAGCAGCACCGTGTTGGGACGGGTCACCGCGTGGTGGGCGGTGCCGACCGAGACGATTCGCGACTTGCCGGCGCGGGCGCGGACCATGAGGCCCTCCAGCGAGCGGCTTCCGATCTCGGGCTCGGACTCGTCGACAGGGATAACCTCTTCGGGCTCCTCGCCGTTGCTCTCCGGTCGGGGCTCCTTGGCGACGAGGGCCAGCGCGCCGCGCTTGGCCTTGGTGATCTGGTAGATCAGCTCGTCGTGCACGACGGAGTTGTCCGGCAGGATCAGCAGGCTGTCGCCCGTGGCGGCGTCCGCGGCGTCGGCGAGGGCGCGCAACATCGTCGCGACATCGGCATGGGCCACGGTGGCGAGCTGCGGATCCAGGGAGAGGAGCTGGCTGCGCAGGCGGTCGCCGACGGTGGGGCTGCCGGGCAGCGCGGCCAGGCGCAGGCCGGTCGGAGCGGTGTCGTGGCCGGGCGAGGAGCCCAGCAACACAACCTTGGTCATATCTCCCTCTCGACGGGGGGTGGTGGAGGACGGGCAGACGTCAAAGTCTAGTGAGCCTTGAGTAAAGCCCGTGCAGCCGAGGTTTGGGGCCGGAGGATTGCATAGACTCCCCAGGTGAGTCTGTATCGTGACGAAGGCGTTGTGCTTCGCACCACCAAACTCGGCGAAGCCGATCGCATCATCACAATCCTCACCAAACGCACCGGCAAGATCCGGGGCGTGGCGAAGGGCGTGCGGCGCACGACCTCGCGCTTCGGCGCGCGCCTGGAGCCCTTCACCCACGTCGACCTGCAGCTGCACACCGGCCGCACGCTCGACGTCATCACCCAGGCCGAGACCCTGCGCCCCTACGGCGAGGCGCTGGCCCACGACTACCCGCGCTACACCGCCGGCCACGCGATGCTGGAGACCGCCGACCGGCTCACCATCGGCGAGAAGGAGCCGGCGCTCAAGCAGTTCCTGCTTCTCGTCGGCGGGCTGCGCACCCTCGCCGACGGCAGTCACGAGCCGCGTCTGGTGCTCGACGCCTTCTTCCTGCGCTCCCTGGCCATCGCCGGCTACGCGCCCGCACTCGTCCAGTGCGCCCGCTGCCAGGCGCCCGGCGTGCGCGCCTTCGCCATCGTCGCCGGCGGCGCGGTGTGCGGGCAGTGCCGGCCGGCCGGCGCCGCCGTACCGGCGGGGGAGACGCTGCTGCTGATGTCGGCGCTGCTGAAGGGCGACTGGCCCGCCGCCGACGCCTCCGACAAGCGCCATCGCAGCGAGTGCAGCGGCCTGGTCGCCGCGTACCTGCAATGGCACCTCGAACACGGCATACGCTCTCTCCGACACGTAGAAAGGGAGCCCATCGCGTGAACGTGCGTCCCCCGTCCCCCCACCCCTCCGGCGCGACCCCGCCGCCCATCCCGCGCGACCTGGTGCCGCGGCACGTGGCGATCGTCATGGACGGCAACGGCCGCTGGGCCAAGCAACGCGGGCTGCCGCGCACCGAGGGGCACAAGGCGGGCGAGGCGTCGCTCTTCGACGTCATCGAAGGAGCCCTGGAGCTCGGCATCCCGTACCTCAGCGCCTACGCCTTCTCCACGGAGAACTGGAAGCGCTCGCCCGACGAGGTCCGCTTCCTGATGGGCTTCAACCGCGACGTCATCCGCCGCCGCCGCGACGAGCTCCACGCCATGGGCGTGCGGGTGCGCTGGGCGGGCAAGCCGGGCCGGCTGTGGAAGAGCGTCATCTCCGAGCTGGAGAGCGCGCAGGAGATGACCGCGCGCAACCGCAAGCTGACCCTGCAGTTCTGCGTCAACTACGGCGGCCGGGCCGAGATCGTCGACGCCGCGGTCAAGCTCGCGCACGACATCGCCGCCGGCCGGGTCAAGCCCGGCAAGGTGGACGAGAAGCTCTTCGCCCGCTACCTCGACGAGCCCGACATCCCGGAAGTGGACCTGTTCGTCCGCAGTTCCGGCGAGCAGCGCTTCTCCAACTTCCTGCTGTGGCAGTCCGCCTATGCGGAAATGGTGTTTCTCAACCGCCTGTGGCCTGATTTCGACCGGCGTGACCTCTGGGAGGCTTGCGAGACATTCGCCAAGCGCGACCGCCGGTACGGCGGAGCCGTCCCCAACGAGGTGGTACCACGATGACGAGCCGCGACGAGCAGATCGACCTGCTGTGCGCCCAGGTGGAGCAGTACTACGTCTTCCCCGACGTGGCCAGGGAGATCACCGCGGTGCTGCGCGGCCGGGCCGCCGAGGGCCGCTACCGCGATCTCGCGGGTGACGAGGAGTTCGCCGCCGCGGTCACCGAGGACCTGCAGAAGGTCAACGGCGACAAGCACCTGCGGCTGCTGCACAGCGTCGAGGAGGTCCCCGAGCACGACGCCTTCGACCTCGTCTCCTACCGCCGCCAGGCCGAGCTGACCTCCTACGGCTTCGCCCGGGTGGAGCGGCTGGCGGGCAACGTCGGCGTGCTGGAGCTGACCAGCTTCTACGCCGCCGAGCTGGCGGGGGAGCGGGCCGCCGCGGCGATGACGCTGCTCGGCACCACCGACGCGCTCATCGTCGACCTGCGGCGCAACGGCGGCGGCTCGCCCGACCTGGTCGCGCTGCTGTGCAGCTACCTGTTCGACGAGCCCACCCACCTCAACTCGCTCTACTGGCGCGACCGCGACGTCACCGAGCAGTTCTGGACCCTGCCGTACGTGCCGGGCGGCCGGTACGGCCAGGCCAAGCCGGTCTACGTGCTGACCAGCGCCACCACCTTCTCCGGCGCCGAGGAGTTCAGCTACAACCTGCAGTCCAGGGGCCGGGCGACGATCATCGGGGAGACCACCCGCGGCGGCGCCCACCCCGGCACCCGCTACCGCATCGCCGCGCACCTGCGCTCGGCGGTGCCCAGCGGCCGGGCGATCAACCCGGTCACCGGCACCAACTGGGAGGGCACCGGCGTGCTGCCCGACGTGCCGCTGCCGGCGGAGCAGGCCTTCGACCACGCCTACCGGCTGGCCTTGGAGCACGTCCTGTCGCTGGGCGAGGCCGACGGCCGCCGCACCGTGGCCGAGGAGGCCCGCACGGCGCTCAACGGGTGACCAGCGGCCTCAGCCGGTGATCAGCGCCTCCCGGCGCGCGCTCAGGTCGCGGTGGTTGGCGGCCAGCTCCGCGCGCCGGGCGGCGGCGGCGTCCATGGTCGCCCGCACCCACTGCTCCATGGCCGTCACCGCGTCGCGCGTCGCCATGATCCGGTGGTGCTTGAGCGCGTCGGTGACGATGTTGTCGAAGAAGGTGTCGGCGAACCACCGCGTGTCCACCTCGGCCAGTCTCGGCTGTACGGCGAGGCCCACGTCGGCCAGCTCGCGGGCCAGGACGTCGAGCTTGCGCTGCGCCTGCCAGGCCAGCCGGTCGGCCTCCTGGAGCCGCCGGCGCTCGTGCGCGTCGGCCATGTAGCCGCCGCCCATCACGTCCCACGTCGAGGCCCGCTGCGCCGCGCCCAGCCGCTCCAGCACCTGGCCGAGCGCGTCGAGCGCCTCGCCGCCGGACATCCGCACGTGATCGTGCTCGGAGATCGCCGCGTCCACGTCGGTGAGGTGGCGGGCCAGCTCGACCAGCTCGGTCGCGCGCGGGTCGGCGCGCTCCAGCAGTTCCCGTTCCATCGCCGCCAGCAGGCGCGGGTACTCCTCGACCGCCTGGGCCAGCTCCGCCAGCTCCCGCTCGTGGGCCGCGAGGTCGGCCTGGAGCTGCTCGACGCGGGCGCGGTTGCCGGCCACCCGCTGGCGCACCGCCTCGGCCTCGGCCCGTTCACGGGCCAGCCGCTCCTCCCGGGAGCCGGTGAGGCCGGCGACGAAGCCGAAGAAGCCGCCCTCCAGCCGGGTCACGTCGCGCTCCTCGTCCTCGAGCTGCCCGACCAGCGTGGCGAGGGCCTGCCGTACCTCGGCGAGCTGGGCGCGGGCGCCGTCCCTCAGTCCCTGCAGGTGCCGGGCCCGGCGGACGAGCTCGCCGGTGCCGCGCAGCCGGGCGTCGAGCTCCTCGAAGGTCATCTCCATGCGAGTGGGACGAACCGGGGCGGAATATCGTTCCTCAGGCGCGCCGGCGGGCCCGGTAGGCCGCCACGTGCATCCGGTTCCCGCAGGTACGGCTGTCGCAGTAGACCCGCGAGCGGTTGCGCGACTCGTCCACGAAGACCCGGTCGCAGTCGGGCGCCGCGCAGGTGCGCAGCCGCTCCCACTCGCCCTCGACCAGCAGGTGCGCCAGCGCCACGCCGCAGTCGGCGGCCACGTGCTCGGCCAGCGTGGCGTCGGGGGCGAAGTAGTGCACGTGCAGCGGGTGCCCGTCGTGCTCGGTCAGCCGCGGGGTGATGCGGGTCTTGGACAGCATGCCGTTGAGCAGCCGCACGGCGGCCGCCTGGTCGGGCGCGGTGAAGACGGCGTGGAACGCCTCGCGCAGCCGCCGGAGCTCCTCCAGGTCGGCGCCGGTCAGCTCGGCCACCCCGCTCACCTGCCGGGAGTCGACGAAGGCCCGCAGCTCGTCGAGGCTGCCCAGCCCCTCCGCGTCACCCGTGGCGGGGGAGGTGTTGATCAGCTCGACGACGGTGGCGAGCGAATACACCATGTCATGGCCAAACGGCATATTGACTCCTGACTGCACCCGGTCTTGACGTGAAGACTATCTCGCCATCCGGACGCCCAGAGCCCCTCGCTGGGTGCACATCGCCGTAGCGCCCCGCCCGGCCCGCCCTCAGCCGGGCCGCTGCGCGAGGCGGCGCTCAGCCGGCCTTGGCCGTGGCGCAGTCGGCGCAGGTGCCGAAGACCTCGACGGTGTGCGTGACCTCGGAGAAGCCGTGCTCGGCCCCGACCGCCTCGGCCCAGCGCTCGACCGCGGGCCCGGCCACCTCGACGGTCCGGCCGCAGCGGCGGCAGACCAGGTGGTGGTGGTGCGCGTCGGTCGCGCAGGCGCGGTAGACCGACTCGCCGTCGTCGGTGCGCAGCACGTCGATCAGGCCGCCGTCGGCCAGCGCCTGCAGCGCCCGGTAGACGGTGGTCAGGCCGATCTTGGCGCCGTCCGACCGCAGTTGCGCGTAGACGTCCTGCGCGCTGCGGAAGCCGTCGCTCCGGCGAAGTGTGTCGTGAACGGCGTCGCGCCGACTGGTCATGAGGCCCTCCTCCGGCGTACGAATCTACCGACTCCCAGCGCGAGCACGAAGCCCGCCAGGGCCAGCAGGACGATGGCCGCGCCCGGCGGCACCTTCGGGGAGAGCGTAGAGCTCAGCAGGCCGCCCACGGCCGCGATCACGCCGAAGAGCATCGCGAGTCCCATCGTGGCACGGAAGC
The DNA here is from genome assembly GCF_040655795.1 of Nonomuraea sp. NPDC050310. Lineage (NCBI taxonomy): Bacteria > Bacillati > Actinomycetota > Actinomycetes > Streptosporangiales > Streptosporangiaceae > Nonomuraea > Nonomuraea sp. NPDC050310. The sequence goes on along the minus strand of NZ_JBFAKP010000010.1, from coordinate 70,752 downwards.
CGTTGGTGAACTGCTGGCTGGTCGCCACCGGGATCACCATCAGCGCGCTGACCAGCAGCAGGCCGACCACGCGCATGGCGATGACCACGGTCAGCGCGGCGGTGATCGCGATGATCATGGACAGCAGCCGCACCGGCAGCCCGCTGGCCTTGGCCACCTCCTCGTCCTGGCAGAGCACGAACAGCTCCCGGCCGAAGACCGCCACCACGCCGATCACCGCGACGGCCAGCCCGGCGATGACCCACAGGTCCTCGGCGGCGACGGTGGCGATGGAGCCGAACAGGTAGGAGTTGAGCTTGGCGTTGCTGCCGCCGGGCGCGATCGCCATGAGCAGCACGCCGCCGGCGATGCCGCCGTAGAACAGCAGGGCCAGGGCCACGTCGCCGGTGGTGCGGCCACGGGCGCGCACCAGCTCGATGGCGACCGCGCCGGCGACCGAGACGATGATCGCGGTCAGCACGGGCGCGGTGCCGGTCAGGAAGCCGAGCGCCACGCCGGTCAGCGCCACGTGGCCGATGCCGTCGCCGAGCAGGGCCAGGCGGCGCTGGACGATGAAGGTGCCCACCGCCGGGGCGCACAGGCCCACCAGCAGCGCGGCGATCAGCGCCTGCTGGAAGAAGGGGAGCTGGAGCAGCTCGATCACGGGTTCACCACCAGGGCGCGGGGCTGGACGGAGGTCGGGTTCACGGCTTGACCTGCCAGCTCTCCAGCGGGCCCGACTCCTCGGGGCGGCCGGAGTGCGGGTGGAGGTGCTCGTGGCCGGGCCGGGCGCAGTCGCCCTCCGGCGCGGGCGGTCGGCCGTCGTGCGCGATCACGCCGTCGCGCACCACGACGCCCCGGGTGATCAGCGGCTCCAGCGGGCCGAGCTCGTGCGCGACGAGCACGATGGTCTTGCCGCCCTCTACCAGGGCGGCCAGCGTGTCGGCCAGCAGGCGCTGGCTCTCCGCGTCGACGCCGGCCGTCGGCTCGTCCATCACGTAGGTGTCGGGGTCGCCGGCCAGCGCGCGGGCGATGAGCACCCGCTGCTGCTGGCCGCCGGACAACTCCTGGGCGCGGTCGCCGGCGCGGTCGCTCAGGCCCACCGCCTCCAGGGCGCGCTCGACCGCGGCCCGGTCGGCGGCGTCGGTGAAGCGGAAGCGGCGCTGGCGGGCGATGCGCCCGGAGGCGACCACCTCCCGCACGGTCGCGGGCACGCCGCCGCCCACCTGCAGCCGCTGGGGCACGTAGCCGACGCGCTGCCAGTCGCGGAAGCGCGCGGGCGGCGTGCCGTACAGCAGCGTGCTGCCGCCGGACAGCGGCATGAGGCCGAGCAGCGCCCGGACCAGGGTGGACTTGCCGGAGCCGTTGGCGCCGAGGACGGCCACCACCTCGCCCGGGCAGACGGTCAGGTCGACGCCGCGAAGCACGGGCCGGCGGTCAAGTGTCACCTGGCCGCCGGTCATCGCGAAGACTGGCTGGTTCAAGAGCATCCCAGAGCGGTGCGCAGGGTCTGGAGGTTGGTGCGCATGGCCGACAGGTAATCACCGCCGGACGGCTGGCTCTCCAGGGGGTCGAGCACCGCGGTCTTGGCCCCCACCTCGCCGGCGAGGACCTCGGCGACCTTCGGGCTGACGAGGGCCTCGGTGAAAATGGTAGTCACCTTCTCCTGCTTGGCGAGCTTCGCCACCTCTGCGATGCGCGTGGGAGAGGGCTCGCTCTCCGGGTCGAGCACGATGCCGACCTGCTTGAGGTGGTAGCGGTCGGCCAGGTAGCCGAAGGCCTCGTGGCTGGTGACCAGCGTCTTGGAGGAGCAGGTGGCCAGGCCCTTGGCCAGCTCGCCGTCGAGGGCGGTGAGCTCGCCCGCGGTGGTGGCGGCCCGCTGCCGGTAGCCCTCGGCGTGCGCGGGATCGGCCTTGGCCAGGCGCTCGCCGAGCGCGGTGGCGACGGTGGCCAGGCGGCTGGGGTCGAGCCACAGGTGCGGGTCGTAGGAGACCTCGTGGTCGTGGCCGGGCTCCTCGGAGTGCTCGCCGGCGTGCTCCTCGGCGTGCTCTCCCGCGTGCTCTTCGGTGTGCTCCTGGGCGGCCAGCGTCTTGACGGCGGTCGCGGCGTCGAAGCTGCGGTCGGCGGCGTGCTGCTCGACGGCCTCGTCCACGGCGGGCTGCACGCCCTTGATGTAGACCGACAGCGACGCGCCGCCGAGCTGGGCGACCTGCTGCGGGGAGAGCTCGAGGTCGTGCGGCTCCACGCCGGGGGCGGTCAGGCCGGTGACCCGGATGTCAGTGCCGCCGACCCGCTCGGTCACCCACTGCAGGGGATAGAAGGCGGCGACCACTTCCTGCGTGCCGTCCTGGCCCTTGCTCGTCTGGGCGTTGCCCGCGCCGCAGGCGGCCGCGGCGAGCAGGGCCGTTCCCGCGAGCAAAGCGGAGGCACGTGAACGGATTTTTCCTGACATCATGCCGACCAGTATGCGGCAAAATGAAAACGGTTGTCAAAATCGGTGCAGACGCCCCGAACCCGGAGCCCTGGGGGCCGGTCGCTTCAGAAGGCTCCGAACCTGGACGCCACCAGGAGCGCCAGGAAGGTCAGCATCGCCACCCGCAGCAGCTTCCCGCCGGGTTTGAGCGACGGCCACGACAGGTAGGCCAGCCAGCCGACGAAGACGATCACCGGCAGTACGGCCAGCCCGCCCAGCCAGCTCTGCACGGCGAAGCCCGCCAGCAGCAGCCCGACCATCACCACCGGGACCACCCAGCGGGGCACGTAGACGAACAGGAAGGTCATCGGAGGGCCGCTGCGCTCCTCCACCCGCTTGCGCAGGCCGGTCGCGCCGGGCGTGAAGAACTGCTCGCCCTGCGGCAGGGGCCGCTTGGGACGGGCCTGCGGTCGCCCGCGGCGGTCGTTGTGTGAGGCCACGAGCCCGAGCCTAGCGCCGCACCCCGTTCCTGAAGAGCCCTCCGGCCAACCGCCGCCCGCGCTTTGCCGACCTCTGGGGCGAGCGACTGCCCGTGGCTATGATGGGCGCACGGCGATTCCCGCGCCGAACCTCCACGGTGGCCGTCCACGCCGGCCGCGGCAGCACGGGGGCAAAGGGGACGCAAGCGCCTCGGGAGCAGCTCAGTCCGTCAGGCCTGACCACCGTGCGGCGGCCGGGGCCCGCGGGCGTGGACCGCGCCCTTGGCGACGCCGCTGACAGGATCGGGCATGACCGGCAAGAAGCAGCTCAAGGCGCGCATCCGCGCCCGCATGGCCAAGACCGGCGAGAGCTACACCGCCGCGCGCCGCCACCTGGTGGGCCCCGCCGAACCACCACGCGACGGCGACTGGGTCTTCCACGGCGGCCGCGACCCCCGCAGCGCGGTCGTCTCCGCGCTCACCGGCCTGCCCGAACCGCTGGTCTTCCTGGCCGGCGGCGGCATCGGGGCCGGCTACATCCTGTGGGAGTTCAAGCGGCACGAGGCGGTCCACCTCACCCTCGGCTTCAGCCACCTGTGGCAGTACCACGACCGCTGGATGACCGGCACGCTGGAGCGGCTCGGCGTGCCCTTCGACCACCACGAGACCTCAGGCGCGAAGGGCGCGGCGGCCCGGCTCGCCGCCGAGCTGGCCGCGGGCCGGCCGTGCGTCGTGCTGCCCGACCGCTACGGCGCGGGCTACTGGAGGCTGCCGGAGTTCCTGGACGGGCACGGCGGCCACCCCGTCATCGCGTACGGCACGGCCGGAGACGTGGCCAAGGGTGGCATGGTCAAGCTCGACGACCGCGGCACCGCGCCCGTGCTGGTGCCGGCGGACCGCCTGGCCGCGGCCCGGGGCCGGGTCCCGTCCTACCGCAACTGCCTGTTCGTGCTGGGGCAGGTGCCGGACGGCGGGGCCCGGCTGGCGCCTGCGGTACGCGAGGGACTGCGCGCCTGCGTGACCCAGCTCTCCGGCGGCTCCGACTCCTTCGCGCTGCCCGCCTGGCGCAAGTGGAGCCGCACCCTCACCGACGCCCGCGCGGCCAAGGGCTGGCCGCGGGTCTTCGAGAACGGCCGGGGCCTGGCCGGGGCGCTGCTGTCGGTGTGGGAGGGCGTGGAGCCGGTCGGCCTGGACGGCGGCAACCTGCGCGACCTGTTCGCCGACGGCCTGGACCTGGCCGCGCCGCTCCTCGGCGAACCCCGGCTGGGCGAGGCGGCGGCCGAGTTCCGGCGGGTGCACGGCCTCTGGCACGACCTGGCCGAGGCGGCCCTGCCCGCCGAGCGGTTCGGCCGCATCCGCGAGCTGACCGCGGCGGTCCGCGAGTCGGTGGCCTCGGAAGGCGAGGCGGGCGAGGCCGAGGCCGCGGAGCTGTGGGAGCTGCGCGCGGCGGCCGACCGCGAGCCCGCCGGGGTGGACCTGGCCGAGCTGGGCGCCAGGCTGGCGGCGATCCACGCGGCCGAGTCCGGCGCGATCGCCCGCCTGGGGGAGATCGTCTGACATTCTGGACGGGTGCTCGCCGTCATTCGCTACACCGTTCCCGAAGCGCAGTCCCAGGACTTCGTCAAGCAGGCCCAGAACATCCTCGACACGCTGGCCGCCCAGCCGGGCCACCTCCGCGGGCGGCTGGCGCGCTCGGTGGACGAGCCCAACCTCTGGGCCCTGGTGAGCGAGTGGGAGGGCGCGGGCTTCTACCGCCGCGCCCTCTCGGCCGCCAGGATGGCGATGTATCCGCTGATGATCCTGATGCTCAACGAGCCCAGCGCCTACGAGGACGTCTACGTAACCGGACAAGACGTTTAGTCCCGCACGGGGCCGCCATGACGTCCCCTAAGCTTGAGGTTCATCCGATCCACCTCGCCGACCTCCAGCCGGAAAGAGACTCATCACCATGGCACGCCGGACCGACATCCTGGACACCATCGTCAGCCTCGCCAAGCGCCGCGGGCTCGTCTACCCGTCGAGCGAGATCTACGGAGGCCTGCGGGCGTCGTGGGACTACGGTCCTCTCGGAGTCGAGCTGAAGAACAACGTCAAGCGCGAGTGGTGGCGCTCGATGGTGCAGGGCCGCGACGACGTGGTCGGCCTCGACTCCTGCGTCATCCTGGCGCGTGAGGTGTGGCAGGCCAGCGGCCACGTCGAGACCTTCACCGACCCGCTGACCGAGTGCCAGTCGTGCCACAAGCGCTTCCGCGCCGACCACCTCGTCGAGGCCTACGAGGAGAAGCACGGCCGCGCGCCGGAGCAGGGCCTGGCCGACATCACCTGCCCCAACTGCGGCAACAAGGGCGGCTTCACCGCGCCCCGGCAGTTCAGCGGCCTGCTCAAGACCTACCTCGGCCCGATCGAGGACGAGTCGGGCCTGGCCTACCTGCGGCCCGAGACCGCGCAGGGCATCTTCATCAACTACCTCAACGTGCAGCAGTCGGCGCGCAAGAAGATCCCGTTCGGCATCGGCCAGATCGGCAAGTCGTTCCGCAACGAGATCACGCCGGGCAACTTCATCTTCCGCACCCGCGAGTTCGAGCAGATGGAGATGGAGTTCTTCGTCAAGCCCGGCAGCGACGAGGAGTGGCACCAGTACTGGATCGACGAGCGCTTCCGCTGGTACTCCGACCTGGGCATCAACAAGGACAACCTGCGCCTGTACGAGCACCCGAAGGACAAGCTGTCGCACTACTCGAAGCGCACCGTCGACATCGAGTACCGCTTCAACTTCACCGGCAGCGAGTGGGGTGAGCTCGAGGGCATCGCCAACCGCACCGACTTCGACCTGACCGCGCACGGCAAGGCCTCCGGCACCGACCTGTCCTTCTTCGAGCAGGACTCGGGCGAGCGCTACGTGCCCTACGTCATCGAGCCCGCGGCCGGTGTCGACCGCGCGACGCTGACCTTCCTGCTCGACGCCTACACCGAGGACGAGGCGCCCAACGCCAAGGGCGTGCTGGAGAAGCGCACGGTGCTGCGCCTCGACCACCGGCTCGCGCCGGTCAAGGTCGCGGTGCTGCCGCTCAGCCGCAACGCCGACCTGTCGCCCAAGGCCCGCGACCTGGCCGCGCAGCTCCGCCGCCGCTGGAACGTCGAGTTCGACGACGCCGGCGCGATCGGCCGCCGCTACCGCCGCCAGGACGAGATCGGCACGCCGTTCTGCATCACCGTCGACTTCGACACCCTGGAGGACCACGCGGTGACCATCCGCGAGCGTGACTCGATGGCGCAGCAGCGCATCGCGCTCGACCAGGTCGACGCCTACCTCCGGCAGAACCTCAACGACTGATCGCGCTCTTGGTACGGCCCCCGTCGTCCCGGCGGGGGCCGTCGGCGTTTTTTGAGCACCCCCTACTCATGTCACGACGGCGCGCGCGGGCGAGCGTGGTGGGCATGAGAAGAGCACTCGCCATGGGCACGGCGGCCGTCGCGTCGGTCGCCGGAATGATCACCGCTCCCGCCGCCTCCGCCGCGACCTCGGCCTGCTCGATCCAGCCGTACGGGCTGATCGGCGACTACTGGCGCTCGCTGGGCGGGGAGGACAGCATCATCGACTGCCCGACCGGGGTCGAGTACAGCATCCCCAACCGCAACGGCCGCCGGCAGAATTTCGAGGACGGCCAGATCGCCTGGTCCCCAGACCAGGGCGGCCGGATGATCGTCGCCGCCTACGCGGCCAAGGTGAACGGGCGGCGCGCGGTCGTCTTCCGCTGGGGTCCGAGCACGCCGTTCACCTACGACTACTGGAAGATCTCCGTCCGGACCAGCGACGGCAGCCTCAACCGCACCGGCAACGTGGACAACCAGCCGAGTTCGCACGGCAAGTTCGTGGTCTATCCGGCGGCGGCCGGGGTGAAGGTCAGCTTCACCGTCATGGGCTGCGACGACCTGCGGCTCAACCCGTGCCGCCAGGGGTGGACCCTCTGGGTGAGCGCGACCTCGAACTGACCGCGCTCGGGGCGAGCGGCTAGAGTGGCGGGACGTGACGATTACCACCGCTTTGGCGACGTTCGCGGTGATGGTGGGGCTGCTCACCCTCACGCCCGGTCTCGACACCGCGCTCATCCTCCGCACCTCCGCCCTGGGTCACCGCCGCAAGGCCGTCGGCGTGGTCCTCGGCATCCAGGCCGGCACGATGGTGTGGGGCATCCTCACCGCGGCCGGGGTGACCGCCCTGCTCACCGCCTCGCAGCTCGCCTACGACGTGCTGCGCTGGGCGGGCGCCGCCTACCTGGTGTGGATGGGCGCCCGCATGATCGTCGACACGCTCCGCAGGCGTACGGCAGAGGCGGCCGACGCGGGGGAGGTCGTGGTCGCCGGCGCCGACTCGCTCGCCGCAGGCTTCCGGCAGGGCGCGCTCACCAACCTGCTCAACCCGAAGGTCGGCGCGTTCTACGTCGCCGTCCTGCCGAACTTCATCCCGGCCGGCGCGCAACCCCTGCTGCTGGGCGTGGCGCTGGCCGGGACGCACGTGCTCCTCGGCCTGGTCTGGTCGAGCGTGCTGGTCGTGCTGGCGCGGGCGCTCCGCGCGCAGCTCGCCAGGCCGCGCGCCCGGCGCGTGCTCGACCGGCTCACCGGCACCGTCGTCGCCGCCTTCGGGATCAAGCTGGCGCTCGGCGATCAGTAGCCGCCCCGCACCGGCGACAGGAGCTGCGGCTGCCCCTCGTCCCGATGTACGGCCAGGCAGGCGATCTTCTGGTCGTCGCGCCAGCCCTGCAGGCTCGGGATGAGGGTGAGCTGGCGCAGCGGGTCGCCGGAGTCGGTGCCGACCTTGATCCGCACGCCGGTCCGCTCGGCGCACTCGGTGTCGGCCAGCTTCTTCAGGACCAGCTTGCCCGGCCAGCGGCCGTCGGGGGCGGAGAAGACGGCCAGCACCTCGCCGTCGTGGAAGTCCTGGCACGGCACCGCGAACAGGTACTTGGCCTGAGCGGTCTCGAACACGCCGTTGACGCACATCCCGGTCTCCAGGTCGGCGAGCCGTACCGGATCGGGGACCGGGGCCTCGACGAGGTAGCCGGTCTCTGGAGGCGGCTCGCCGGTGTCCATCCCGGCCACGCGTAACCCCACGGCGCCCATGCCGCTCACCGCGAGGGCGAGCACGAGCGAGGCCGCGACGGGCAGGGCCCGCGAGCGGGCGTGGGGCGGCGGGCCCGGCGGGGTGTCGTACCCCCAGCGGAACTGGCCGTGGTCCTCCGGTGGTGTCCAGGTCATGCCCTACCCCTCCTGCGGCAGATGGCGAGAGTGATCGCGAAGGCCAGGGCCGGAAGGACGAAGACCGCGACGCGTAAGCCGTACGTCACGACGGTCAGGGTCTCCGGCGAGACGGTCAGCAGCGGGCTGTAGCCCTTGGCGGGGGCCGAGAACCAGGTCGCGGCCCAGACGACGGTGAAGAAGGTCATCACCGCGACGCCGACTGCGGTGCGCACGGGCGCCTGCGAGGGACGGTCGTTGAGGTGGTGCACGCGCCGGTCTCCCGTCAGCCGCCGTTCGAGGTAGGGATAGAGCAGCAGCAACGTGAAGAAGCCGCCCAGCACCAGCAGCGGCACGAGCAGGCCGAGGTTGACCGGGCCGAGATCCCAGGCCGGCATCAGGCGCAGCAGGCCGTCGAGGACGCCTGAGTACCAGAACGGCTGGGCCATCGGCGGGACCGCGCCCGGCTGGTACGGCCCCGCCTGCCAGACCGGGTTGACCAGCACGAAGGTGGCCAGCGCGCTGATCACCGCGAAGGTGCCGAGCGAGGTGATGCCCTGCTTGAGCGCGAAGTAGGGGAAGAACGGCCCGCCGGACACGCGGCGCTCGTCGGAGTCGCGCGCCCGCCGCTCGGTGTGCTTCTGCCGCCAGGTCAGCACCAGCGCGTGCAGCGGCACGATCGCCAGCAGGATGCCGGGCACCAGCAGCACGTGCGCGACGAACAGCCGGCCGATCGCGTCGCCGGGGAAGCCGCCGCCGAAGGCGAAGGCGGACAGGTAGGTGCCGATCAGCGGGATCGACAGCAGCAGGCCGTCGGCCTGGCGCAGCCCGGTGAAGCCGACCTGGTCGGCCGGGAGCGAGAAGCCCAGGAAGGACTCGAATAGCACCAGCGCGAAGAGCGTCACGCCGAGCATCCAGGTGAGCTCGCGCGGCTTGCGGAAGGCGCCGGTGAAGAAGACCCGCAGCAGGTGCAGCACGATCGAGAGCACGAAGACCGTCGCCGACCAGTAGTGGAGCTGGCGCATCAGCAGCCCGCCGCGCACCTCCAGGCTGAGCTCGGTGACGGAGGCGAAGGCGGCCTCGGGGGTGGCCTGGTAGAAGAACGTCAGGAACGTGCCGGTCAGCACCAGGAAGACGAAGGCGTAGAGGGCGAACTCGCCCAGCAGGAACGACCAGTGGCTGGGGAAGAGCTTGCGCAGGTTGGGGCGCAGCCACCGGCCCAGGCCGAGGCGGTCGTCGAGGTAGCCCGCCGTGCCCGCGGCGGCCCGCGTGGAACCGGCGGCCAGGCGCTCTCGCCGGGTGGGTGGCTTCGTGGGGGTGACCATTGCGCCTCCCGTGAGGGGTCTTCCTGATTCTGCACCGGCGGCCCCGGTTTCTCAAGAATTGGTTTACACCAATTGGTATAAACCAATTACCGCCAAGCGGGATTTACAGTGGATTAGACCTCATGGGAGGTGTTGAGCTGGGAAAACGGGAAGTTAACAGGGGGGTGCAGTTTCTTCGTCTTTTCCATAGGTAGAGTCCGGGCAGAGTCGTGGAAATCCCAGAAGGAGCGCTCGTGGCCAAGTACGTTTACGACTTCACCGAGGGCAACAAGGACCTCAAGGACCTCCTCGGCGGAAAGGGCGCCAACCTTGCCGAGATGACGAACCTCGGTCTGCCCGTCCCTCCGGGCTTCACCATCACCACCGAGGCCTGCCGTCACTACCTCGCCGAGGGCGAGGTCCCCGGCGGGCTCGACGAGGAGATCGGCACGCACCTGGCCGCGCTGGAGACCACCATGGGCAAGCGGCTGGGTCAGGCCGACGACCCGCTGCTGGTCAGCGTGCGCTCGGGGGCCAAGTTCTCGATGCCAGGGATGATGGACACCGTGCTGAACATCGGGCTCAACGACGAGTCCGTGCACGGCCTGGCCAAGCAGGCCGGCGGCAACGAGCGCTTCGCCTGGGACTCCTACCGCCGCCTCATCCAGATGTTCGGCAAGACCGTGCTCGGCATCGATGGCGACCGCTTCGAGCACGCCCTCGACGAGCTCAAGGGCAAGCGCCAGGACACCGAGCTGAGCACCGCCGAGCTGCGCGAGCTGGTCGGCACCTACAAGGAGATCGTCCGCGAGGAGACCGGCCACGACTTCCCCGCCGACCCGCGCGAGCAGATGCGCCTGGCCATCATGGCCGTCTTCGACTCCTGGAACTCCGAGCGCGCCGTGCTCTACCGCCGCCAGGAGCGCATCCCGGCCGACCTCGGCACCGCGGTCAACGTCTGCTCGATGGTCTTCGGCAACTGCGGCGACGACTCCGGCACCGGCGTCGCCTTCACCCGCGACCCCGCCTCCGGCCGCCAGGGCGTCTACGGCGACTACCTGTCCAACGCGCAGGGCGAGGACGTCGTGGCGGGCATCCGCAACACCATCCCGCTCCAGGACCTGGAGCAGCTCAACAAGGGCGCCTACGACGAGCTCATGGCCATCATGGCCACGCTGGAGAACCACTACCGCGACCTGTGCGACATCGAGTTCACCGTCGAGCGCGGCAAGCTCTGGATGCTGCAGACCCGCGTCGGCAAGCGCACCGCCGCCGCGGCCTTCCGCATCGCCACCCAGCTCGTCGACCAGGGCCTGATCGACCTGGACGAGGCGCTGCTGCGGGTCACCGGCGACCAGCTCGCCAAGCTGATGTTCCCGCGCTTCTCCACCGACGCCGAGCGCACGCTGCTCACCAAGGGCATGAACGCCTCGCCGGGCGCGGCGGTCGGCAAGGCCGTCTTCTCCTCCGAGCGCGCCGCCGAGCTGGCCGCCGCGGGCGAGGACGTCATCCTGGTCCGGCGCGAGACCACCCCGGACGACCTGGCCGGCATGATCGCCGCCCGCGGCATCCTCACCAGCCGCGGCGGCAAGACCTCGCACGCCGCCGTCGTCGCCCGCGGCATGGGCAAGACCTGCGTCTGCGGGGCCGAGGAGCTGGAGGTCTCGATCTCCGGCAAGCGCTTCACCGCGCCCGGCGGCGTCGAGGTCACCGAGGGCGACGTGATCTCCATCGACGGCAGCACCGGCGAGGTCTTCCTCGGCGAGGTGCCCGTCCAGGACTCGGTCGTGGTCGAGTACTTCGAGGGGGCCGCCGACGAGTCCGACGAGCTGGTCCAGGCGGTGCACCGGATCATGGCGCACGCCGACTCGGTACGCCGGCTCGGGGTGCGGGCCAACGCCGACACCGAGGAGGACGCCGCGCGGGCGCGCCGCTTCGGGGCGCAGGGGATCGGGCTCTGCCGTACCGAGCACATGTTCCTGGGGGAGCGGCGGCAGCTCGTCGAGGACCTCGTCCTGGCCGCCTCGCCCGAGGAGCGCAAGGCCGCGCTGGACGCGCTGGAACCGCTCCAGCGCACCGACTTCATCGGGATTTTTCAGTCTATGGCGGGACTGCCGGTGACGATCCGGCTCATCGACCCGCCCCTGCACGAGTTCCTGCCCGACCTCGTCGAGCTGTCGGTCAAGGTCGCCAAGGGCGAGGCCACCGACAAGGACCACAAGCTGCTGGAGGCCGTCCGCCGCCTGCACGAGCAGAACCCGATGCTCGGCCTGCGCGGGGTACGGCTCGGCCTGGTCATCCCCGGCCTGTTCGCCATGCAGGTCCGGGCCATCGCCGAGGCCGCCCGTCAGGTCGAGGGCGCCCAGGCGGAGATCATGATCCCGCTGGTCGGCGCGGTGCAGGAGCTGGAGGCGGTCCGCGAGGAGGCCGCCGCGATCCTGGCCGACGCCGGCGTCGAGGCGCTCATCGGCACCATGATCGAGGTGCCGCGCGCCGCCCTGACCGCCGGCCAGATCGCCGAGGCGGCGGAGTTCTTCTCCTTCGGCACCAACGACCTGACCCAGATGACCTGGGGCTTCTCCCGCGACGACGTCGAGGCCTCGTTCTTCTCGCGCTACCTCGAACTCGGCATCTTCGGCGTCTCCCCGTTCGAGACCCTCGACCGCGACGGCGTCGGCCGCCTGGTCCGCATCGCCGCGGAAGAAGGCCGCAAGGCGCGGCCCGACCTCAAGCTCGGCATCTGCGGCGAGCACGGCGGCGACCCCGACTCGGTGCACTTCTGCCACGAGGTGGGGCTCGACTACGTCTCCTGCTCGCCCTTCCGCATCCCGGTCGCCCGCCTGGAGGCCGGGCGGGCCGCCCTCGAATCCGCGGGATCCGGCGACACCCGATGAGTGTGGCGGGCCCGTCCCGCGGATATCATCTCGTCACTTATGGCCCTCTACACCGATCATGACCAGGCGAGATGGGTGCCGGAACCGCCCGGCCCGCCCGAGCGCAGCGCGTTCGGGCGTGACCGGGCGCGGGTCCTGCACAGCGCCGCGCTCCGCAGGCTGGCGGCGAAGACGCAGGTCGTGGGGCCCATCGACGCCACCGGCGACGGCCAGCACGTGCCGCGCACCCGGCTGACGCACTCCCTGGAGTGCGCGCAGATCGGGCGCGAGATGGGCGACGTGCTCGGCGTCGACCCCGACCTGGTCGAGGTCGCCTGCCTGGCCCACGACCTCGGGCACCCGCCCTTCGGGCACAACGGCGAGACCGCGCTCGACGCCCTCGCCGCCGGATGCGGCGGGTTCGAGGGCAACGCGCAGAGCCTGCGCCTGCTCACCCGCCTGGAGGCCAAGGTCCTGACCGAGGACGGGCGCAGCGCCGGGCTCAACCTCACCCGCGCCGCGCTCGACGCCTCGATCAAATACCCCTGGACCCGCACCGAACCCGGCGCCAAGTTCGGCGTCTACGACGACGACCTGCCGGTCTTCGAGTGGATCCGCGACCACGCCCCGCCCGGCCGGGTCAGCTTCGAGGCCCAGATCATGGACTGGGCCGACGATGTCGCCTACTCCGTCCACGACCTGGAGGACGCCCTCCACTCCGGCCACGCCACCTTCGCCCTGCTCCGCTCCACCGCCGGACGCGCCGAGGTCTGCGAGGTCACCCGCCGCCTCTACGCGCCCGACGCGCCGGTGGAGGAACTGGAGCACACCTTCGCCCGGCTGCTCGCCGAGCCGCTCTGGCCGCGCGGCTTCGGCGGCACCCTCGCCGACCTCGCCGGGCTCAAAGCCCTCACCAGCGGGCTCATCGGACGCTTCTGCCGCGCCGCCCAGGCCGCCACCCGCGAGGCGTACGGCTCGCGCCACCACGCCGACCTGATCGTGCCGCGCGCCGCGCGCCTGGAATGCGCCCTGCTGAAGGGCGTCACCGCGCACTACGTCATGCTGCGCGACGACCGCACCGCCACCCAGGCCCGCCAGCGCGACCTCATCGCCGAACTCGCCGCGCTCATCACCCTCGGCGCCCCGCGCACCCTCGAACCGGCCCTGCGCCCCGCCTTCGAGCAGGCGCCCGACGACGCCGCCCGCACCCGCGTGGTCATCGACCAGATCGCCTCCCTCACCGACACGTCCGCGGTCGCCTGGCACCGGAGGTTGTCCTAGGCCGATACTGGGCCATGACCACCCACGTGATCGTCGGAGCCGGGCTCGCGGGCGCCAAAGCGGCGCAGACCCTGCGCGAGGAGGGCTTCGACGGGGACCTCGTCCTGATCGGCGCCGAACGCGAACGGCCCTACGAGCGGCCCCCGCTGTCCAAGGACTACCTGCAGGGCAAGAGCGAGCGGGAGAAGATCTTCGTCCACCCGCCCGGCTGGTACGGCAAGCACGACGTGGACCTGCGGCTCGGGGTGAGCGCCACCCGGCTCGCCCTCGACGAGCACGTCGTCGAACTGTCGGACGGGACGCGGCAGCCGTACGACAAGCTCCTCCTGGCCACCGGCGCGACGCCGCGCCGGCTGCCCGGGCCCGGGCTGACCCTGCGCAGCGTCGAGGACAGCGAGACCCTGCGGGACGGCCTCGCCCGCGGCGGGCGCGTCGTGATCGTCGGCGGCGGCTGGATTGGGCTGGAGGTCGCGGCGGCCGCCCGGCTGGCCGGCTGCGAGGTCACCGTCGTCGAGCCCGAACCGCTGCCGCTGGCCCGGGTGCTCGGGGCCGAGGTGGGCGCGGTCTTCGCCGCGCTCCACCGCGAGCAGGGCGTCGTGCTGCGGCTGGGCGTCGGCGTCGCCTCCGTCTCCGACCACGGGGTACGGCTGGCGAGCGGGGAGACCGTCGAGGCGGACCTCGTCGTCGTGGGCATCGGCGCGGCGCCGAACGTCGAGCTCGCCCGGACCGCCGGGCTGGAGGTGGCGTCCGGCATCGTGTGCGACGCCTCGCTGCGCACCTCCCACCCCGACGTCTACGCGGCCGGGGACGTGGCCGAGCCGTACCATCCGCTGTACGGGCGGAAGCTGCGGGTCGAGCACTGGGCCAACGCGCTGAACGGCGGCCCCGCGGCGGCCCGGGCGATGCTGGGGCGCGAGGTCGTCTACGACCGCCTGCCGTACTTCTTCACCGACCAGTACACCCTGGGCATGGAGTTCACCGGCGACACCACCGGCTACGACGAGGTCGTGTTCGAGGGGTCCGTGCCGGAGCGCGAGTTCGTCGTGCGCTGGTCGCGCGACGGACGGATGGTCGCGGGGATGAACGTGAACATCTGGGACGGCGTCGAGGAGCTCCAGAACCGCATCCGGGCGGACCTCAGCCGGAGCTGAGACCCGCCCGGTTCCGTCAGCCGTTGGCCGTCGTCGGCACCGTGTGCGGCGGCGGTTGCTCCTGCTGGTCGTCGTTCTGGCCGCCGCCCGAATCGCCCTGGTCCTGGTCCTGCTTCGGCGTCTTCTTCTTCGGCGGCTTGCCGGCGCACTGGACCGTGCAGCTCGGCGTCTCGCCCACCTTGCCGCGCAGCTTGAACGTCTCAGCCCGCGGGGACAGCGTGGAGTTGCCGCTCTGCCAGGCGTCCAGGTAGTCCCACGGCTTGACCATGCCGCGCCGGACCCACCAGTAGGCGGGGCCGGTCTTCCACGAGATCGCGAAGTACAGGTTCGGGGCGGTGTCGCGGGCGTTGCCCGTGTTGCCCACCGTCCCGAGCTGCTGTCCCGCCTTGACCTTCGTGCCCGGCTTGATGTCGTCGCCGATGTCGTCGAGATGCCCGCCTAGGTACCGCACGCCGTCCTCGCCGATCACCGTGACGAACCGGCCCTCCCGCGTCGCCCCCGCGTCCACCGACGGGCGCCACCTGTTCTGCAGGTTGACCTCGTCCACCACGCCGTCCACCGGGGACACGAACGCGCACCCCTTGGCGGCCCAGATCGTCGTCTTCGGCAACACCAGCAGCTTGCGCTGATAGGTCGTCGAGCAGCCCTTCACCGGGAAGACGTACTTGTGCTTGGACAACTTCGGCGGCGGCACCTGCACCGGCTCGTCCGTCGCCGGCCGTCCCGCCTGATGCTCCGGGGTCGGCGTCGCTCCCGGCGTCGTGCCCGTCACCTCGGGCGTCGCCCCCGTCGCCGTCGCGACCGGCGCCTTCGTGCTCACCCCGGCCACGCCCGTCCCCTGCGCGCACGCCGTCGCGCAGGTCAGCAGCAGCGCGCCGGTGAGCGCGGCCAGCTTGGTTGAATGCCCCGATCGCATGATCTCCACCTGTGTCACCGTATCCAACGACAACTTTTACCTTTTTAGCCGACTCCTTGGTTGGGGATGGGGTGTTTGGCCCTTTCCTTACCGGGCCGGGACCTCAAAGGCATGGGCCTCGCTTCGCTCGGGCTGCTCTTCCGGTCGCGCTCCGCGCGACCCCTGGCGGACTGCGCTTCACGCAGGCGCTTCTCTTTCAAGGCGCCTGCGGCGCCGACGAGGGTGGGGCGTTTGGGGAGGGTCTGGTGCCGGCTGGGTGGGGATATTGGGGTCTGTCGGGCTGGGTCAGGTCGAGGGGTTCTTGGAAACACGCTGTTGCTGTGATGAAGCCGCGGCGGCGAAGGGTGCTTTGACGCGCGCGGAGAAGATCTCCGTCGGGGTCAGCCCTCACCGCCCGCGCGGGAATGGTTCCGCCGGCTTGGTCGCCGAGCAATGAGGAGAGGCTCAGTTCATGCGCACTGTCTATGTCGTCACTCACCCGGAAGCCACGCATCACATCGAAGGCGTCGTCGGGGGCTGGCATGACTCGCGGCTGACGGAGGGTGGGCTCGGGGCGGCGGCGGCCATTGCTCGTGCGTTGCGGGGGCGGATTCCCGAGGACGCGGAGGTGGAGCTGTTCTCGTCGGATTTGCGGCGGACGCGGGAGACGGCCGAGGCGATCGCTGAGGTGTTCGGGGTGGGAGCTGTGCTGGATTGGCGGTTGCGGGAGAAGTCCTACGGGGTTGCGGGGGGTCGGGCGCAGGAGTGGCTCGATCAGCGGTTCGTGCCGCCGCCGGCGGTGGGGGAGCGGATGGAGCACGACGAAGGGATTGAGGGGGCGGAGACCAAGGCGGCGGTGGCGCGGCGGGTCTATGCCGCCATGGACGAGATCTTGGAGCGGCCCTGTGCGCATCAGATTGTGGTGACGCATGTGGGGTCGTTGACGTTTGTGGTGACCTCCTGGATCAGGATGCCGGTTGAGGCGGTCGGGTATGCCAGTTTTCGGGTGCCTTCGGGGAGTATCACCACATTGCGGGAGGACGACTTCTATCGCAATCGGGCGGTTGTGGGGCTGGGGGACATCGGGCATCTCGGGGTTGGGTGATGGCGCTGTGGGGTTCTCAGGTCAGGGTTTTGTGGAGGAGGGTGGCGAACTCGGTGGGGTGGGTGGTCAGGCCTACGTGGCCGCCGGGGAAGTGCAGGAGGTCGGCGCCCAGGTGGGCGGCGAGCCAGGCGGCCGGGCGGTAGGTGAGTTCGCCGGGGGAGTCCTCGCCGGCGGCCAGGGTCAGGCGGTCGGAGAGGGTGGCCAGGCGGGCTAGGTCGGGGGTGTGGGACATGAAGGTGGGGACGATGCGGCGGAGGAAGAACGGCATGTTGGACATGGTGCGTTCGATCCGGGCGGCGGCTTCGGGGGAGAGGGTGGGGGGCTGCTGAGCTTCCCGGGTGGCGGGTGTGGGCCGGGACTGGGCCGCGGTGGGTTCGGGGGTGAGGCGGGCCTGGGTCGCGGTGGTTTCAGGGGTGAGGTCGGCCGGGGCCGTGGTGACTTTGGGGGTGGGGCGGGGCGGGGTGGCGGTGGATCCTGAGGTGGGGCGGGACAGTCCGGTGGTGAAGACGGTCATGGCGGGCTGGAGGCCCTCGGTGTCGTAGGTGTCGCGGAGGTTTTGCAGGAAGGCGCGGTGGGTGGCGGCGTCCGGGAGGAGTTCGACGAGTGGGGGCTCGTGGGCGATCACCTGGGTGACGCGCTCGGGGTGGGTGGTCAGCAGGTGGAGGGCGACGATCGCGCCTGAGCTGGAGCCGAACACCTTCGCGGGGCTGGTGGGGGACAGGTGCTCCAGGAGGCGGTAGGCGTCGTCGGCGTGGACTGCGACCTGCTGGTCGGTGGCGGGGGCGTCGAGAGGGCTGCGGGAGAAGCCGCGGGGGTCGTAGGTGATGACGGTGCGGTCGGCGGACAGGAGGTCGGCGACGCCGTCGAAGGCGGATGCGGCGCCGGTGCCGCCGGGGATCAGGAGGAGGGCCGGGCCCTGGCCTCGGGTCTCGTAGTGGAGGGTGGCGCCGGGTACGCGGAGGGTTCCTGTGGCGGGCGGGGTGGTCATGAGGGTGTTCCTCCGGTTGTGAGGGCGAGTTCGGCGGAACTCGGCGTAGGGCGGCCGCGGGTTGGGCGTTCGGTACAGGTGGGCCCAGGGGAGGCCGGGTGGGCTCTCGGCGTAGGGCGGGTCAGGGGTTCGCGGAGCGCAGTCGGCGGTTCTTTCCCTGGGTCGGGGTCAGGGGCTGAGACGGCCAGTCCGTTTGGTGGGGCGGGAGGGCGCGGGCTGGGGTGGAGAAGGGGGTCAGGGTGGGGGCCAGTTGAGGAGGAGGGTGTGGAGGGCGTCCAAGGTGCGGGGCCAGGTGTGGTCCGGGGTGCGGTGGTGGGCGAAGCCGCCGGCGGCCTCCAGGGCGACGAAGCCGTGGAAGGTACTGCGGAGCAGGCGGACGGCGTCGGTGAGGTCGGGCTCGTCCAGGCCGTAGGCGCGCAACATGGTGTAGGTGAGCTCGACGGCGCGGCGCGGGCCGGAGGCGGCGGCGGCGAGGGCGGGGTCGATCCGGATCGGTGTCTGGGTGGCCAGGTAGCGGCCGGGGTGCTGGTGGGCGAAGTCACGCCAGGCGTTGGCGTAGGCGACGAGGGCGTCCTTGCCGGCCCGTCCGGCGGTGGCCTCGGCGATGCGCGTGGTCTTCTCGTCGGCGGCGAGCAGGGCGATCCGGCCGCGCAGGTCTTCGAGGTTGCGGACGTGGGTGTAGAGGCTGGCGTCCTTCACCCCAAGGCGGCGGGCGACGCGCGCCATGGTCACCTGGTCGAGTCCTAGCTCGTCGGCCAGGTCGGCGGCGGTGGTGGTGACGCGGTCCACGGTCAGTCCGGCTCTCGGCATGATGTCCTCCTAGGGGTCCTAGTTCTATCCTAGGATTCCTAGGAGACGCAAATGGGGCGGATGGGTGGTTATGTTGGGGCGGGTGAGCAAGCTGAGCCTGTCCTGGGACCTGCCCGTGGTGGCCGCGGCGGCGCTCGTCGGCGCGTGGGGGATCACCACGCCGTCGCTCTGGCGCGACGAGTCGGTCAGCGCGATGGTGGCGAGGATGTCGTTCGGCGACCTGTTCGCCTTCCTGGGCGACCTGGACGCGGTGCACGCGCTCTACTACCTGGTCCTGCGCCCGTTCGCGGCGATCGAGGCGGGACCCGTGGAGTGGTGGCTGCGGGCGCCGTCGTGGCTGGCGTTCGTGGGGGCGGCGTACGGCGTGGCGGTCCTGGGGCGGCGGCTGGCGGGGCCGGTGGCCGGGCTGATGGCGGGGCTGGTCTACGTGCTGCTGCCGATCGCCTCGCGGTACGGGCAGGAGGCGCGGAGCTACGCGCTGGTCTCGCTGGCGGCGGTGGCGGCGACCTGGTTCCTGGTGGAGTTGATCGAGGGGCGGCGGCCCCGGCGGGCTTTCGCGGGATATTTCGTGAGCGTGTGCCTGCTGGGAGCCTTGCACCTGTACGCGCTGCTGCTCCTGCTCGCGCACGGGGTCGCCGTGGCGGCCGCCGCCCGCACGAGCCCGAAGCGGGGCCGGCGGGTGGTGGTGGCCTGGGTGAGCGCGTGCGCGAGTGCCGCGGTCGTGCTGACGCCGCTGGTGGTGATCGCGGCGGGGCAGCGCGAGACGCAGGTGTGGTGGCTCAAGCGGCCCGGCCTGGCGGAGATCGGGGCGTTCCCGGTCGAGGTGGCGGGCGGGGTCGCGGGGGCGGTGCTGCTCGGGGCGCTGGTCGCGGCCGGGATCTGGGCGGCTCGCCGTACGCCGGTGGTGGGGGTGTGGGCGATAGTGCCGTTCGCGGCGGCGGTGGCGGTCTCGCAGGTGCAGCCGATCTATCACGCCCGGTACGTGCTCTATGTCGTTCCCGGGATCGCGCTGGCGGCGGGGATCGGGCTGGCCGTACTGGCTCGGCGGTGGTCGCCCGTGGCGGCGGCCGGGGGCGTGACGGCGCTGGCCGTACTGGCCGCAGAGGCCCAGGTGGTGCAGCGGGAGCCGGGTGCGCGGCCGGACGACCTGCGGGCCCTGAGCGCCACGCTCGCCGCCGAGCGGCGGCCTGGGGACCGGGTGCTGTTCGTTCCGCACCGGTACCGGCTGTTCACCGCGGTGTACGGCGAGCCGTACCGGAATCTGGTGGATGTCACGCGGGAGCCGGGTTCGGCGGTCCCGCACAGTGGTGAGCAGGTTCGGGCGGCTTTGGCGGGTGCGCGCCGGGTCTGGCTGGTCTCGCCGTGGATCGGGGCCCGGTACCGGGACGACGAGCGACTGGTGGGCCTGCGGGCGCGGTTCGAACCGGGGCCGGTGAAGGCGTTCGGCGACGTGCGGCTGACCCTCTACGAACGGCGGGCGAAGTCCTGAGGCCCTGCGAGGGCGCCGCGAGCGGGCGGAGTCCTGAGGCCGCGGCAGCCCACCGCGAGTGGGGTCATCGGCGTTATTTGTCGGTGGGGCGCAATAGACTCGCCGCGTGGCAGGCCGGATCCGTGACGTCGACATCGCACTAGTTCGTGAAAGGTCGCCGATCGACTCCGTCGTCGGTGACTACGTGCAGCTCCGCAATGCCGGGGGCGGCAACCTCAAGGGCCTGTGCCCGTTCCACGACGAGAAGAGCCCGTCCTTCAACGTCACCCCCGAACGGGGGATGTACTTCTGCTTCGGCTGCCAGGCCGGCGGCGACGTGATCAAGTTCGTCGAGGAGATCGAGCACCTGTCGTTCGCCGAGTCGGTCGAGCGGCTGGCGCAGCGGGCCGGCATCCAGCTCCAGTACGAACAGGGCGGGTATGTCCCCAAGCGCGACCACGGCGAGCGGGCCAGGCTGGTCGAGGCGCACCGGGTGGCGGCCGAGTTCTACGCCGAGCGGCTGCTGAAGGCCGACGCGGCGCCGGGCCGGAAGTTCCTGTCCGAGCGCGGCTTCGAGCGGGCCGACGCCGAGCGCTTCGGCGTGGGCTACGCGCCCAACGAGTGGGAGGCGCTGACCCGGCACCTGCTCGGCAAGGGGTTCACCACCGAGGAGATCGTCAAGGGCGGGCTGGCCAAGGAGGGCCGGCGCGGGCCGATCGACCGCTTCCGCGGCCGGCTGGTGTGGCCGATCCGCGAGGCGACCGGCGACGTGATCGGGTTCGGGGCGCGCAAGCTGCTCGACAACGACGACGGGCCGAAGTACCTCAACACCCCCGAATCGCCGATCTACAAGAAGTCGCAGGTGCTCTACGGCCTCGACCTGGCCAAGCGCGAGATCTCCAAGCGGCTGCAGGCGGTGATCGTCGAGGGGTACACCGACGTGATGGCCTGCCATCTGTCCGGCGTGCCGACCGCGGTGGCCACCTGCGGCACCTCCTTCGGCGAGGAGCACATCAAGGTGCTGCGGCGTTTCCTGCTCGACCAGGCCGAGTTCCGCGGCGAGGTGATCTTCACCTTCGACGGCGACGAGGCGGGGCAGAAGGCCGCGCTGCGGGCGTTCGCCGACGAGCAGAAGTTCGTGACGCAGACCTACGTCGCGGTGCAGCCGGACGGGCTCGACCCGTGCGACCTGCGGATCAAGCAGGGCGACGCGGCGGTGCGCGACCTGATCGCCTCGCGCGAGCCGCTGTTCCAGTTCGCCATCCGCAGCACGATCGCCCGGTACGACCTGCGCAGCAACGAAGGCAAGATCGCCGCGCTCGACGCGGCGGCGCCGATCGTCGCCGGGATCAAGGACGTCGGGCTGCGCAAGCGGTACGCGATCGACCTCGACCGGTGGCTCGGCTTCATGGACGAGCGCTTCGTGATGCAGCGCATCGCCGACACCGCGCAGTCGCAGGCCGGGCGGCCGAAGCGGGCGCCGCGGCCGGCTCCCGTCGATCCGCACGTGCGGGTGGAGGGGGAACTGCTCAAGCTGGCCGTGCAGCGGCCGGCGCTGCTCGGGCCGCGGTTCGACGCGCTCGACGTGCAGGCCTTCACCGCGCCCGACCACGTGGCCGTGCACCGGGTCATCATCGCCGCGGGCGGGATGGGGGCGGCCGGGCACGGTGGCCGGACCTGGGTGGACGCGCTGCTGGAGCAGGCGCCGGACGAGGCGGCACGCGGTCTGATCACCCGGTTCGCGGTCGATCCGATCCAGGCCGACTCGCACGTGGAGGAGCGGTACGCCTCGGCCATGCTCGCCGCCATCGAGGCGGTGGCGGTCGACCGGGCCATCGCGCAGGCCAAGTCGCGGATGCAGCGCCTCAACCCGGTGGAGGAGCAGGCGGAGTACAACCGGCTCTTCGGCGAGCTGGTGGCGCTCGAACAACAACGCCGCGTCCTGCGAGACCGCGCCGCGGGAAGCTGAGAGCGCGCCGCGGATAGCTGGGCCTGCGCCGCGGGAAGCCGAGCCCGCGTCGCAGGAAGCCGAGCCCGCACGGGGCGCCGGAACCGGAAGGCCCGCCGCCGATCCCGGAAAGGCCCGGCTGGTCCGCCTGCCGTACCCCTGCTCCGACAAGCCCGACGAAGCGCAAAAAATGCTCTGAACTGGTTAGATGTCCCAGGCAAGGCCCCGGAGGCCGCGCAGGCAGGCTGCACAGACGGATGGAGAGACGATGACCAAGGGCAGCACGTCGCCCGAGATGCACCCCGCGGACAGCCACGACCTGATCCGCGTGCACGGCGCCCGCGTCAACAACCTCAAGGACGTCAGCATCGAGATCCCGAAGCGCCGCCTGACGGTCTTCACCGGGGTCTCCGGCTCGGGCAAGAGCTCGCTGGTGTTCAGCACGATCGCCGCGGAGTCGCAGCGGCTGATCAACGAGACCTACAGCGCGTTCGTGCAGGGATTCATGCCGACGCTGGCCCGCCCCGACGTGGACGTGCTCGACGGGCTGACCACGGCGATCATCGTCGACCAGCAGCGCATGGGCGCCGACCCGCGCTCGACCGTCGGCACCGCCACCGACGCCAACGCCATGCTGCGCATCCTGTTCAGCCGGCTCGGCACGCCGAAGATCGGCCCGCCCACCGCCTTCTCCTTCAACGTGGCGCAGGCGGTGGCCAGCGGCGCGATCACGGTCGACAAGGGCCAGGGCGAGCGGAAGGTCGTGCGCGACGCGGTCTACCACGGCGGCATGTGCCCGCGGTGCGAGGGCCGCGGCTCGGTCACCGACTTCGACCTCACGCAGCTCTACGACGCCGGCAAGTCGCTCAACGAGGGCGCGCTGTCCATCCCCGGCTACAGCATGGACGGCTGGTACGGCCGGATCTTCCGGGGCAGCGGCTTCTTCGACCCGGACAAGCCCATCAGCAAGTTCACTAAGAAGGAACTGCACGACCTGCTCTACAAGGAGCCGACCAAGATCAAGGTCGAGGGCATCAACCTGACCTACTCGGGCCTGATCCCGCAGATCCAGAAGTCCTTCCTGTCGAAGGACGTCGACGCGATGCAGCCGCACATCCGGGCGTTCGTGGAGCGCGTGGTCACCTTCACCGCCTGCCCCGACTGCGGCGGCACCCGGCTCAACGAGGCGGCGCGCTCGTCGAAGATCAAGGGCGTCAACATCGCCGACGCCTGCGCGATGGAGATCCGCGACCTGGCCGAATGGGTCCGCGGGCTCGACGAGCCGACCATGGCGCCGCTGCTCGGCAAGCTGCTGCACAGCCTGGAGTCGTTCGTCGAGATCGGCCTCGGCTACCTGTCGCTCGACCGGCCCGCGGGCACGCTGTCCGGCGGCGAGGCGCAGCGCACCAAGATGATCCGCCACCTCGGCTCCGCGCTCACCGACGTCACCTACGTCTTCGACGAGCCGACCATCGGCCTGCACCCGCACGACATCCGGCGGATGAACGACCTGCTGCTCCGGCTGCGCGACAAGGGCAACACCGTGCTCGTGGTCGAGCACAAGCCGGAGGCCATCGCCATCGCCGACCACATCGTCGACATCGGCCCCGGAGCCGGTACGGCAGGCGGCACCGTCTGCTTCGAGGGCACCATCGAGGGCCTGCGCGCCAGCGGCACCATCACCGGCCGCCACCTCGACGACCGCGCCAAGCTCAAGGACTCCGTGCGCACCCCCAAGGGCAAGCTGGAGATCCGCGGCGCCACCCGGCACAACCTCCAGGACGTCGACGTCGACGTCCCGCTGGGCGTGCTCTGCGTCGTCACCGGCGTCGCCGGCTCGGGCAAGAGCTCGCTCATCCACGGCTCCATCCCGGCCTCGGCCGGCGTCGTCTCGATCGACCAGGCCCCGGTCCGCGGCTCGCGGCGCAGCAACCCGGCGACCTACACCGGGCTGCTGGAGCCGATCCGCAAGGCCTTCGCCAAGGCCAACGGCGTGAAGCCGGCGCTGTTCAGCGCCAACTCCGAGGGCGCCTGCCCCACCTGCAACGGCGCCGGCGTCATCTACGTCGACCTGGGCATCATGGCCGGCTCCAGCACGACGTGCGAGGACTGCGAGGGCAAGCGCTTCCAGGCCGCGGTGCTGGAGTACCGCTTCGGCGGGCGCGACATCGCCGAGGTGCTGGCCATGCCGGTGACCGAGGCCGAGCGGTTCTTCGCCGAGGGCGAGTCGAGGGTCCCGGCGGCGCACGCCATCCTGGAGCGGCTCGTCGACGTCGGCCTGGGCTACCTCACCATCGGCCAGCCGCTCACCACGCTGTCCGGCGGCGAGCGGCAGCGGCTCAAGCTGGCCACGCACATGGCGGAGAAGGGCGGCGTCTACGTCCTGGACGAGCCGACCACCGGCCTGCACCTGGCGGACGTGGAGAACCTCCTGGGCCTGCTGGACCGGCTCGTCGAGTCCGGCAAGTCGGTCATCGTGATCGAGCACCACCAGGCGGTCATGGCGCACGCCGACTGGATCATCGACCTCGGCCCCGGCGCCGGCCACGACGGCGGGAAGATCGTCTTCGAGGGCACGCCGGCCGATCTGGTCGCCGCGCGCTCCACGCTCACCGGCGAGCACCTCGCCGACTACGTAGGCGCCTGATCCTGCGCTAGATCAAGAACTGCGGAAACCGGGCCCGCGTTACGGCATGCCGTGACGCGGGTTCTTACTCTGCGGGAAAGCCGCCGGGCACGCTAACGCTGGTATTTCCCGTAGATCGGGTGGACAATTCCCGGCCGGGCAGACGGTAAGGGCACCCTGACCTCGGGTGGGACCAGCAGGATCACGTAATTACGTTTACTTTCCTGATCAAACTTCGGCCAAACCTGGGCCGGATCTCGATTTGGTAATGATGCACGCCTTACCTTCTGTGCCAAAAATGGGTCTGCCATTTTCACTAACGAATACTGCAGACTGTCTCCCGTGGGTGCATCGGTGCTGCCAAGTGGACCGCCATCCGTAGATCAGGTGGCGGACCTCGTCGCGAAAGGAAGGGAGCGCGGGAGCGTAACCGTCGATGACGTCGCAGCCGCGCTCGACCGATCCGAGCTTCCCTCCGACACGCTCGAACGCGTGGTGCGGATGCTCGCCGAGAACGGCGTGGAGGTGCTGGAGCCTCAGGGCGACGAAGAAGTCGTCCGCGCCGATGAGGAGGACGTAGGCAAGCGGGCGCCGACCAGTGATCTGGTCCGCATCTACCTGCGGGAGATCGGCCGCGTGCCGCTGCTCACCGCCGAAGAGGAGGTGGAACTCGCCAAGTCGATCGAAGCCGGCCTGTTCGCCGAGGACAAGCTGGGCAACGGTGTCTCCAGGCTGGCCTTCCCGGAGTTCAGGGAGCTCGTCTGGGAGGGCACCAGGGCCAAGCAGCGGCTGATCGAGGCGAACCTGCGGCTCGTGGTGTCGATCGCCAAACGGTATGTCGGACGCGGCATGCTCTTCCTCGATCTCATCCAGGAAGGCAATCTCGGCCTCATCCGCGCGGTCGAGAAGTTCGACTACACCAAGGGCTACAAGTTCTCCACGTATGCCACGTGGTGGATCCGCCAGGCGATCACGCGCGCGATAGCGGATCAGGCGAGGACCATCCGGATCCCCGTGCACATGGTGGAGACGATCAACAAGCTGGTCCGGGTGCAGCGCCAGTTGCACCAGGACTTCGGCCGCGAGCCGACGCCGGAGGAGATCGCCAAGGAGATGGACCTCCCGGTCGATCGCGTGGTGGAGATCCAGCGCATCGCGCAGGAGCCGGTCTCGCTGCAGTCGCCCATCGGTGAGGAGGATTCCGACCTAGGCGACTTCATCGAGGACGCGGACGCTGTGGTGCCCATGGAGGCCGCGGCCTTCATCATGTTGCAGGATCAGCTCGACGACATCCTGGCGACGTTGTCCGACCGCGAGCAGCGGATCATCCAGTTGCGCTTCGGACTGGCCGACGGCCACCCCCGTACCCTGGAGGAGGTCGGCCGCGAGTTCGGGGTGACCCGGGAGCGGATCCGGCAGATCGAGTCCAAGACGCTGGCCAAGCTCCGGCACCCGACCCGCGCGCAGATGCTGCGCGACTATCTGGACTGAACCCGTGCCCGCCGTCCCGCGCTCCCGCGCCGGGACGGCGGGCCTTGCCTTTCCAGAGGCCGGCGGGGGCTGCCGGGAAGGTGGGCAGGGGTGCGCAATCCCCCTATGGCTGCCGTTCTGATCGGCGGTGCGGCCCTGGTCGTCGTCGCCGTGCTGCTCGGGCAGCCGGTCGTGGCGGCGGCGGTGGGCGGCGTGGTGGCGGGGGTGGCCGTGACGGCCGTGGCCGCGCGGCGGGCCGGGCGCGAGCAGCGGGCCGAGGCGGAACGGCTGGCCGGCCTGGTCGAACGCCGGGCGGAGCAGGTGAGCGCGCTGAGCCACGAACTCCGCACCCCGCTGAGCATGATCAAGGGCGCGGCCGACCTGCTGCTCGAGGGCAGCCCTGGCCCGCTGACCGCGACGCAGACGAAGTTCCTGCACACCATCGACCAGCAGTGCGCCCAGGTGATCCACCTGTGCGAGAGCCTGCTGATCCACGCCCGCATCGAGTCGGGTCTGTTCAGCCCGGCCTTCGAGAAGGTGGACGTGGCCCAGCTCACCCGCGAGGTGGTGGTCGCGATGCGCCCGCTGTGCGCGCGGCGCGGGCAGCGCATCACGCTGGACACCCCGCAGGTCGCGCCCGAGGTGGAGGCGGACCCGAGACTGCTGGTCCAGGCGGTCACCAACCTGTTGTCGAACGCCGGCCGCTTCACCACCGTCGGCGGCAGCATCGCGGTGCGGGTGGCGGCGATCGACACCGGCATCGCCCTGTACGTCACCGACGACGGCGCGGGCATGACGCGCGAGCGCCGCCGCGAGCTGTTCCGCCCGTTCGTGACCAGCTCGCCGCTGGGCGACGGCACCGGGCTCGGGCTGGTGATCACCAAGTCCATCGTCGAGCTGCACGGCGGCTCGATCCTGATCGACACCCAGGCCAGGAAGGGCACGACCATCCTGGTGACCCTGCCGAAGGGACGGACCGCGTGAGCGTGGCCCTGGTCGTGGACGACGAGCCGCAGATGACGATGATCGTCGCCTTCGCCCTGGAGACGCAGGGCTTCACCGTGCACCAGGCGCACGACGGCGCGACCGCGCTCAACCTGCTGCGCACCCGCCAGGTGGACCTGGTCGTCCTGGACGTGCTGATGCCCTCGATGGACGGGCTGACCCTGTGCCGCGCCATCCGCGCCCGGCACGAGGTGCCGATCATGATGCTCACCGCGCTGGCCGGGCCCGACCAGGTGGTGGCCGGGCTGGAGTGCGGAGCCGACGACTACGTGGTCAAGCCCTTCCATCCGCGCGAGGTGGCTCTGCGGGCCCAGGCGCTGGTACGGCGGGGCG
Organism: Nonomuraea sp. NPDC050310; assembly: GCF_040655795.1. Classification (NCBI taxonomy): domain Bacteria; kingdom Bacillati; phylum Actinomycetota; class Actinomycetes; order Streptosporangiales; family Streptosporangiaceae; genus Nonomuraea; species Nonomuraea sp. NPDC050310. Next base: position 43,389 of record NZ_JBFAKP010000010.1, on the reverse strand, counting down.
GTGGCGGGGCCAAGACGATCGAGGCCGGGCCGCTCACCCTCGACCTGGTGGAGCACGTCGCCATCGTGGGGGGCCGCCGCCTGGAGCTGCCGTTCACCGAGTTCAAGCTGCTGGCCCATCTGGCCGGGCGGCGGGGGACCCCGGTGTCGTGGCAGGACCTGCTGCGCGCGGTGTGGGGCACGACGGCCCTGCGCGGCGGGCGGGACGTGGTCAAGTCGGCGATCTTCCGGCTGCGGTCGCGGCTGGCCGAGGCCGGGCAGGACGCCGTCGCGATCAAGACCGTGCGCGGCGTCGGCTACGTGATGCCCACCGACGCTGACGGGAACGCGGGATGAGCGGGGGCTGAGCGCCGGTGACGGCGGCGTTACCTGAGCTCACCGGGTGTTCACCCCCGGGCCCGCGGGCCCGCCTACGGTGAGGGCATGCTGAGGCTCCTGGCCGCCGCCGCCCTCGCCCTGGTCCCCGCCGCCTGCGGGAACACCGCCCAGGACAAGATCACCATCATCTGCGGCGCGGACGAGCAGTGGTGCGTGATGATGGCCTCGCGCTTCGCCGAGCAGACCGGGATCGACGCCGACTTTGCCCGGCTGTCGAGCGGCGACGCCCTGGACCGCATCCGCCGCACCCGCTCCGCGCCCGAGTACGACGTCTGGCACGGCGGCCCGGCCGACGCCTACGCCGCCGCGGCCCGGGAGGGGATGCTGGAGCCGTACCGCTCGCCGATGGCCGCCCACGCCCGCCAGGGCTGGGGCGACCCGTCCGGGGCCTGGACCGGCGTGTACGGCGGGGTGCTGGCCTTCTGCAACAACGTCAGAAAGCTGACCGCCAAGGGGCTCGGCCCGCTGCTGTCGTGGCAGGAACTGCTCGACCCGCGCCTGGCCGGCAGCGTCGGCATCGCGCACCCGGCGACCTCGGGCACCGCCTACACCGCGCTGTGGACCCAGGTCGAGCTCGGCGGCTCGGCGGAGGCGGGCCTGGACTACCTGCGCCGGCTGCACCCGAACGTGCTGCGCTACAACCGCTCCGGCGCCGCCGCGGCCGAGCAGGCCGCCCGCGGCCAGGTGGCGGTGGGCGTGGCCTTCTCCCACGACTGCGTGGACCTGCAGGAGCAGGGCTTCCGCGACCTCCAGGTCAGCTTCCCCGCCGAGGGCAGCGGCTACGAGGTCGGCGGGGTGGCGGTGCTGGCCGGGACCCGGCACCCCGAGGCCGCCCGCCGCTTCGTGGACTGGGCGCTCAGCGGCGACTCCCAGCGGCTCGGCCCGCTGGCCGGCTTCTACGCGCTGCCGGCCAGCACCGAGGTGGCTCCTGACTCCAAGGCGGCCGATCTGGCGCAGGTGCGGCTGATCGGCTACGACTTCACCCGCGCGGGGGCGGCGAAGTCGGAGCTGACCCGGCGCTTCGGCGCCGAGATCGCGCCGCCTCCGGAGCGCTAGCGCCCCCCGGCCAAGGGGGGCGCTAGCAGCCCTCGAACTGCGGCACCGCGACGGCCGACAGGTCGAGGCCGGCCTTGCCGAACCACTTGTCGAGGTACATCCGGGCGCTGCCGTCCTGGTACATCTTGGTGATCGCCCGGTTGAGCTCCTCGCAGCCGTCCACGTCGCCCAGCCGCATGCCCACGCCGGTGCGCTGCTCGTTGAAGCGGGCGTTGAGCAGCTTGAGCCCCGACCCGTCGTGCAGCGCGAGCCCGGCCAGGATGATGTCGTTGGTGGTGATCGCGTCCACCCGGCCGTCCTTGAGCATCGTCACGCAGCCGGCGTAGTCGTCGGAGGGCACCAGCGTGGCCTTGACCCCGCGCTCGTCCACCACCCGCTCGGCCGCGTTGGCCCCCTTCACCGCGCAGATCTTGCGCCCGTCGAGGTCGCGCACCTCCCGGATCGCGCTCTCCTCCGGCCGCACCAGGATGTCCTGGTAGGACACGTGGTACGGCCCGGCGAACCCGATCTTCGTCTTGCGCTCCTGCGAGATGGTGAAGGTGGCCAGCACCAGATCGGCCCGCCCCGAGGTGAGCAGCGGCTCCCGGTCGGCGGCCAGCGCCTTGACGAAGCGCACCTCCTTGCCGAGCTCCTTGGCCAGGTAGCGCGCCACGTCCACGTCGAAGCCCTCGAAGCGGCCGTTGCCGGTCTCCAGCCCGATCTGCGGCAGGTCGGGCCGTACCCCGACGACGAGCACGTCCTTGTCCATGATCGACTCGGGCGTGCCGGAGCCGCACGAGACGCTCGCCGCCGCCAGCAGCAGGGCGCACAGCAGGCGCTTCACCGGTACTCCTTCAGTCGCGGCCAGATCCCGGCCAGGATGAGCAGGGCGCTGAGCGCCAGTCCGGCCGGGACGAAGCGCCACAACCCGGCCAGGGCCGCGTCCCCGGAGCCGATCGCCCGCCCGAACACGGACTCGTAGCGCTTGGTCAGCTCTTCGAGGAGCTGGTCGTAGCGCTGGTAGTCCTCCTTGAGCGTGCTGTTCCAGAGCTGGATCGCCTGCGCGGGCGGCTGCTTGCGCAGCTCGGCGTCGCTCTTCTGGAAGGCCTGGTAGGCCTGGAAGACGCGCTCGCCGTCCTGGCCGACCACCGGGGCGAGCATGCCGAGGAAGCGGGGCCCCTTCTGGTCCTTCGGGTCGGGCGGGTCGAGCGCGGCCTGGTAGGCGGGCAGGCTGGTCTTGTCGAGCTTGAGGTAGGCGACCGCCTGGGCCTTGTCCAGGAAGGTGTGCTCGTAGGTGTCGCGGCGGCCGGCGTCCAGCAGGTAGCGGCTCTGGTCGCCGTACATGCTGTTGCTGATCGCCCGTGCCCTGGTCAGGGTCAGGACCTGGTCGAAGCCGCGCCGCTTGGCCTCGTCGAGCGCGCTGTCCTGGCGGCTGAGCAGCGTGACGCCCAGCACCGTGCCGACGCCGGCCAGCAGGGTGGCCAGCACCAGCGCGGGCGCGAAGACGCGGCGGAAGCTGCGCGTCAGGTAGAGCTGGAGCGCGACCAGCAGGCCGAGCGCCAGCAGCCCGGTGAGCACCACCGCGGCCTTGGCGAGGGCCGCGGCCGACTGCTCGGCGGCGTGCGCGCGGCGCACGATGGTGCCGGTCTCCAGGGTCAGGTTGTAGGCCTGCGGCAGGAGTTCGCGGTGCATGAGGTCGGTCGCCTGGCGGTAGACCGCGACGACCGCCTCGGGGGTCTCGCCCGCCTTGTGCCCGGACTGCGCGTCCAGCAGCCTGGCCCGCGCCGCCAAGCGCTCGTAGCGGCCCAGGCCCTCGATCAGCGACTGGACGGTGCGCTGCTCGGCGGGGTTGTCCAGGGCCAGCTCGTAGGCCTTGAGCAGGGTCCGCGTCACCTGCTGGCGCTGGGTGTCGTAGGCGGTGTGGTCGGCCTGGCGCTGCTCGCCGTACTCCGCCCCGAGCAGGAGCGACTCGGCCACGAGCGCGTCCATCGAGGACATGTGCCGGTAGAGGCCGGTGGTGGCCAGCACCTGCGGGCCGGCGTCGTGGCCGATGGTGCGCAGGCCCTCGCCGGTGCCGGCCGCGCCGGCGGCGGTGACGCCGAGCAGGAGCGCCAGCGACAGCAGGGACAGGGTGGCCAGCGTGCGGACCCGGCGGGGCACGGAGACCCGCCGGGAGCGCACGCGAGGGGTGGCCTGGGTGACGGTCACGGCGCACCCCGGAGCGTGATGACCGTCCAGGCGCCCAGGTGGATGCGGTCGCCGTCGCCGAGCGGCACCGGCACGTTCGGCTCCACCGGCTGCCCGTTGACCTCGGTGCCGTTGGCCGAGCCGGGATCGACCAGGGTCCAGCTCCCGTCCGGCTGCGCCATCAGGACGGCGTGCAGGTGGGAGACGCCTGGGTCGGGCGGCGCCTGCCCCAGGTCGATCTCGGGGGTGACGCCGCGCGAGCGGCTGGCCCGGCCGATGCGCACCTGCTCGCCGCTGAGCGGGTAGGAGCGCTCGGGGCAGTAGGGCGGGAAGACGATCTTGCCGGAGTCGGGCCCGCCCACGCCGATGACCCGCTCGAAGTAGGCGCGGTCGGCGCCGACGACCGCCTCCCAGGAGGAGGCGGGCAGCGGCGGGGCCTCGACGACCGGCGCGGTGGAGTCGTGCCCGCAGACCTCGCAGTAGCGGCCGGGCAGCGGCGCCTGGCAGACCGGGCAGCCGGTGAGCCCGGTCGGCTCGGCGGCCGGGGCCGCGCCGCCGATCTGGGTGCCGCACTCGTCGCAGAAGGTGTCGTCGGTGGAGGGGTGGCCCAGCGGGCAGACGGCCATCACGCCTCACCCGTCTTGAGCCGGCTGGTCCGGACCGAGCCGGTGTCGAGCTCCAGCTCGACGTCCTTGCCGACGCCGGCGCGAAGCCGCGCGGTGCCGGAGGAGTCGACCTCGACCATCTGGGCCAGCAGCCGGGCGGTGTCGTCGCGGCCGGTCTCGTCGGCCAGCTTCTTGGCCTTGGCCAGCCGCGCGGTGGCGGTGTCCTGGTCGCCGGAGTCGCGGGCCTGCAGCCCCTCCTGGATCAGCGAGTGCAGCTCGGCCTGGCCGGTGTAGTGGGCGACCTTGCGGTTGATCCGGGTCGACTGGGCCAGGTCGTCGGTCCAGGTGGCCAGCACGTTGCCGGAGGCGAAGATCTCCAGGGTGTCGGGCCGGACGAGCCGGACCCACGCCGCGCGCACCGGCGGGCCGGGCTGGCGCGCGGGCATCTCAACGCAGATGTGGTAGACGCGCTCCTCGGCGCCCCACGAGCCGGTCGGGAAGTCGGTGGTCAGCGCGTCCACCTGGACCCGCTGGCCGGTCAGGTCGAGGATGGTCGGCGCGACCTGCTTGACGAACAGCACCTTGGCGTCGTTGGGCGTCTTGACGTGCAGGGTCAGCTCGGCCAGCGTCTTGCTCATCGCGGTCTGCGTGAGGTCGCGGAAGTAGTCGGCCAGCGCGGCGCCCTGCTTGACGTAGTCGTAGGTGCCGAGCAGCGCGGTGGCGACCTTGGCGAGCTCGGTCCGGACCCAGTCCTCGCCGACGCCGAGGCTGTCGCAGGTGAAGCGGCCCTGGCAGGCGCGCAGCACGCTCTCGAAGCGGCTCGCGCTCTCGTTGTTCTGCCCGTCGGTCATCAGGATGGCGTGCCGGATCGCCTCGGGGTGGCCGTCCAGCAGCGAACCGGCCAGCTCCAGCCAGCGGCCGATCTCGGTGCCGCCGCCGGCGGTCATCCGGTTGATCTCCTTGACGGCCGCGTCGCGGGTGGCGCGCGAGGCCCGTACCAGGTTGCGGCCGCTGGGGTAGATCAGCCGCGCGTTGTCGGTGCCGGAGATGACGCCGAAGTGCACGCCGTCGCGGAGCGACTGCACGGCGACCGCCGCGGCCTGCCGCGCCTCGCGGATCTTGCTGCCGGACATCGAGCCCGAGGTGTCGATGATGATGACCTCGGCCGCCTCCGCGGGCCGGGTCTCGACGACGGGGCCGCCGGCCGAGCCGACGGTCAGCACCGCGTGCACCTGGGTGGCGCCCACGGCGAGGTACTGGTTCTGATCCACGTGCAAGGTGAAGCTCATACCGGGCCTCCCGGGATAAGGACGATGGTCACGTTGTCGCGGCCCCCGGAGTCGAGCGCGTGCCGCAGCAGCAGGCGGGCGCGCTCCAGCGGGGTGCCGGCGGCGGGGAAGTCCCCCGTCAGGTACTCCCAGAGGCCGTCGGTGCAGGCCAGCAGGAGACCGGGCAGGTCGGGGGAGAAGCTGAGGACGTGCGCGTCCTCCGGTTCGGCGTCCGCGCCGAGCCAGGAGGAGATCACGCCGTGCGAGGCGACGTCGTCGGTGGTCAGCAGCCGGCCCGGGCCGCCCTCGGGCAGCCAGTAGGCGCGGCTGTCGCCCAGCCAGCCCACGGTGATCTCGCCGGGTGCGACGACCGCCGAGACGTAGGTGCAGGCCGGGGCGTCCTCGACGGTGCCCATGGCGGCCACCGCCGAGGCCGCGGCGGCGCAGGCGCGGACCGTCGCCTCCTTGGCGTCCGCGCCGCCGCCGAGCTCGGCCAGCAGGCGCTCCACCGCCAGGTCGGCGGCGGCCTGGGCGGCCTCGTCGGCGCGGGGCGAGGTGGCCACGCCGTCGCAGACGACGGCGACGGTCAGGCCGCCGGCCGCGCCGAGGGCCATGGCGTCCTCGTTGCGGCGCCGGCGCAGGCCCAGGTCGGTGACGCCGGCCGCGCCGCCCGGCTCCAGCTCGGTCTCCAGGTGGTCGCGGCCCTGCGGCAGGCGGGTGCCGCAGTCGGGGCAGAAGCCGGAGTCGTCGGTGGCGGCGGCGCCGCAGGCCGTACAGGCGGGGGTGTGGAGGTTCAGGCCGCAGTTCTCGCAGAAGTTGTCGCCGGGGGAGACCGCGTGGCCGCAGCCGGAGCAGGTCATACCCACGTCCGGGGGCGGACGGCGTTGGCGCGGTCGACCAGGGCGTGGCGTTCCTGGCGGGTGGCGGCGGCCTTGGCGAGCCGGCGGTAGATCGCCGCCAGCTCGCGGCGGTGCTCGTCGGAGTCGGCGCGGGCCAGGGCCGCCTCCAGGACGCGGGCGGTCAGCTCGTCGTGGCGGCGGGCGTCCAGGCGCAGGTCCTCCAGCCGCTCCAGCGCCTTGGGCACGTCGCCGGGGTCGCTCAGGTCGCGGGCCAGGCACTCGACCGCGGCGAGCTGGGCGTTGGCATGCTGGCTGGAGCTCTCCGGCACCTCGTCCAGCAACGCCACGGCCCCGTCGCGGTCACCGGCCTTCAGCCGGGCGCGGGCCAGGCCGAAGGCGGCGCCCACGTAGGAGTGGTCGGTGCGCCAGACGGTGCGGTACCACCGTTCGGGGTCCTGGCCCGCGCCCTCCAGCGCCAGGCCGAGCGCCAGCTTCGGCGGCAGCTCGCCGGGCAGCCAGTCCAGCACCTTCTCGAACTCCACGGCCGCGTCCTGGAAGCGGGACTCGGCCAGCGCGAGCTGCCCCCGCACCCAGTCGACCCGCCAGTCGCGGGGCAGCGCGGCGTCCGCCTCGTCGATCGCCGCCGCCGCGCCGGCCAGGCCGTTCTCCGCCAGGACGCGCGCCCGGGCCAGGATCGACTCCGGCGTCCTGGGCAGCGCCTCCAGGCGGGTGACCAGCTCGGCGGGGCTGCGCGCGATCAGGCCGCTCAGCCCGGACGCGGCCGGGTCCTCCGGATCCGGCACCGGTACCGGCAGGCTCGCCGGTCCCGGCCGCTCGCTCACGCTGCCCTGCGCGGCCCGTTCCGGGCCGAACAGCCGGGACTGCCCCGGGTACGGCACGCCGTCCTCTTCGGCGCTGAGCTCGCGCAGCACGCCGGTGAGCTGCTCGGCGAACTCCGCGCTGGACTGGAAGCGGCGCCGCGGGTCGGCGTCGGTGGCGCGGCGCAGCACCCGGCCGAAGGAGTCGTGCCCGCAGTCGGCCGGCAGCGGGTTGACCTTGCCCTGCGTGGTCGGGCTGAAGTTCCGCACGCTCAGCACGGCCAGCGTGCGGGCCACGGTGTAGAGGTCGGAGGCCACGCTGGCCGGCTTGGTCTCGATCTCCGGCGCGCTGTAGCCCGCGGTGTGCCACGAGGTGCCGGGCGGCGAGCCGACCCGCTGGACCGCGCCCAGGTCGATCAGCTTGAGCCGGCGGCCGGCCCGGATGGCGTTGTGCGGCTTCAGGTCGCAGTAGACCAGGCCCTGGTCGTGCAGGTAGCCGAAGGCCTTGAGGATCTCCAGCCCGTAGCGGATGGACTCGCTCAGCGGCAGCAGGCCGTCCTTGCGGAGCTCGGCGAGCGAGGGGCCGCCCACGTACTCCATGACGATGTACCCGGCCGAGTCGTGCCGGCAGAAGTTGAAGATCTTGACGATGTTCGGGTGGTCGACGCTGATCAGGAAGCGCCGCTCGGCCTCGGCCGCCGCCATCGCCTCGGCGTCACCGGCGTTCAGCAGGCCCTTCAGGACCATCCACTTGCCGTCCAGGTTCTGGTCGGAGGCCAGATAGATCCAGCCCAGCCCGCCGTGGGCCAGCGCCCCCTCCACCCGGTACTGCCCGGCCACCAGGTCGCCCTTGCCCAGCTTCGGCGCGAAGTCGTAGGCGTGGCGGCAGTTGGGGCAGAAACCCCGCACCCGGCCCGGCTGCCCCTGGATGCCCCGGCCGACCGGCTTGCCGCAGGCCGAGCAGTAGCGCTTGTCCTCCGAGACCGCCGGGTCGGCGAGGATCACGTCCTGCGGGTTGCGCACCGGGATGGCCGGCAGATCGGCCAGGCCCTCACCCAAGAATCCACGCGAACGGGCGGACGACGAGCCGGTCGACCGGCTCACCGACCCGGACGGGGTGCTCACCGGCGTGCTCACCGGCGTGCTCACCGGCGGGGGCGGCGGCGCGGCGACGGCCGCCACCTCCGGAGCCTCCCCGCAGCGGTCGCAGAAGCCGTCCTGGATCGTCCCGGAACAGCCTGGCCTGGCGCACTGGCTCACCGGTTGACCTCCTCGCTGTAGCGCTCGACCGCCCGTGCCGCCCCGGTCAGATCGCAGGGCGCGCTCCACAACAAGGTGCGCGCCTCCTCGTACAACCGGCTTGCCACGGGATCTTCGGCGAGTCTCTTCCGTACGGCTTTCGCCTGGGTTGCAGTGAGCCTGCCGCGCAGCTCGTCGCGCCGGTTGACCAGGCCGAGGAGCGCCCCGGCGGTCCGGGCGGCACGCTGGCCGGCCTCGGCCGCGGCCTTCTCCAGCGCGCCCAGGCGGGCGGCCCGGGCGCTCCAGCCCCCGGCGGAGGCGTCGATCGCCTCCAGCTCCGCGCTCAGCTCGGCGGACCGGGCCGGGGGACGCGCCGAGGGGGGCAGCGCGATCTTGGCGCTCACCTGGGTGTGGGCCAGCCGGGCCTGGCGTTCGGCGTCGGCGGCCTTGGCTATCTCGATGGTCAGCAGTTCCTTGCGCCTGCCGTACTCGGCCTTGAGCGTGGCGGCGGCGCGCAGGGTCGTGCGGCGGGCGGCGAGCGCGGCCAGCGCCCGGTCGAGGGCGGCGGACGGCAGGCCGGGGCCGAGCGGGTCGAGCAGCACCTGCTGCCGCATCCCGTCCACCTCGCCCTCCAGCGCGCCCAGGGCCGGTTCCTCGCCCAGGTCGGCGGCCAGGTCGGCGATCTCGCGCAGCGCGGCGGCGGCCTCGTCGAGGCGGGGCAGCGCGGCCGACCACGCCTGGTCGACCGCCTCGACCACCTCCATGACCTGGCGGAAGGCGAGCTCCATGCGCTCGACCACCTCGTCCATGGAGACGGTCTCGTCGGGCGCGGGGAGCAGGGTGAGCGGCCGGGCCTTGGGCGCGGGGGAGGGGACGATGATCGACGACTCGGTGAGCAGCAGGTTCAGCTCGGCCATCTCCTGCGCGCCGGGGCGGGCGCGGCGGGCCCGCACCTCCTCGGCCTTGCGCAGCGTGCTGCGGTAGGCGTCGTTCAGCGCCCACATCGTCGCGGCGGCGGCCTCCGCCTCGGCCCAGCGGTCCTTGGTGGTGCCGCGGAGCTGGGAGCCGTCCAGGAGCTGGTAAGTGGTGTGGGACTCCAGCGTGAGCAGGCTTTCGGATATGCGGTCGCGTTCGGCCACCCGCGCGCGTAAGGCGTGATCGACCCATTCCTTGCTGATCGGCGTTCCCATGGCGCCTCCCGCCCCGTAGCCCCCTACGAGGTGATTTATCGGCTCAACGGGTGGATTGTCTAGGCAGTTCCTCGTGAACTTCTGCCGGATCCGGTGCCCGCGTGACCGCAAGCGACACCGCCGGACTCTTTCCGGTCCGTTCCGATGCGCGCATAGTGGGTTGATGGAAGGCCGGCCGGCAGTCGACGACGTCGCGCTCGAACGCGAGGCGCTGTCGGTGCTGGAGTCGAACTGGACGGGCACGGCGACGGTGCCCGCCCCCGGCCTGTACCCGCACCAGTGGAGCTGGGACTCGGCGTTCGTGGCGATCGGCCTGGCCCGGCACCGGCCCGAACGGGCCAAGGCGGAGCTGATGAGCCTGCTGCGCGGCCAGTGGGCCAACGGGATGCTGCCGCACATCGTCTTCCACACGCCCGAGGTGTACTTCCCGGGGCCGTCGGTCTGGCGGTCGCAGGACCAGGCCGAGGCTCCGCATGCCGTACTGACCAGCGGGCTGACCGCGCCGCCGCTGCACGCGCTGGCGGTGTGGTGGCTGTGGCGGCACACCGGGGACGAGGCGTTCGTGCGGCGGGTCTTCCCGGCGCTGGCCGCCCAGCACCGCTACCTGGCCACCGCGCGGGACCTGGGCGGGTCCGGGCTGGCGGCGATCGTGCACCCCTGGGAGTCGGGCATGGACGACAGCCCCGCCTGGGACGAGCCGCTGGCCGCCCTGCCCGAGATCAGGTACGGCTACCGCAACATCGACCTGGAGGAACGCCACCCCGACAGCGCCCACGACCGGTACGTCTGGCTCGCCCTGCGCTACCGCAACGCCGGCTACGGGGCCGGCTACCTGCGCGACGAGCACCCGTTCGCGGTCGAGGACCCGATGTTCAACGGCATCTGGCTGGCCGCCAGTGTCGCGCTGGCCGAACTCGCGCCCCTGGCCGGAGCCGACCCGGCCCCGCACGCCGACCAGGCCGACCGGATCAGGGCCGCCCTGGCCGAGCGGCTGTGGGACGGCTGCTTCCACGCCCGCGACCTGCGCGGCGACCGGCTGGTCCCGGTGTGCACGGTGGGATCGTTCGGGCCGCTGCTCGACCCGCACCTGCCGGCCGAACGGGTCGGCGCGATGATCGAGGTGCTGGAGTCGGCCCGGTTCATGGGCGCGACCGGCTACCCGGTGCCGAGCTGCGAGATCAGGGCCGGCCAGTTCGACCGCACCCGCTACTGGCGCGGGCCGTCCTGGGTGAACACCAACTGGCTGCTGCGGCACGCCGCCGGCGTGCACGGCCTGCGGCAACTCGCCCAGCTCCTGACCACCGGCACCCTGCGGCTGGTCCGGCAGGCCGGTTTCCGCGAGTGTTTCGACCCGTTCGACGGCAGCGGGCGGGGCTGCCGGGACTTCTCGTGGAGTGCGGCGCTCACCCTCGACCTGCTCGCGGATACCGTGGACGGATGAGGTTCTTGACCGGCCGGATGCCGGCTGAAGTGCGCAAGGGGCTGGCGTTGGAGCCGGGGGAGCGGGTGCTGGCCTACGCCGCGCCCGTGGTCGCCACCGAGCGGGCGTTGCTGCTGCCCGAGGGGGTGCGCGTGCCGTACGAGACGGTGGGCAAGGCCTCCTGGGACGAGAGCGGCCTGCGGCTCTCCCTGACCGACGGGACGGTCCACGAGGTGCCGGTCGAGACCCCCGGACGGCTGCCCGAGACGCTCCGCGAACGGGTGAACTCCACGATCGTGGTCAACAAGCACGTGTCCCTGCCCGGCCGGGGCGGCGTGCGCCTCATCGCCCGCCGCAAGCCCGGCGGCGAGGTGCTGGGCTGGAGCTTCCTCTTCGACGAGGGCCTCGACCCCGACGACCCCGGCCTGCGCGCCCACGCCGAACAGGCCCTGGAGACCGTACGGCGGAGCATGGGCGTCTGACCGCTGGAGAAACGGCGAAGGCCCCGCGATCGGTCAATCGGGGGCCCTCGGTCAGTACGGCATGCCGCTGCGATCCAGTTTGTCGCCGTGTTTCTTCTCCCCGCCGGGTTCGTCCGGCCAGCCCAGCCCGGTGTCGTGGTGATCTCCCCGGTTGAGGAACGGCACCCGGTGCTGCAACGTGTCCTTGGCCAGCCCTGTGGCCTTCGAGACCTGGGCTCCCACGAGCCCCGCGGCCTCCTGCACCGTCGGGCTGTCGGCCACGCGCTGCGCGGTCCGCTTGATCTGCTCGTACCGTTCCCGCCCGGCCCGGCTGCCGAGGACGTAGCCGACGGCCAGTCCTACGGCGAACACCATCCGATATCTCATGGTCCACCTCCGCTTCTTCCGGGCCTACCCCGAGGACGATGCAGCACGCACTCCAGATGTGCGCTAATCTATTCCTGCGCCGCAAGAAGGGCCCCAAACACCCGGCGAGCAGCGCAAAGCACGATCCCGTGTAGCTCAATCGGCAGAGCAGCCGGCTGTTAACCGGCAGGTTATAGGTTCGAGTCCTATCGCGGGAGCAAGCCGAAGGGCCCCCTCATCGAGGGGGCCTTTTTCGTGTGCCCGGGCGGGTGTTGTGATCTCGATCACAGGGGGGGTCGCCGGGCCGTAGATTGGCCGGCATGCGTGCGGTGCGGATCGTGGGGGTTGTGGCCGGTTTGGCACTTCTGGCCGGGCTCACCGGGCCGTCGGCGGTGGTGGAGGAGCCGGGGCCGCCGGTGGCGAGTGTGGCCGACTGTCCCGCCGAGCGGCCCGAGGCGGTTCTGTCCCGCGCCGATCATCCGGGTCCGCTCGTGCCGTCGGTAGGGGCGGTGTCGGTGACCTATTGCGAGATGCCGGTGAAGAACTGGTCCCGGTCCCTGTCGCGGCGGGACCGCACGCTAACGGTCGGCGTCGAGCGGATGGTCGCGTTGCTCAACCGGCTGCCGCGCCGCAGGGAGTACGTGGGACTCGTGCGGCGGCAGTTGATCGCCAAGGGGGAGGATACGACGAGGGTGTCCATCGGCGAGATGTGCACGCTGATCGGGTTCAGCCACGAGCAGTGGCTCCTGGTGCGTTACCGGGACGGGTACGGGGCCGCGGTGCACGTGGACTTCAACTGCGGCACGGCTCGGCGCGGAGGGATGCGGCGCTACCTCACCGAGAAGCCGGTCGAGGCGTTCCTGGAGCTCTACCGGGCGCAGGTGGCCGCCTCCCGGCCGCCGAAACCGGGCCTGGCGTGTGCGGGAAGCCTGCCGCGCCGGCAGGACCTGTTGAGCGACCCGATGGACGGGATCGCCGTCAACCGGGGGTGGAAGGGTGCCTATCTGCCCACCGAGCTGACCGCGGCGCTGGCCTGCCGGTACGAGGCAAGGGGTGGCCGGCTCCGGCTGGTGCGGCAGGCCGCCCCAACCGGTCTGGACGAGGTGCGAACCTTGCTCAACGAGGCGGCGCTTGTCTGGACGACCAGCCCGCCGGGCGGCGGGCAACTGGATGTGAGCACGACGGGCTGCGGGCTGAACGGGGAGCCGGCGATCGAGGCCATGGACGTGGTCTGGGTCGCCGACCGGACCGGCCAGGTGGCCGAGTCCCGCGTGGTGAGGGCGCCGTGCCAGGCGGTCGCGTCCGGCCGGAAGGGGCCGCTCAAGGTGAAGCCGCCCCTGCTGCCCGCGCTCGACGCCTGGCTCGCCCGCTGACCCGCCCGCGATATCACCCTCAGTGTCGATAAGATCACAGATTTTTGGATTTACCGGGACAACAGGCCTCAGTGCGGATAAAGATGTGGCTGCTGCGGACACAACGGTCCCGGGTGGCAGGGGAGGGCGCCACCCAGAGGATCGTGCGCCGGCCCGGAACCGGCTGCGCGATCCGTGAACGCGATTGAGCTGGTTGTTGCGTGCTTGCTTGGATCAGGGCCATACGGCCCGTCGAGGGCCATGCCGTACGAGAGAAGACCGTGGATCTGGGGGAGGCCGAGCGGTTCATAGCGCTGTTCTGCCGCGAGAACGGAGGCGACCCGCAGGCGAGGATGCGCCAGGTGGCGCGGGAGGTGGCCAGGACGGGCAGCTACACCCACACGCCCGAGGAGCTGGCCTTCGGCGCCCGGGTGGCCTGGCGCAACAGCAACCGCTGCATCGGGCGGCTGTACTGGCGCTCGCTGCGGGTGCGGGACCGGCGCGCCGTGACCACGGCGGAGGGCATCGCGCTGGAGTGCGTGACGCACCTGCGCGAGGCGGCCGTGGGCGGGAAGATCCGCCCGACGATCACCGTCTTCGCCCCGGACCGGCCGGGACGGGACGCGCCGCGCATCGTGAACGAGCAGTTGATCCGCTACGCCGGCTACCGCGCCGACGACGGCACGATCGTGGGCGACCCGCGCAACGTGGAGCTGACCGAGCTGGCGCTGAAGCTGGGCTGGCGCGGCCGGGGCGGGCGGTTCGACGTGCTGCCGGTGGTGATCCATCCGGGCCGGGGCAAGCCGCTGCTGTGCAACCTGCCGGGTGACGCGGTGCTGGAGGTGCCGCTGGCGCACCCGGACTACGGCTGGTTCGCCGAGCTGGGGCTGCGCTGGCACGCCGTGCCGGCGATCGCCAACATGTGCCTGGAGATCGGCGGGATCTGCTACCCGTGCGCGCCGTTCAACGGCTGGTACATGGGCACCGAGATCGGCGCGCGCAACCTGGCCGACGAGGACCGCTACGACCTGCTCCCGGTGATCGCCCGGCGGCTGGGGCTGGACGTGCGCAACGAGCGCACGCTCTGGCGCGACCACGCGCTGGTCGAGCTGAACGTCGCGGTGCTGCACTCCTTCGAGCTGGCCGGGGTGACGATGACCGACCACCACACCGAGTCGCGCCGGTTCATGAAGCACCTGGAGAAGGAGAGCCGGGCCGGGCGGGTCTGCCCGGCGGACTGGTCGTGGATCGTGCCGCCGATGTCCGGTTCGGCCACGCCGGTCTTCCATCGCTACTACGACGAGAGCGTGTTGTCCCCGGCCTTTGTTCACCACGGCGAATGAGGTAGAACATTGTTCTATGGATGACCTCGTGCTCTCCGCCCTCGACCGGGGCGTGCTCACGCTCACCTTCAACCGGCCCGACCGGCTCAACGCCTGGACCGACCAGCTCGGCCGGCGCTACTTCGACCTGCTGGCCGAGGCGGAGAAGGACCCGGCGGTCCGGGCGATCGTCGTCACCGGCGCGGGCAAGGGCTTCTGCGCCGGCGCCGATTTCCAGACGCTGGGCGAGTTGCGCGACGGCTCCTACCAGGGAGAGCCGGACCCGCGGCCCAACACCTTCCCGGCGAGCGTCGGCAAGCCGATCGTGGCCGCGGTCAACGGGGCCTGCGCGGGGCTGGGGATGGTGCACGCGCTGATGTGCGACGTGGTCTTCACCGCCGCCGAGGCCAAGTGGACCACCGCCTTCGCCCGGCGCGGGCTGATCGCGGAGTACGGCCTGGCCTGGGTGCTGCCCAGGCTGGCCGGGCAGCAGCGGGCGATGGACCTGCTGCTGTCCGGGCGCACCTTCACCGGCACGGAGGCCTACGAGCTGGGGCTGGTCAACCGGGTGCTGCCGGGCGGGGAACTGCTGGCCGCGGCGCAGGACTACGCCGCGGACCTGGCCGCGCACAGCTCCCCGGCCTCGATGGCGGTGATCAAGCGGCAGGTGTGGGGCGACTGGGAGCTCACGCTGGAGCAGTCGGCCCGCAACGCCACCCACGAGATGCTCGCCTCGTTCGGCCGGCCCGACTTCGCCGAGGGCGTGGCGAGCTTCCTGGAGCGCAGGCCGCCCGCCTTCCCGTCGCTCTAGACGTCGATCCTGTGCGCGCCGGCCGAGGGGACGGCGGTGAGGAAGCCGGGCTCGGTCCAGCCGCGCTCGGCGTAGGCGGCCAGCACCGACTCCCGGACCGCCTCGACCCGCTCCTCGGCCACCAGCGCGATCGCCGAGCCGCCGAAGCCCCCGCCGGTCATCCGCGCGCCCCGCGCCCCGCCGCGCAGCGCGGCCTCGACGGCCACGTCGAGCTCGGGGCAGGAGACCTCGAACTGGTCGCGGAGTGACAGGTGCGAGGCGTTGAGCAACGCGCCGATCTCGGTGATCGCCCCGGCGCGCAGCAGCCCGATGAGCGCCTCGACGCGGTGGTTCTCGGTGACCACGTGCTGGACCCGCTTGCGCTCGTCGCCCTGGAGCTGGGCGAGCGCGCCGGCCAGGTCGGTCACGTCACGCAGGGCCTCGACGCCGAGCTTGCGCGCGGCCGACTCGCAGTCGGCGCGGCGCTTGGCGTACTGGCCGTCGGCCAGCTCGTGGTGGACCTTGGTGTCGATGATGAGCAGGCGCAGGCCGTGCGCGGCCAGGTCGAGCGGGACGGCGCGGGAGCCGAGCGAGCGGCAGTCGAGGAAGAGCGCCTTGCCCTCCTGCGACAGCGCGGAGGCGGCCTGGTCCATGATGCCGCAGGGCATGCCGACGAAGTCGTTCTCCGCCTTCTGGCCCAGCAGCGCGATCTCCATGGGGGTCAGGCGCAAGCCGTACAGCTCGTTGAAGGCGGAGGCGACGGAGACCTCCAGGGCCGCGCTGGAGCTGAGCCCGGCGCCCTGCGGCAGGTCGCCGTCGACGGCGATGTCGGCGCCGCGCACGCGCTCGCCGAGCATGGCGGGGATGCCGACGACGTAGCGGGTCCAGCCCTGGGCCTGGTCGTGGGAGGAGAGGGTGATCGGCGCGCCGGGGCTCTGGAGGGACAGCAAGCGGATGACGCCGTCCTCGCGCGGGCTGACCGCGGCGGTGACGCCCCACGGCACCGCGAAGGGGAGGACGAAGCCGTCGTTGTAGTCGGTGTGCTCGCCGATCAGGTTGACCCGGCCGGGTGCGCGCCAGACCGTCTGAGGGTCGGCGCCGAAAGCCCCACGAAAAGCTTCAATAACCCGCATTTTTCAACATACCTCCGCCGGTACTCTAGCGCCCATGGAGCTCGGCAACGTCCGGCTCGTGCTGGTGCACGACGACAACAAACCGCGCAAGCTCAAGCACAACCTCGGCCACCCCAGGATCCTGGCCTTCGGCGGAGCCTATTCGAACCTGATCCGAGCCCTGGCCGGAGCCGGTAGGGAGCACGGCGTCGAGACGATCGGGGTCATCCGCGGCGAGGAGCACCTGCCGCTCAACCCGGTGCTCGCCTACGCCCGCGCGTGCGGCATGCGCCTGACCTACCTCGACCGCGCCGCCTACCGGCGCAAGCACACCCCCGAGGTGCTCGACCGGCTGCGCGCCGAGTTCGGGGAGGTCTTCGTGCTGCCGGAGGGCGGCAGCAACGCCGCCGCCGTGCGCGGCTGCGCCGAACTGCCGGCCGAGCTCGGCGACGACTACGACGTGATCTGCTGCCCGGTCGGCACCGGCGGCACCTTGGCCGGGATCGCGGCCGGGCTCCCGCCCGGCCGCCGCGCGATCGGCTTCTCGGTGCTCAAGGGCGGCGGCTTCCTGCACGAGGAGGTCGCCCGCCTGCAACGCCAGGCGTACGGCGAAGCCACCGCCAACTGGTCGATCGAGCTCGGCTACCACTTCGGCGGCTACGCCAGGACCACCCCCGAGCTCGACGCCTTCGCCGCCGAGCACCACGTCGAGCGGATCTACGTCGCCAAGATGCTGTACGGCGTGCACGACCTGATCCGGAAGGGCCGCTTCGAGCCCGGCACCCGCATCCTGGCCGTGGTCACCGCTCAGCCGGAGTTGCCGGTCGCCTCGTGCGACTCGCCCACCGGCTTCGACTCGGGTGAGCCCCGCTGGCGCAGGTAGATCGAGAGCACCACCATCGAGGCGACCGCCAGGAACTCCGACTGCCAGTTCTGCAGCGTCCGGTTCCAGAACTCCGGTGCCAGCACGTACTCCCCCCACGAGATCGGATCGCGCAGCTCCGACAGCCGTTGCGCGTTCCCGGCGGCCACCCCGGCGATCGACTGGCTCAGCCACGACAGCAGGAAGATGATCCCCATCGTCAGCCCGAGCGAGTTGCTGAACAGCCAGCGCCGGAAGCCGCCGACCTTGGCCCAGGCGGGCGAGTCGGGTTCGGCGTGCTCGCCGATCTTCTGGTCCTTGTCCGACTCGGCGCCCTCCTTGCCCGGCTCCTTCGACTCGGTCGAGCCGCGCTGGATCAGCCACACCGTGACGATGACGAACAGGAAGAACTGCAGGTACTCCGACTGCCAGTTCTCGGCCACGTCCACCGCGAAGTCGGAGGAGGCCACGTAGGCCAGCACCGAGAGCGTCGAGCCGCCGTCGACGAGCTGCCGCTCGTTGTAGTCGGCGGTGCCGGCGAAGGCCTGCCCGACCAGCGCGGCCAGGAAGAGCAGCAGGAAGACCAGGGACAACGCGTTCTGCCGGATCTTCATCGTTGCAGCACCCCCATGGCGAAGAACCAGATCAGCCCGATGACGATGATGGCGAGCGTCGCCGCGAAGACCAGGCGCATCAGTCCTCCACCTCGCAGTCGAAGGGCAGCTCGGGGCGCGGCTCACAGCCGGCCGCCTTGATCCGCCAGCCGTCGGCGTACCGGTGCAGGAAGAGCGTGTCCTCCGCCAGCGAGACCTGCGCCTCCTCGCCCCACACCGCGGCCCGCTCCACCTGGCCGCCTTCCAGCCCGAGCTTCGCCAGGGCCTGGCCGCAACTCTCGCCCTCGTCCGGCAGCTTCGCCGCGGTGCGCGGCGCCAGCAGCAGGCAGGCGGCGTCGGGTTGGCCGGAGGTCAGCGCCCGGTAGAAGCGCTCGGCCGTGCCGATCGGCGCCGAGGCGTCCGGCGCGCACCCGCTGACCAGCACCACGGCGGCCAGTATGAACAATCCCCTCATGGCTGGGCTCTACCCAGAATCATCTCCACCATGAATTGACCCCCGTATCTGGCGCGCCCAGCCGAGTCGTTGCGCTGAGAGCGGAGCCTTGTCGTGTCCCGCCTCGAACGGGGTTACCGTCCGGGGAGAGGAGGTTCGAGACGTGACCCTGGAATGGACGCCACCGCTCAGACCCGACCCCTTCCCGGCCCCGCCGCCGCCCCAGCCCTACAACGTGCACCTGACCCGTGACCCGGTCGCCGAACGGCTCTTCGAGCAGCGCCTCGTCCTGGCGCACGGCGAGCTCACCACCGAGCGGCTCACCCAGTGGTGCGCCGCGCTGCTCACCCTCGACGGCGCCGGCGACCAGCCGATCAAGCTGCACCTCAGCGTCCCCGACGCCGAGCCCGGCGCGGCGCTGACCCTGCTGGACACGATCGAGTCGCTGCGCGCCGAGGTGCACGTCATGGTGACCGGGCAGCTCGGCGGGCCGGCGCTGGTGGTGCTCGCCGGCGCCGCCAGCCGCCGGGCCTCGCCGAACGCGCTCTTCCGGCTCGGTGAGCCGCGCTTCACCGCCGAGGGGCACGCCGAGCAGATCCTCGCGCAGCAGGAGCAGCATCGGCGGGTGCTCGACACCGTCTACCGGCGGCTGGCCGAGCTGACCCGGCGCCCGGTGGAGGAGGTGCGCGAGGACGCGCGCCGCAACCGCCACCTCGACGCCGACGAGGCGATGGCCTACGGCCTGGTCGGGCCCCTGTAGATCTGCCGGGTTCGTTAGCCGGTCGGTTTCGTTGGCGGACTGACTTCGTTGGCCGGTCGGTTTCGTTGGCGGGCTGGTTTCGTTAGTGGGCCGGTAAAGTGCCGGGCGGACCGCGCGGCCCGCCGGGAACGATGGCGATCATGCACGACTGGAGCCTGGCCGACGACCACGACGTGGAAGCGCGGTGCGCCGCCTTCCGGCAGGCGAAGCTCGCCCTCGACCGGGGCGTCTCGCTGGAGGTCCTGCTCGGGCAGTCGCCCGGGGGCGAGATGAGCTGAGGAGTGTCCAGCCCGTACGCGCGCCTCCGCACAAGGTGCCGGCCCAGCAGGACCGAGCCGCCGAGTTGCCGAGCTGCTCGACCAGGCCGAGGCAAACGTCTACACCATGGCCGCCACCGGCTCCGACGACACCGCGCACCTGGAGCTGCTGCTGGAGTTCGGGCTGGGGCGGGGCGACGGCGGGCCGTGGATCGCCCGGTTCGGGCGGGCACACCACCCCCGCCCAGCTCCTCGCCGACGAGCTGGCCACCGCCGCGCTGCGGGGCCGCCCTCCTGCTGGCGTACGGCACGCCGCCCGGCGCCGTGGGCGCTCACCCGGTCTTCGGCGGGCGCCTGCCGTACGAGCTGGCGGTGGCGCACGGGCACGCGGAGGTCGCCGAGCTGCTCCGCGCGGCCGGTGCTCAGGCCTCGTCGTAGAGGCTGTCGATCACGTCGGAGTACTTGGCGTGGATGACCCGGCGCTTGAGCGAGAACTTCGGGGTGAGCTCCTCGGTCTCGGTCGTCCACTCCACCGGCAGCAGCCGCCAGTGCTTGACCTGCTGGACCCGCGCCAGGTGGCTGTTGGCCCGCTCCACCGCCGCCTCGATCTCGGCGAGCACCTCGGGCCGGTCGGCGAAGTCGGCCAGGCCGGCGAACTCCAGGCCGCGCGCCGCCGCCCACTTCGGCGCGATCTCCGGGTCGAGCGTGATCAACGCCACCGGGTACGGCCGGCGATCCCCGTAGGCCAGGGCCTGGGCGATCAGCGGGTGCTGCTTGAGGTGGTTCTCGATCAGCGACGGCGCGACGTTCTCGCCGCCGGCGGTGATGAACAGCTCCTTCTTGCGGTCGACGATGCGGTAGTAGCCGTCCTCGTCCACCTCGCCGACGTCGCCGGTGCGCAGCCAGCCGTCCTCGTCGTACAGCTCCTCCTCGGGCAGGTTGCGGTAGCCGGAGGTGGCGATCGGGCCGCGCATCAGGATCTCGCCGTCCTCGGCGATCTTCACCTCGATCCCCGGTACGGCGGGGCCGACCGAGCCGAAGCGGTAGGCGGCCGGCCCGTTGGCGGTGAACGCGCCGGTGGTCTCGGTCATGCCGTAGACCTCCAGGATGTTCATCCCGAGCCCGGCGAAGAACTGCTGCACCTCCAGCGCCAGCGGGGCCGCGCCGGAGCCGACCCAGGTCGCCCGGTCGAAGCCGATCAGCGCCCGGATCCCGGCCAGCGCCGGATCCACCCGCTCGAAGGCCGCCTTCAGCTCCTCCGGCGGCGTCGCTCCGCCCTGCCCGGCCTCGTAGTACGCCAGTGACGCGGCCATCGCCGCCTTGAGCTGGGCCTGCTTCTCCTCCGGCTGCGCGGCGAGAGCGGCCTGCAGCCCGGCCATCAGCTTTTCCCACACGCGCGGGACGCCGAAGAACGTCACCGGCCGCACCTGCCGAAGCGCCGGCGCGAGCTGCGTCGGATCCGGGCAGAAGTGCACGTGCGAGGCCTTGAACAGCGGCAGGTACAGGCTCAGCACCCGCTCGGCGATGTGCGCGTAGGTCAGGTAGGAGATCTGCGCGCTCAGCGGCGCGAGCTGGCCGATGCGGTCGATCACCTCGACCTCGTAGCAGACGTTGCGATGCGTCAGCGGGACGCCCTTCGGGTTGCCCGTCGTGCCCGAGGTGTACAGCACGGTCAGAACGTCCTCCGCGCCGATCGTCTCGTACCGCGCCGCCACGGCCGCCTCGTCGTAGCCCTCCGTGCCCCGCCGCAGCAGTTCCGCCCACGTCATGAAGCGCTCGTCGCCCGCCGGGCAGGCCGCCTCGTCGAGCACCACCACCTTCTCCAGGTGCGGCAGCTCGGCCAGCGCGTGCTCCCACCGGGCCAGCTCCGCCGCCCCGCCCACCACGGCCACCCTGGCCCGGCAGTCGGCCGCGATGTAGGTGACCTGCTCCGGGGCGAGCGTGCCGTACACCGTGATCGGGACCGCGCCCGCGTGGAGCGCTCCCAGGTCGGTCAGCACGTGCTCGGTGCGGTTCACCATCATCAGCGCCACGCTGTCGCCCGGCCGTACGCCCAGGTCGACGAACGCCTGGGCCAGGTCGAGCACCTGCCGCCTGGCCTCGCCGTACGTGATCGTCCGCCACCCCTCGCCCTCCGGCGTCGAGTACGCCGGGGCGTCGGGGTGGGCTTCGGTGATGGCCTTGAGCTGGGCGCAGATGGTGTGGCCGGCGATCTGCGCGTCGATGGCGGAACGCTCCTGGAGAACTTCGGCCATGCGGGCTTCTCCTGTCAGTATCCACTTATTGGGGGTGGGTGTATCTGACCATGCGCACTCGCCTGTGACAAGGGTCACTTCTGTCGGTGCCTGGCCCTATGCTGCGACCTGATCTTGGATTGCGGAGGAGGGGCCATGCGGTTGTCACCGGAAGAGAGCCAGTGGGCTCTGCTGACCGGGGCCGGAGTGCGCGGCGGTTTCCAGGCGGCCTGGATCGAGGGAGACGACCTCGATGCGATCACCGCCGGGCTGGGCATGGACCCCGAGGAGCGGATCGAGTGCGACCTGGCCACCGCCATGCGCTGGCGCCGGCCGGTCCACGCGCCCGTCGTCCACTGGGTAGGGTCGCATTCGCCGGGCTGGACGTTCGCGATGCTGGTGGCCGGCTTCGAGTTCGACGCCGCGCTGCCGGGCCGGCAGGTGTACCCGTTCACCTACCTGTACGAGATCGGCGAGTTCTACAGCGTGCCCGGCCTGGAGTGGGACGACGAGCGCTTCGCCGATCTCGCTCTTCCGGACGACATGGGCGACGAGGAGTGCCTGGACGACTGCCTGGTCGCGGTCGGGCGGATCACGGGGCGCTTCATCGACCGGGCCTGGCTCGCCGAGCCGCGCACCCTGGGCCGGCTGACCGGCGGAGGCTGGTGATGAGCGCTGAACTGCTCCGTGAGCGGGGCTTGGGCTGGTTCTTCGCCGCCACCTGGATCGAAGGGGACGACCCGGCGGAGATCGCCCGCCTCCTGCGCGCCGACCCGGAGGACGGCGTGCCGTGCGAGCTGGCCGAGGCGATGCGGCACTTCGACCCGTACGCGTTGACCGAGCTGATCTGGCTCGGCGCGCACGCTCCCGGCTGGAGCCACGCCGTCACCATCGCCGGCCCGCCGTTGCGCACCGCCCCGTTGCTGGCGGCCGGGCGCAAGTACGTCCACGTGGTGTGGGACGGTCCCGGCCCCGGCGTGCACGACCTCGTCCACTCCGACGGGGTCACCGAGTTCCGGCAGCCGCCCGCCCGCGTCCACGACCCTGGCTGGCGCCTGCACGAGTACGCCGAAGGGCTCCTGCCGCCCGGCCACCCAGGCGTCTTCGACGTGCTGGCGGGTGGCGGCGAGCGGCAGTGCCTGGACAACTGGCTCACCGTGGCCGCCCGGCTGACCGGCCGTGCCCTCACCGAGGAGGCCCTTTCCGCGCCCCGGCTGCTGTACCGCCTGCCGATCTGAGCCGAACCGGGACTGCTGCGCCGGTCCGTCCTCCCTTCCACGGTCAGCCGGCCGACGCCTCGAACCCTCCACGAGCCAGCACCACCGACCTCGTTCTCTCTCCCGAGACGGTCACCCGGGGCTCACCGGGACCGTGGAGGGCACTGGTCCGCAGCCCGAACACGCTCGGCTCGCGGATCTGCAGGCCGGACAGCCGCCACGGTTCGTCCGGAGCGGACGGCCGAGCCATCTGGACGACCGCCGAACCGGCCCGCTCGAACCCACGCTCCACGTAGCCGGCCCGGTACCGGGCCAGCCGCAGCCTCGCCTCAGCCGGAAGGTCGTGGTCCTGCTGGGCTGGCAGCCGTGAGTACGGCGGCGCCGCCGGTGTGAGCGCTCGGGCCTCCTCCGTGAGGTGGCTGTCACCGCCGATGTCGTGCAAGGCGTTGACCAATCGCGGCCGCAGAGCCGGACCGCCGCGGCTCAGCCACGTGTCGATCAGCCGCCGGAAGGCCACTTCACGCCGCGCCGCCAGCCGATGAGCGGCTGCCGCCACGACGTCCGCCCCCGCACCACTGAAGGCCCGGGCCAAGGCGTGCACCGGGATCTCGCCCGCGTGCTCCGGCGGACTATCCGGATCTCCACCATGACGCGACGAAGGAAGCTCAGGACGCTCCGGCGGAGCAGGCGCCCACACTGCTGGGCTGACCCTCGGCATCCGAGCTGCGGACAGGGCCCAGCCGGAGTCGTCGAGCCACCCGTGTAGCTCTGCGAGTGGGCGATCGGTCCCCGGCAGGTAGCGGCGAACCACGCCTACGACGAGCGCGCCTGTCAACCGGGAGCCGACCCATTCCAGGCCCGGGATCAGCCATCCATCGCAGGGCCGCCCGGGCTTGCCGCTCCCGGCCCCGGGCAGTGCGCGTCATCGCAGCGCGGAACAGCGGGAGCGTGTTGTTGTCCCAGACATCCGCGGTAGCCCGGACGGTCTCCCGGTCGAACGTCCTGGCGTCAGCGGAAGCCTCCGCGATCTGTACCAGAGACCCATCCAGCAGAGCGCCCAACGCGGCGAGAGCATTTCTCCTTCTGCCCATCATGCGGGAGGGCACCTGACGTCGGACAGCCGCCTGCTCAGAGCCGAGATGCGCGGCACGATCACCACGAGCAGCTCATCCGCCCGGTCCGGTCGGCTGGATGGAAGCACCGTCGCCGACCGTGGGCAGGTCGCCTCGTTCGACGGGGCTTCGACGCGGTCCCGGCGACCCCGTCGCGACCGCACGGCGGGCGCTGCCCACAGCCGTCTTCAAGGTGTCCCGATCGACGTCCGCGAGCTTCCCGGCCAGCACGAGGACCGCGTCACCGCGGACAGCGACGTACTCGTGCCGCCCAGCGGCCTGCCGGTACCACCCGGCCTCATCACGCGCGCATTGGACCGGCGAGCCGACGGGATCGGCGTCGGTGACCGGCTTGTCCGGACAGAGCGCGTCGCTGAAAGTGCCGCGATCAACGCGCAACTGGAGCTGCTCACCCTCGGGAGAGACGTAGAAGGCCCCGAAACCCTCTTCGTTGACCCCGCCGACGGACTGCTCGACGAGGTCGTAGCCCGGCACATCCACCACATAGATCAGATCAGGCGCGACACCGGCTGCCCGGGCCTGATCGATCAAGGCCTGGCTGAGCGCGCCTCCCGAACCGCACCCCGCGACGGCCAAGACCACGATCCCGAGCCCGACGCTCTTCAGCATGCCGTCACCCTAACGCGGCCCACGATCGCTGACGGCTGTGATCACCGTCATCCGAACGGCCCTACACGCCAACCCGGTGATCGCTTCGAGTCACAGCCCCAGCCCGTACGGCACGCACGAGCAAGCTCACTGCGAGGGCGACGTGCCACAGGGCGTACCCCAGTGCGCTGATGGCGTCCCACGTGGTGATGTCGCTCCAGCTCACACCGCGGTTTTCTATCGCGAACCACAGCACGTACGTCGCCGTGGAGACCAGCCCGATCAAGGTGCCCAGCACCGCGGGGACCCAGCCCGCTCGCCAGGCCAGCAACGCCGTGACCACGACCAGCAGCCCCTGGACCGCGGAAACGGCGATCACCGCCTGCTGGTCGAATCCCGTCACCATGGCGATCGACACCATCACGCTCACGAGAGCTGTCGGCACGAGGGTGACGGCGGCGGCGAGGCTGGTTCGCCGGAGGGAGACGGCGAGGGCGACCAACGCTGCCACCAGGGTGATGTCGCTGACGACCCACACCGCCAGCATGATCTCCCGCAGTTCCCTCCTGCCCCACACGAGGATGATGACCGTCAGGATCAGGATGAAGAAACCGGACAGGATGGTCAGGACCAGCGCGGTGGTCGCCTGCGGTACTCCCGTCTTCGGCTTGGCCGGGCGAGCGTGCGGGTGCACAGGCGGTGCCCCCCAACCGGGCGGCTGGGCAGGCATCGGCCGACCCCAGCCCGCCTGCCCACCGGAACCCCCGCCTGGCTGCTGCCCCCCGGACTGGCCGGAGGGACCCCAAGGGGCCCTGACCTCGGGCGCGGCCACGGCCGGACGAACGGTGTGCTGGTCGGAGTCGGGCAGCAGCAGGGTCGCGGGCGGTGGTCCTGACAGCAGGGTGGGCTGTTCGGCCAAGGCAGCCGGAAGCTCCTCCCCGGTGATCCGCCGCAGCAGGTCAGCGGCACTGGGCCGGGACGCCGGGTTCTTGGCGAGGCAGGCAGCGAGCATCGGCCGCAGTTCATCGGGCACAGCGGACAGATCCGGCTCGCGAGTCATGATCGCATGCATGACCGCCGGGAAAGTATCCCCGCGAAACGCCTGCTGCCCACTGGCCGCGTAGATCATCGTCGTGGCCCAACTGAACATGTCCAGCGCCGAAGTGGGCGGACTCCCCTCGAACTGCTCAGGTGCCATGAACGCGGGAGTCCCCATGATGCTGTGTGTGGCACTACGGTCCAACGCCCGGGCGATCCCGAAATCGATCACGACCGGCCCCTCGGGACCCAGGATCACATTGCTCGGCTTGAAGTCGCGATGCACGATCCCGGCCCGATGAATCGCCGCCAAGGCGGTCAACGTCGTCACGGCCAGCCGCTCCAACCCGCTCCCCGACCGCGGCCCCTCCTTCCGGACCAGCTCATCCAGCGAAGGCCCCGGAATGTGCTCACTGACGATGTACGGCCGCTCATTCGCGATCCCGACATCCAGCACCCGCGCCGTACAGAACGGAGCCACCCGTCGGGCCGATTCGGCCTCCTGCAGAAACCGCTGGCGCGCGTTGTCGTCCGCCAGCGCCTCCACGTGGAGGGCCTTGACCGCCACCTGCTGCCCCGTAGGCCCCTGCCCGAGATAGACAGTGCCCTGGCCACCCCGGCCCAGCACACCCATCAACCGATACTCGCCAAGTTGTCCGGGCTCTCCCGGTATGAGGGCTTGCACGAGATCCGACCCTACATGCGGCCTTCTGCCGGGCGGCGCATGATCATCGCAGTGGGTGAGAGCAATGGTCGGAGAAACTTGATCCAACTGAACCGCGCCGGCGCGCCTCGCGGGCAGTGGGTAGCCGGGTGGTGCGCTCGCCGATACTGCGCCGCATTCGTACGCAGAATCGCCCCACGTTCCGACGATGCTGCACTGGAACCGGGGCCGCCGCCCGGACCGGCATCACTGCTGCTCGTCAATCCGCCAGGATCTTCAAGGCAAGGTTGACGGGAGGAGAAAGCTTTTCTTGGAGTGGAGAGCGTGCTTCGCCTGGCGATGACAGACGCAACTTTCCTTCCCGCTTGAGCAAGATATCCCGCAGAACTACGCGATATACGGAACACCGCCGATATCTTGCGAGCGCCGCACGCCTATCTCAAGCGCTTCCAAAAGGCAGGGAACTGCTGGTCTGGCATCCTCCCCCCGGCCTGCCGTACTCCGCTTACGTGGTTTGTCGGCGCGGGGCACATGCATGGCCCAGGCGCTGAGCAGCAACATGGCGGCCTGGAACGATCCATATGCGAGTCCTCCGAAACCGGCCTACCATCCCGGAGTTCAGAGCTGCGGCCGTGAAACGAGGCGACGGACGCGGCGGCGATCCCACTGCACATCCCGAGAACCAGGGGAGCGATGTGACGATTCTAGTGACGGGCGCAACCGGCAACATCGGCCGTCGCGTGGTGGGTGGGCTGGTGGGCGCGGGTCAGCGGGTGCGCGCCATGACCCGCGACCCGGGAGCGGCCCGCCTGCCCGACGGCGTCGAGCTGGTGCGTGGAGACTTCACCCGGCCAGACACCTGGTCGGGTGCGCTGGACGGAGTCGATCGCGTCTACCTGTTCCCCTTCGCGTATTACGTGCCGGAATCCGCTGCGCTCGGCTTCGTCGAGGAAGCAGCCGCGGCGGGCGTACGCAGGTTCGTGGTGCACTCGGCCGCGGCAGCGGGGTTCGCCCCGTCCGACGGAACGAGCGCGCTGGACCGCCACCTGGAGGAGGAGCGGGAAGCTCATCGCGGGCTGGAGCTGATGGTGGAGGCCACGGGCCAGGAGTGGACACACGTGCGTCCGGGGCTGCTCGCCGCCAACGCACTGGGCTGGGCGGCGCGGATCCGCGCCGAGCGAACGGTACGGGAACCGTACGGCCGCTCCGGCTATCCCTTGGTACACGAGGCGGACGTCGCCGAAGTGGCCGTCGCCGCCCTGCTGACCGATGCCCATCTCGGCGCGGCCTACACGATCACCGGCCCGGCTCGGGTCACCTTGGTCGAGCAGGCCACGGCGATCGGCGCCGCCATCGGCGCGGAGATCCGATTCGAGGAACTGACCCCGGAGCAGGCCCGAGCGCAGTGGCTCGCGGACGGCTACCCGCTGGAGATGGCCGACTGGATGATCGAACTGCGCGCCGCGGCGGTCGACGGGCCTGGTGTGCTGCCGCCTACTCGCACGTACGAGGAGATCACCGGTCGCCCGCCGCGCACGTTCGCCCAGTGGGCGCGCGACCACGCGGTGGACTTCATGGAGGTGGCGGCATGACCACCCTGGTGACCAAGGCGACCGGCGTATCGGCGTCTCGAGGAACGGCTGAAGGTCCGTCAGGACCTACGCGCTGGGACGCGGCGCCCTGCGGTTCGCGGCCCGCCGGACAGGGCTGAGAGCGAGGATCGAGCGGCGTATGCCCATGCGCTCGCTGCTGTCGAGCGTGGCGTGCACCGCCGCTTCGGCTCCGTCGCCAAGCCCAAGGACAATCTGGCGCGGTGCTCGCCGGCGCCTCAGCATGTCCTCTATGGCTCGCCCACTTGCTGGGGGTGAGGAAGGAACCCTGAGCAACAACGGAAGCCAGCTCGGACGGGCCGATCGTAGGGCTGTATCCGCCCGGCGGCGTGGCGCCGGGGTCGGCGAGGTCGCTTGGTGCGGCGGGCCTGGCAGTCGACGGGCAAGCGACCAACCGCTGTACGGCGGGCCGCGGCGCCGCCTTGACGTTGCGTGACAGAGTCGCGCCCACAAGGACCCCGGGACGCCTCGAGGTCCTTGGTCGTTGTCGCGGAATCTGCAAACAACGCATCCGAATTGCCACTTCACCCGGGAAACGCCCCAAGATCCATTCCCCGGATATTCCGGGAAGGGTGGCATGCGGCTGCAGGCGGAGCTCAGCTCGCCGTGAGGTGAAACCCCTGCTCAGCAGCATGATCTGAGGTGAATAGTGGTAGGGCGGGTGGGACTTGAACCCACGACCCACGGATTATGAGTCCGATGCTCTAACCGGCTGAGCTACCGCCCCGCAATCATGGAGTCTCCCACAACTTGAGAGCAAACGAGACGGCGAAGTCGTGCCTCGTCTGGGCGCGACGACGGGGGGGTTGGGATCGGGTGTCCAGTCGTGAGGGGTCACGTCGTGCTTCGGGCTCGTAGCAGGACCTCCTCGGTCGAGAGTGGGGCGCGGGGGTGGTGGGACAGGCAGAGGGGGGTCTGGATCTTGACGAAGGGGTCGCCCTCGGCCGAGGCGTAGAACTGGCCGGTGCGGAGGCGCGCGATGTCCTCCACCGCGCTGCCCTTGGCGGCGGCGAGTTCGCGGGCGGCGGCGATCTGGGCCGGGGCGTTGAGCAGGCCGAAGAACTGGGTGGCGCAGTTGCCGGGGATGCGGTTGTGCAGACCGCGCGGAGCCTGGGTGGCGAAGACCAGGCCCAGGCCGTACTTACGGGCCTGCGAGGCCAGGGCGAGGGTGCTCTGGGTGCAGGGGGTCAGGGCGCCGGAGGGGGCGAAGGTCTGGGCCTCGTCCATGACGAACAGGCCGCCGAGGGGGCGGTCGCCGGCCGGGTGCTTCTTGATCCAGGCGAAGAGCGCCATCTGGAGCTGGTTGACGAAGCTCTGGCGCTGGTCGTCCGCCTGGAGGCCGACGAAGCTGATCACCGAGACGCGGGCTCGGCGGCCGGGGGCAGGGGTGAGCAGGACGCCCGGGTCGGCGGGTTCACCGGCACCGCCGAACAAGGGGTCGATCACCATCGCGGCCTTGAGGCTCTCGCCGAGGTCGGCGGCTATGCGGTGGGCGTTGTCCAGGCGGCTGACGCCGTCGGGGAGGTCGCCGAGCAGGGCGATCAGGCCCTTGAGGTCTGGGCGGGCGGTACGGCTGCGCTTGCCGTACCAGTCGAGGGCCTCGCGGAGGACGGCCTGGCCTCGGTGGGCCTTGACGGTGCGGGCGGTGAGGCGGGCGTGCGGGATCAGGGCGGCCAGGGCGGATTCGACGGCCTGGTCGTATTCGTCCGGGTCGTCGGCTACGGCGGTGAAGTCGGGGAGGGGGTGGAAGGCCAGGGGGCGGCCGCTGTCTCGGCGGGGGGTCCAGATCACCACCTCGGTATTGGCGAGGTAGGCCTCGGCTCGGGTGGGCTCGGGGTGGGGGTCCGGCCAGGGGTCGCCCAGCCGGGCCAGGTCGTTGTTGGGGTCGAGGACTATGGCGGAGACGCCCTTGAGGGCGCATTCCTCGATCAGGCGGCGGATCAGGACCGTTTTGCCTGAGCCGGAGCCGGCGAAGACGGCGACGTGTTTGCGGAGGGCTTCTAGGTCGAGGTGGAGGGGGGTTTCGTTGGTGGTGTCGTGGCCCAGAGGGATTTGGGGGTGGCCCGCCGTACCGGCTGGGGTCGTGGGGCCAGCCGACTGGCCGTTCTGGCTGGGGTGGCCGAGAAGGACGGTGGGGGCCGGGGTGGGGTGGCTTCCAAAGACAGTGGGGGTTGGGGCCGGGGGAGGGGTGAGGGTGGTGGTGAGGAGTTTGAGGCCCTGGGTGGGGCGGCGGGTGGCTAGCCAGGTGGGCAGGCCAGGCGGGTTGGCGGCGAGGAGGTCGCGAAGGGCGGCCAGGAGGTGGAGGTCGTCCGAGGCGAGGGGCAGGACCCGGCCGCCTGCCTCCTCGAAGGCCTCGACGGTGAGCCGGGTGATCGGACCGCTGGGCCAGGCGGAGTTGCGCAGGACGAACAGCCGCCGCTTGGGGGTGGCGGCGTCGAGGCCGGCGGCGACGGAGGCGGCACGCAGCCGGGCCAGGACGGCGTTGTGGTGCTTGGCGCCGATGGCACGGAAGGCCCAGTGGATCTCGTCGCCGGTGGCGTCGTCCAGGACCTCGCGCAGCCGGGCGTGCAGGGGCGGGCGGGAGCTGGGGGCGGCGTCGCGGGAGTAGCGGCGTCCGGCCTCGCCCTGCTCCATGATCCAGGCGGACAGTCCGGCGTCGAGCAGCGGCGGGATGACCTCGTCCTCGGAGTCGGCGTCGAGGCGGAGTCCCAGGTCGCCGCGGGCCAGCAACGCGGCGAAGCGGGCGTCGAGCTCGTCGTGGTCGCCGGGCGCGGGGGCGACGGGCGTGACCGGGACCCGGCCGGAGCCGTCGAGTCCGCGCACGACGCCTTCGGCCAGGCACGCCTGCACGTGCCGGTCGATCTCCAGCAGCAGCTCGCGCGGGGTGAAGTCGGTGACCCGGTCGAAGAAGGCCGGCAAGACCGGCCAGGTGGGGTACGGCGGAGCGAACCCGATCTCCGCGAAGCGGCCGGTGAAGCGGCGCTCGACCAGGTTCTGGGCCAGGTCGCGGTGGAGGGTGGTGTGCAGGAGCGGCACCTCGCGGAAGCGGTCCTGGACCGAGTCGGTGGCGACCTTCTTGATCATCGCCCAGGAGGCGGGCAGGCAGCTCAGCACGGTGAGGGTGCGGAAGGTGGACTCGCGCAACGTCATGAGCCCGCCCCCGACCCGCTCGACGACGAGCTTGTCGTTCCAGGAGATGGTCTCCTCGCCGGCGGTGTTCAGGCCGGACTGGGCGATCAGGGTGTCGACCTGGTCCACGGCGATGACGCTGTGCCCGGTGAGGGAGAGCACGAGCGACAGGTGCCGGACGATCTCCTGAGGGGAGGGGACCGCGGGCCCGAGGCCCCAGTGGGCGCGCTCGCCCGGGTGGCCCTCGGGGACGCAGGTGAGGTAGGCCTCGCCGATGTCCTGCAGCCCGAGGTCGGGCCCGGCCAGCAGCACCAGCGCCCGGAGGACGTCGCGGCACTCGCGCCCGGCCTTCGGGTGGCGTCGCCGTACCTCCTCCACGAACAGGTCCAGGGTCTCGCGGGACAGGGGCGAGCGGCCGGCGGCCTCGCGGCGCTTCATCCGCGGCAGGTTCACCTCGTGGGCCAGCCGGGACAGCAGGACGCGGAGCTGGGTCTGCCCCTCGGGCCCGGGCCGGGCCAGGCCGTCGAGCATGGAGACGACCGCGCTCTCCCAGAAGCCCTTGGCGTCCAGGAGGCTGAACAGGAAGAAGTAGCCGCCGTCGCGCATGACCTGCTCGCGCAGCCAGCCGAGCAGGTGGGTCTTGCCGGTGCCCCGGATGCCGCGTACGGCCAGGCCGACCGGGTTGCCGTCGGTGCGGGTCTCGGTGAGGGCGGCGCGCAGGACGCGTTCGATGTTCGGGTAGAGGTCGTCGACGTGGAAGGGGGAGGGCCGCCAGACGTCGTCGGCCACCTCGACCGGATGGAGCCGGAGCGCGGCGAGCGCGTCGAGGTCGTGCATCAGACGCCGATCGCCAGCAGGTGCTTGGCCTGGTTGCCGAGGGTGAGCGCGGCGGCCTCGTCGGCGGGGGTGAGGGACTTCTGGTTGCCTTCGGGGATGAGCGCGCCGTCGGAGCGGTTGATGGCGGTCAGGGCGGTGTCGACGGCCTCGCGGGGCAGGTCGCTGAGCAGCGGGCGGAGGTCGGCCAGGCGGACCCAGTCGCCGGGGGCGGGAGCGAGGGCGGCGTAGGCCTGGCGGACGCGATCCTCGGGAGTCGAGCCTTCTGAAGCCGCGGCCGGGGCCTCCGGCAGCGGGGGCTCCGCAACGCCGGGCGCGGGGGCCGGGGTGAGGAGGTCGGGGGCGAAGATCTCGGCCAGGCTGCGGTCGCCGCGGCGCAGGGAGGTGGTGAGCCAGGCGAGCATGACCCGCGCGATCACCGCCCCGCCGGTCCGCAGCGGGATGCCCGCCCGCAGTTCCTCGCCGGCGCGGGCCCAGCCGGAGTCGGTCAGGACGTGGCGGAAGACCCGCCCGTCCTTCTCGCTCTCGACGAGCTTGGCCTCGTTGAGCGTGGTCCGGACCTTGCCGTCGATGGCGGCGCCGTACCGCTCCTTGAGCAGGGTGTTGTCGGCCTCGCCGGTCTCGGCCATGAGCATCAGCAGGGCGCCGAGCTGGGGGAGGGTGAGCGTCATGGGGTCAGCCTCTTCTGCGGGTGTGGAGGAGTGTCGCGATCTGGGCGAGAACGGTGGCCACGTCGGTGAGCACGTCGTGGTTGGTGAAGCGGAGGACGGCGAAGCCGTCGAGCTGGAGCAGGACGTCGCGGCGGCGGTCGCGGGCGAACTTGGCGGCGCCCCGGTGGTCGGGGCCGTCGATCTCGACGATGCACCGCTCGGCGGGCCACAGCAGGTCGGGGTGGATCGGCTCGCGCAGCGGGGCTGGGTGGTAGCGGCGGTTCCACTCGCGGCCCTCGGCCCAGGGGCGGGTGGCCAGGGCCGCTTCGAGGGCGCGCTCGGCGGCGCTGCCCGGGTGCGGCCGACCGGCGACCGCGGGGTAGGTGAGCGCGGGGAACAGGCCGGGGACTCCCGAGTCCGGAGGCCCGGTTCCGGTCGAGGGTTCCAACGTTCCAACGGGTGCGCGCTCGACCGCCTCCCGCAGCTCAGCGCCGGCGAGCCAGACCCCGAACCGCCCCCGCTGCGCCAGCCACGAGGCGCCCGACACCAGCCGGTGCTCATCGGACGGGCTGAGCCCCGGCGGCACCCGCACCAGCAGGGCGGCGGCCTTGCGCCCGTAGCTGGCGGCGAGCACCTTGGCCAGCCCGGCGGCCCGCGTCTCGACCGGGAAGCGGCGGCCGGGCCCGCCGGTGAGGGCACGTTCGGCCAGGTCGCCGAGCCAGGGCCCGAAGTGGCTGGTCCGCCGGGACAGCTCCAGGGCGAGCGAGCGCGCCGCGGCCGGCCCAGCCCCGCCCGAGCCGCGTAACCCCTCGGCGCCCGGTAACCACGCCGGGAACAGCGCCAGGCAGGCCCGCTCGATCTCGGCCAGCGCGGTGTCGATGAGGTCGGGACCGGGCGGGGCCAGGACGGCGATGGCGGGGGAGCGGTCGGGCAGCGGGTTCACCGCGAGCGCGAGGGCGTCGGCGTCCCCGCCGGTCAGCCGCACGGCGCGGCCGACGGGCAGTTCCGCCCACGACAGTGTCACGTCGTCGTTCCCCTGCCCTCACCGGTGGTCAGCGTCAGCGTGGTTATACACCAACGATCACCACCTTCGCCCCGGAATCACCCGCAAAACGGGCCCCGCCGATCGCGGCGGGGCCCGGAGGATCTAGCGGGTCAGGGGCGCGTGATGCCCAGGGTGTAGGAGCCGGAGCCGCTGTAGGAGTGCACGCGGTACCGGTAGTAGCCGGAGGTGCCGTTGTAGCTGATCGTCTCGTCGGGGTTGGCGCTGTCGCCGCGCGCGACGACCGCCCAGGACGAGCCGTTCCACTTCTGCAGGTAGAGGTCGAAGTCGGCGCCGTCGGGCCCGTCGAGGCAGCCGGCGTGGGTGCCGGAGGCCGCGGCGTGGTAGTAGGAGCCGTTGGGCTGGTAGACGCTCTGCCCGGAGGTGAGCGAGCCGGTGTAGCGGTCGGGGGAGTTCTGGCAGCCGGTGGGCGGCGGGCCTCCGCCGTACAGGACCAGGCTGTAGCCCCGGTTGAGCAGTTCGCCGAGCGGCTGGAAGTAGGTGGTGCCGCCGGAGCTGCAGTTGCCCGAGCCGCCGGAGGTCATGCCCTGCGCCTGGTCGCCGCTGATGAACGCGCCGCCGGAGTCGCCGCCTTCGGCGCAGACCGTGGTGCGGGTCAGGCCGGAGACGGTGCCCTCGGGGTAGTTGACGGTCTGGTTGAGCGAGGTGACCGTGCCGCAGTGCCACTGCGTGGTGGAGCCGGAGCGGCAGACCGCGCCCTGCGGCTGGGTGACGGCCGAGCCGCGCACCGGCAGGATGCCGGCGCTGTAGCCGTTGACCACGCCGGGCGCGGTCCAGCTCGAGTTGGTCTCGACCCAGGCGTAGTCGTCGCCGGGGAAGGACGAGACGCGGAAGGTGCCCTGGGCCTGCTGGTTGACGCCGTTGGTGGCCTGGCCGACGTCGCCGCAGTGGCCGGCGGTGGCGAAGCCGAGGGCGTTGTCGCTGGTACGGCGGGCCGCGAAGCCGACCGAGCAGCGGTAGCCCGCCGCGGGGATGTAGTAGGCGTCGCCGCCGCGGATGTCGGCGTACGGCTTGGGCTGCTCCGCCGAGGCGACGATCTTGATGCCGTCGCGCCCGCCGGCCCAGGCCTGCGCGGCGGCGGGGTCGGAGGCGTGCAGGACGACCGCGTTGTCCTGCGGGGAGACGCCCCAGCCGTGGATGGTCGAGGCGGGGCGGGGCGCCTGGTCGAGGGCGGCCTTGAGGGCGTCGAGCTGGGCGAGGGAGCGGGTGACGACCCGCGCCTCCGCGCCGGCCCGGCGGATCGTCCTGGTGTGGGCGGCGTTGACGGTGGCCACGACGAGGGTGCTCTCGGCGCCCTCGTACCAGGCCCCGGCGTAGTCGGCGCCGAGCCGCTTGCCGAGCGAGGGCGCCAGGGCGTTGCCGCGGGCCTCGTTGGCCAGGCGCTTGATCGCCTGGGCCTCGGTGATGCCGAGGTCGCGTTCGATCGCGTCCACCATTCCGGGCGGGGGATCGGCCGCGGACGGGGCCGCGTGGGCGGGGACCGCGCTCAGGGGGATGGCGAGCGCGCCGAGCGAGAGCAGCGCGATGATGCGTCGCATGGTCTCTCCTTGCTGGCTGGGGGTGCCGTCAACGTAACGGCGGGTCCAGCAGTCGAGGAGCTACCATTTCGCCCCTATCGCGGGGTTATGGGCCAGCCACGCGTCGTAGACGGGGCTCTGCCGTACCGCTTCGGCGTGCGCCTGCCTGGCCTGGGCCAGCACCCAGGAGGCCCCGGGGGTGGCCGGGTGCCAGCCGAGCACGTGCCGCCAGCGCAGCGGCGCCCCACGCAGCGGGATCATCACCAGTCCGGGGGCCGGCTGGTGGGTGGCCTGGCACAGGATCGCGGCGCGGCCGATGCGGGCCAGGTGCACGCAGGTGGCCACGTCGGTCTCGTAGATCGTGCCCGGCGTGAAGCCCGCGCGGGTGCACGCGGTGGCGAAGCAGTCGCCGAAGCAGCCGTCGCCCGGGTTGACCGCCCAGCTCTCCTCGGCCAGTTCGGCCAGGTCGAGCTCCTTCTCCCCGGATAATCGGTGGCCCAGGCCGAGCAGCACGAACACCGGGTCGACGCCGATCGT
Source organism: Nonomuraea sp. NPDC050310 (assembly GCF_040655795.1). Taxonomy (NCBI): domain Bacteria; kingdom Bacillati; phylum Actinomycetota; class Actinomycetes; order Streptosporangiales; family Streptosporangiaceae; genus Nonomuraea; species Nonomuraea sp. NPDC050310. The sequence continues at coordinate 7,868 of NZ_JBFAKP010000010.1, read as the reverse complement.
GGTCCAGCTGATCGAGTCGCCCGGCGGGCCGCTGTCGCCGCACACGCCGACCAGGGCGTAGTCCAGGCGTCCGAGTTCGGTCATGGTGGCCAGCTCGCGCGCCGACCACGAGGTGCAGGTGCGGACGGGGCCGTGCGCGGTCAGCCGTTCGACCAGGCCGCCGAGGATCGCCCCGCTGGTGGCGCCGATGCGGAAGCGCGTGGTCGGGCCGTTGGCGAAGCGCACCGCCTCCTCCTGCAGTTCCTTCGCCGCGGGCAGGAGTACTCGGGCGCGGTCGAGGACCAGCTCGCCGAGGGGGGTGGGGCGCGCGCCGGTGCGGTCGCGCTCGAACAGGGGGCCGCCGAGGAGGCGTTCGATGCGCTTGAGCTGCGCGGTCAACGCCGGCTGTGCCAGCCCCAGCCGGGTCGCCGCCTTACTGACACTTCCCGCGTCCGCGACCGCCCGGACGATCCTGAGGTGCCGGAGCTCGAGGTCCATATGCGGAGTGTGACACATTTGTCAGGAAATATGACGAGCAAGTGTCGGGGATTCCTGGGTAGAGGCTGATTCATGACAGAGATGGGAATCGACCCGCGCGACCTGACCGAGGAAGACCTGCGCCGGGAACTGCGTCACCTGCACACCACGCGCACCGACGCGTTCCTGCACGGCTCCGACGAGGCGCTGGCGCGGCACACCTCGCGCACGGCCGAGCTGGAGAGCGAATACCTGCGCCGCCACCCCGAACGCGAGGTCGATCCGGAGCGGCTGCGCGAAGGGGCGAGGAAGCGATGAAGGACCACGACGTCCAGGCGATGTCCGACGCTGATCTGCACGTCTACGAGGCCGTGGCCGCCCGGGCGACCGCCGGCGAGTCCACCGACCCGGCCACCGTCACCCGGCTGACCGGCTTCACCGACCCGGGAGTACGGCGAAGCCTGGCCAAGCTGGTGGCGCTCGGCGCGCTCGTGCCCAGCGGCGACGGCTACCGGCTGGGCGAGCACACCTTCGAGGTCGACTACTAGGGCTCGTCCCCGGTACGGCGGAGCCGTACCCACAGCAGGAAGGCCGCGCCGAACACGCCCATGGCCAGCCCCGTCCACAGGTTGACCGCCTCGCCGCCGACCGCGCCGGTCACGACGAGGATGACGCCGTAGAGCAGGAACAGCCCGCCGATGACCTGTCTGATGTCCATCAAATGATCACTCCGTACATCGCGGCCGCCAGGATGAGGGCGCCGATCCCGAGGATCAGCGGGGAGCGGTACCAGCGCTCGTCGCCGGAGAGCGTGTCGTCCTCCAGGTCCACGGTCAGCCCGTAGACCAGGCCGCGCAGCTCTTCGGCGGGCTTGGGCGTGGTGACCAGCGTGACCACGGCCGACACCAGCAGGTCGACCACGAACGCGGTGCCCGCGCCCCAGAAGCTGGCGTTCAGCTCGGTGCCGAAGTCCAGGACGCCGGTCTTGTAGAGGATGTAGGAGGCGAAGGCGGCCAGCGTGCCGGCCAGCAGCCCCCAGAATCCCGCCCACGGCGTCATGCGCTTCCAGAACAGGCCCAGCAGGAAGGTGGCGAACAGCGGGGCGTTGAAGAAGGAGAACAACGCCTGCAGGTACTCCATGATGTTGGAGTAGCCCGCCGCGATGAAGGCGGTCCCGACGCCGAGCAGCACCCCCGCGACCGTCGCGATCCGGCCCACCCGCACGTAGTAGGCGTCGTCGCGGTCCTTGGCGATGTGCGCGCCCCACAGGTCGTTGGTGAAGACCGTGTTGAACCCCGAGATGTTGGCCGCCATGCCCGCCATGAACGAGGCCAGCAGGCCGGTGACCGCCACGCCGAGCACGCCGTTGGGCAGCAGGTCGGCCATGAGCAGCGGGATGGCGTCGTTGTAGTCGTGCTTGCCGCCCAGGTCGCTGAAGAGCACCAGGGCGATCAGGCCGGGGATGACGGTGATCAGCGGGATGAAGATCTTCGGGTAGGCCGCCACGATCGGGGTCAGCCGGGCGGCGTTGGTGTTGCGCGCCGACAGCGCCCGCTGCACCTCGGCGAAGTTGGTCGTCCAGTAGCCGAAGCTCAGCACGAACCCCAGGCCGAAGACGATGCCGATCCAGTGCGCGGCCATCGGGTTGTCGCTGGCCGTGTGCGACCAGGTGTGCAGGCCGCCCTCGCCGAGCGCGCTCTGCCGTACCCGGTCGGCCAGGCCGCCGAGGCCGCCCACCTTGATCAGCCCGAGCACGGTCAGCGGGATCAGCCCGGCGAGGATCACGAAGAACTGCAGCACCTCGTTGTAGATCGCGCCGGACAGCCCGCCCAGGGTGATGTAGGCCAGCACGATCAGCGCCGAGACCACCACCGAGACCGGCAGCGGCCAGCCCAGCAGCGCCTCCATCACCAGGGCCAGCGCGTACAGGTTGACCCCGGCGATCAGGATCTGCGCGGTGGCGAAGGTGAGCGCGTTGAGCAACTGCGTGGAGGGGTTGAAGCGCCGCCGCAGGAACTCCGGCACGCTGCGCACCCGCGAGCGGTAGTAGAAGGGCATCATCACGACGCCGAGGAAGACCATGGCGGGGATGGCGCCCACCCAGTAGTAGTGGACGGTCATGGCGCCGTACTGCGCGCCGTTCGCGGCCATGCCGAGGATCTCGATCGCGCCGAGGTTGGCCGAGACGAACGCCAGGCCGGTCACCCAGGCCGGCAGGCCGCGTCCGGCCAGGAAGAAGTCGTCCCTCGTGGTGATCGCCTTGCGTGCCGCGAACCCGATGCCCAGGACGGTCGCGAAGTAGATCGCGATGAGCGCGTAGTCCAGGAGGTTGACGTCGAGCCGCATCCGCCGTCGCTACCCCGGAAAATGCTGAGAAATCCCGTGAAATCAGGGCTTCACGCTGGGGCAGAGCCGCCGCCACAGCACCTCGTTGGTCGCGGCCAGCTCGCGCCCGGTGCGCGGGGTGTAGGAGATCGACGCCTGCCGGCTGCCGTCGGCCAGGTGGAAGGACATGGTCTGGTAGCCGAACGCGGTGCCGGTGTGGCCCACGACCAGGCCGCAGGGCGTCTGCTTGAGCCCGAGTCCCATGCCGTACTCCTGGCCGGTGGTCATCAGCCGGAGCAGCGCGGGCGGGAGCAGCCGGCCGGTCAGCAGGGCGCGGTAGAAGCGGTTGAGGTCGGCGGTGGTGGAGTTCAGGTTGCCCGACGCCGCGGCCACGGTCAGGTTGAACCTGCTCACGTCAACCGAACCGTCGAGGTAGCCGTGCAGGTGGGGGCCTCTGATGGTGGTGCGGGCGCCCGGCACCTCGGTGTCCTTCAGCCCGAGCGGGACCACGATGCGCCGCCGGATCTCCTCGCCGAAGTCGCGGCCGGTCACCCGCTCGATCATCATGCCGAGCAGGACGTAGTTCGTGTTCGAGTAGGCCTGGGCCGCCCCCGGCTCGAAGGGCCGCTCGTGGCGGCGGGACAGGGCGACCAGCTCGCGCGGGTCCCAGGTGCGGAAGCGGGAGGCGAGCGTGCCGCCCGGGATCTCGCCGTCCGGCAGGTACTCGGGCACGCCGCTGCTGTGGGTCAGCAGATGCCGTACGGTCACCCGCGACGCCAGCTCGACGCGGTCCTCGCCCAGCTCCAGGACGGTGGCGACCGTGTCGTCGAGGGCGAGCCGGCCCTCGCCGACCAGCTGCAGGATCACGGTGGCGACGAACGACTTGACGATGCTGCCGGCGCGGAAGTGCTCGCGGCCGGTCGGGGTGGCGGGCGAGCCGAGCTTGGTCCGGCCGGTGGCCGCTCGCTGGATCCGGTCGCCTTGCCGTACCTCGGCGATCACGGCGAGGGCGCCGGCGCGGCGGATGTGGTCCAGGTCGGCGGCGAGGGTGGGGGTGGGGGAGACGGTGGTGGTGGTCAGGGTGGCGCACAGGGCGAGGGCGGGGCGGATCATGGGATCGACGCTACGGGCGGGATCCGGCGGCGGGGTCGTGCCGGGGAACGGTCCCGGTCCGGCCGGTCGAAGGGGCGGGCTCCTCCTCGCGGAGGAGCCCGCCCCTCAACGAACAGCGGGGGTGACCCTGAGGCGCCCGACCCTCAGCGAGCGGCGGGGGTGACGCGGAGGGGCAGGGTGCGGGGGCCGCGGACCTGGCCGGTGGCCCAGGTGACGGCCTCCGGATCGGCCAGCGAGAACTCAGGGAACCGCTCCAGCCACACCTCCAGCGCCACCCGCAGCTCCATCCGCGCCAGGTGCGAGCCGACGCAGCGGTGGATGCCGAGGCCGAAGGCGACGTGCCGGTTGACCTCCCGGTCGATGACCACCTCACCGGCCCGGTCGAAGTGCGCCGGGTCGCGGTTGGCCGCGGGGAAGGAGAGCAGGATCCAGTCCTCGGCGCGCATCTCCACGCCGTTGAAGCTGGTGTCCTCCTTGACCAGCCGGGCCATGGTGACCGGCGCGTAGGCGCGCAGGAACTCCTCCATCGCGGTCGGCAGCAGCTCCGGCTCGGCGACCAGCCGCCGCCGGTCGGCGGGCGTCTTGGCCAGGTGCCACAGCGAGGCTCCGATGGCGCTCCACGTGGTGTCGATGCCGGCGATGAGCAGCAGCGCGATGGTGCCCGCCACGTGCCCGGAGGTGAGCTTCTGGCCGTAGAGCTCGGCGTTGATCAGGTAGGTCGTCAGGTCGTCGCGCGGCCGTTCCAGGTGGTCGTGGATCTGGTCGAGCAGGTAGTCGAACAACGCGTCCATGTTGGCCATGCGCTGTTCCGGCGGCAGGTTGACGCCCTCCAGCGCACCCTCGATGAAGCCGCGGAACTTGCGCCCGTCCTCGGGCGGGAAGCCGAGCATGTCGGCGATGACCCGCATCGGGATGTGCTGGGCGTAGTCGTGCGCGGCCTCGACCACGTCCTGCCCGGCCAGCGCGTCGATCAGCTCGTGGCAGAGCGCCCGGGTGGCGGCCTCGCGCCGGCTGACCGCGGTCTTGGTGAAGGCGGGCAGCAGCAGCTTGCGCGCGTCGTGGTGGAAGGGCGGGTCGGAGGAGATCGGCGGCACCCCGCCGACCGGGGCGGTCTCCTTGGGCGGCCGGAAGTTGGCCATGACGACCGCGCGGGAGGAGAAGCGCTCGGTGTCGTAGGCGATGGCCGCGACGTCCTCGTAGCGGGTGGGCAGCCAGCCGCCGCCGAACCGTTCCGTGTGCGCGATCGGGCAGCGTTCGCGCAGCTCGTCCTGGATCGGGTAGGGGTCGGCGGCCCACTCCGGCTCGGTGTGCGAGAAGTCGGTGGCCCAGTCGGTGACCGGCCCGACGACGATCTCGTTGCGGACACCGAGCGGGGTCTCCGGATCGATCCCCTCGCGCGGGCTGCGGACGAACCGCTCGTCGGTCGTCACCTCACACCTCCCGCAGCAGGTCGATGGCGCGTTCCGGGCAGTTCTGGGAGGCCAGCCTGGCCTCGCGTTCGTGCTCGGCGGAGACCGCGCCGTCGCCGGCGACCTGCCCGTATCCCTCCTCGTCCTCGGTGAACAGGCCGGGGACCAGGTCGTAGCAACGACCGTGTCCCTGGCAGCGGTCAGGGCTGATCTGCACTCTCACGGCTGGGCTCCGCTCTGTGGGATGTCGGCGCGGGGTGGCGCGAGGGCGGCGACGACCCGGCCGAGCAACGCCGACCAGGCCTCCTCGTCCACCTGGTGGAGGTCGGAGGGAAGCAGCGCACTGCCCATCGTCAGCACGAGGCAGAAGTGCGCCAGAGCCGCGGGGGACAGGCCCCCGTCGATCTCGTCGCTGTGCTGGGCCAGCTCCACCAGGCCGGACAGGAACCCGGCCCGCTCGCCCACGTAGTCGCGCATCGGCCCGGCGACCTCCTCGTCCCGCCGGGCCGCCACCAGCGCCTCGACGATGAGGTAGCCCAGCGGCTCGCGCCGCCGCGGCAGCCCGCGCCCGACCTCCAGCAGCAGGTCGGTGATCGGCCGGTCGGGCTCGGCGGCCAGCAGGCAGGCCAGCATCCGCGGCCCGTGCGCCCGCAGCGCCGCCACCAGCAGGTCGGCCTTGGAGCCGAAGTGGGCGTAGAGCGCGCCGTTGCTGACCCCCGCCGCGGCCGCGATGTCCGCCACCCGCGTGCCGTCGTAGCCCCGCGTCGCGAAGGCATCGGCGGCGGCGTGCAGCAGCCGTTCGCGGGTCTCCGCGGCGGTCACTCCGGCTATGCGGCCCATGTCCGAATTAAAAAGTCGTTCATTTGATTTCGTCAAGAGCCTCGCTTCAAGCCAGAGGAAGTGACTGACGGCATGGCCCCGGCGGCCGGCGTTGGTCACCCCACCACCCGCACTCAGCCGAGACGTCGGCCTGCGGCTGCTCACGTGAGCGCAGCCGTGGCAGGAATCGACAACCGAGCCAGAAGCTCGTACGAAGGCGAGTACGGCCGCACCAAGACAGCGCTTGAGCTCGGGATCGATCGGAAAATCTCAGTACATGATCATACTCTTGCCGACCATGACCACTACTCGCACCGTCTCGTTCGACCTCTCGGTCCACTACGGGCAGGCGTACCTCGTCGACGACACTGACGACAATCCGGGCTACGCCACCTTTGCCGATGACCATCCCGATCACCCCGTCGGCATCATCCGCGTGGAGGACGGCGCCGCCCTCCTGCTCACGGGCACGCACACGGGCACCCTTGGCTTCTCGGCGACCGTGGCCGACCACGACCCGGGAGCGGACACCGACGGGTATGAGGACATTGTGGAGATCAGCTTCCGGTCCGAGGCCGGACGGGTCTCGCTGTGCGAGTGGGGAGGGGAAAGTGTTCACGAGCTGCCCGAGCTGCCCTCGGGACCAGGGTGGTATCGGCTGCGCTACCACGCCGTGAACATGGACGAGGAGTCGGAAGCGGAAGATCGCTATCTGCTGCAGATCTGGCCAAAGCCTGAATCCATCCCGCAGGTGGTCAAAAGCACGAGCGCGCAACTCGCCTACTGGCGCCGGGCGGGCTGACGCCCCGACTTCAGGAGATTTCCGAGGCCTTCTACGCTGCCGATCAGAGACCCTCGAGCAGGGGAACACGTTCGCGACGGTCCGCCGCCGCGCTCACCCACCACACCTTCGCCGCCCGATCCTCGGCGCTGCCGTACCCGGGGCGTACTGATCGCCTTGACCGCGCCTCGTGATCTCGGCACCATGCCGGCATGAGTGTCGGCCTGATCATCGCGATGCCTCTGCGCCAGTGGGGACTCATCGACGGAAGCATGGACAATGACTCCAGCGTCGAGACGGTGAACGGCAACCTCCAGCGGGCCGACCTCGCCCGCAGCATCCGCAGGGCCGGTTGGGACCAGATTGCCCACTGGGCGCCCGGCGTTCCAGGCTCCGGCTCGTGGCCACCACCGGACGAGATCGTGAAGCCCAAACTCACCATCGCCCAATGGCTGCTCACGATCGACGTCCTCGAACGCTGGTCCGCAACCGCCGAGCGCATCGGGCGTCACGAAGCCGCCGCGCAAGAACGCGAAGTCCGAGAACTGATCCTCTCCCGGCTGCAAGCGCACGGCATCCGACTCCCTGAAGCCTCCACCGGTAACCCTGGGCCAGAACAACGACCGAGTTCGGAGTCATAGCCCCCCTCTCGGGGATACGATCTCCACACCAGAAGAAGATTCGGGTACCGTGACCGGCAACCGCCCACTCCGCGCCGGAGGCCTCGTGAACCTCGACCCCGTCCCCGCCGACCAGCTCACCTTCCGCCTGCCGCAGACCTTCGACACCGTCGAGGAGACGCGCCGTCATCGCCAGGAGCGGCTGGTGGCCGCGTTGCGGCTGTTCGGCAGGTTCGGCTTCGAGGAGGGAGTGGCCGGGCACATCACCGCCCGCGACCCCGAGCACCTCGACCACTTCTGGGTGAACCCGTTCGGCATGAGCTTCAAGCACATCAAGGTCAGCGA